>DASSNL010000071.1:0-85717 GCA_035688075.1 Gemmatimonadaceae bacterium
CCCACGCACGCCCTCCGCTGGCCCTAGCACGTCGGGGAGAGAGAGGATGCACTTAAACTCACCTTCCTCCTCGTTCCGGATCCGTCCTGCCCTGCTCGCGCCGATGGTCATGCTCGGCTGGGCGATCTTCGACTTCAATCCGTACGCGTACTACCAGGTCCTGAGACTCGTGTGCTTCGCCGTGTTCGTCTGGCAGGCGTACATCGCCGGAGATAGTGGACGCGAGCTGTGGGCGGTGGTTCTTCTGATAGCGGCCTTCGTCTACAATCCGCTGCTCCCACTTCGGCTCGAGCGCGAGCAGTGGAGCGTAATCAATGTTGCCACGATTGCACTTCTTCTTCTCTGGTCATGGTCAGACTGGAGATGGGGCAACAAGAAGACCTAGAGAGGGGCCTGGACCTGCATGGCGGACGTCGCGACCAGCTCCATCTCTTTCGGCGTCCAACACGAGGGCCACGCGCCGCGCTGAACCGTGTTGATGGCGCCCAGCTCTCGGACTCAGTGACAACTCCGTCACGGGGCTGCCGCAGAACGGTCCGTGGTCTGCCCTTCACGTTCAGCAGCGCTGCGAGTAGTTCTGTCGCCGGCGGAATCCCTGACGCCGCCGACAGCGGGTTGCGCCACGACCGAACTGCTCAGCTTGGAGTTGCACTCCCGAGCGGAACCTCTTGCTCAGCCCGACGGGCTCTCTTCCCACGGCAGCGCAGAAATCGTAGTATCAGCCAATCAGGGCGACACGGTGTCCGATCGCCCGGACCAGTCAGGCCGCCACAAGTCGAGGACAGTTCGATTCACGGCTCGAGGCGACGAGAGCCGACGCCCACTATTGGACCAACCCGCGGCGTAACGCCATTGACGGTCTGCTGACAGTAAAATGCGCGCAGCAGGTTGCTCGAAACCGCGTCCCCGGGGGCATCCAATGGGCTTGTTCAATTTCATGCGGCCACGGAAACCGGAGTGGGTGCGTGCCCTTCCCTCCGCAATCCAGCTCTCTCCATCGCAGATAGCGCGACTAGAAGCAATCAGGATCGAAGTCGATGCACCCAACGCCGACTTCACGCAGTTCATCTTGTCGCAGCCCGAGTCGAGCCGGATGGTTCTCAAGCAGACGTACCTCCTTCTCCGGCAACGGGATCCCAACGCCCCAGAACTCGTCCTCCTGGCGCAATTGATCTATTCGCGCGCGGCTACCGCTGTCATAACTGGCTACGATCTGTTCGGGTTGCGTAATCTCATAAATCCCCTGGATCCACGGCCCACGTCAGATGCTATCATCGCGATCCTCGATATGATGCGCGCAAGGGAACTAACGAGCTTCTGGAAGGTCGTCGACGCAATCATGCTCGAGGAGGAAAAGCTGCCCTTAATTCCGCCCGTACCTCACGCGGCGGAGGCGGTGAGAAAGGCGTCCGTGATCCTAGCCGAGTCCCGCCTCTAGAGTCCGTGGCGCCTGTTCGATTGCGCGTCGTGTGGCGCGACACGGCCGGGGCGATTCAGAAGCATTCCAGTGCTCCCCGGACGAGCGGAGCCGTAGCACCGTTTCCGGGCGGGATTCAGGCTATCGCCGCCGACCGTTAGGGCGCAGCTGCCGAGTGGCAACCATCAGCGATTTCCCGTTCAACCGACGATCGTGCCGCGGCGGTTGCCGCACGGCAACTAGCAGAGTCCGGCCAGCACCGCGGGGACGAACGCAAAACGGGGTCGCAGTCTCTTGCGACCCCGCCAGTGATGTTGGACCGGCTCCCTCCGCGAGGAGCGGCTCGAACGGCCGCAAGGTCTGTTCTGCCGAACGGCCCGCCCAACCCCCGCGTAAGTGGCGAGCAACCCGACTGCCGTCTGCACTTGCGCTTCCAATCTGCGGGCTGAGAATCGCTGGGGGCCATATCGGCCGCGAGCCCGGCACGGCCCCGCCTCTTGCACATCGCTTTATCCGAGCAGACCAGATAAAGGCAGATGCTGGTGTATACAGGGATTCCCGCCTCCGACCCTACCCCACCTCTCGCACCGCCTCGAGCGCGGCAGGGATAGCCGCCTCTCCCTGCTCTCGGAGCATCGTGAATATCGAGCGGTTCCCTAGTATCGGATCGGGTGTCAACAACTCTGAGAGTTGCATCCACGGATCCTCGACACGGAACGCCCGCAGGACCGTCTCGAGCCCAGGTAGAGGCTTGGCGTCGTCATCGAACTGCAGCCTCGGATAGAGCCACTCATCAGTCTCTACGTGAACCGCCAGCAGCAACCCCGCAGTGCGGGCGTGCTCGATATTCACGAGCGGCAGCCCACGGCGTCTCGCCACCTCCTCGGCCGTCAGACCACCACCAGCCTCCTCGAGCAACTCCCGCTTACGTCGAGCGCTCTCGGACGCCCAGCCTCTGATTTCGTTTCTTCCATGTGCCATGACATCATCACCCCGTATTGCGGTACCGCAATCAGTGCAACAGTCCCGCCGGAAGCAGGTCAGGATGGCCGTTGCGGTAGCGGTTCTTCACAAGACCGTCGTAGTAGACCGGGATGTTCGTGGACATGCATTCGCCGACCATAAAGCTGAAATTGACCGCCACCATCATGGTCTCCAGCCGAGGGATCCCGCGCGAGTTGAGCTGAGAGTTGACGGACTCCAGGAAGTCCGTGACTTCGCGCATCGCCAGGCCGATATGCTCGGCGTCGAGGCCAGAGGGCGGCTCCACTTCTACTACTATCGTACCTACCACAGCCGCCCGGCCCAGTCGCTGCCGGCCAGGGATCGCACCCCGCGCTGTCCTACGCAGGCAGAGAGTTTTCGAGGCACAATAGAATCTGCTCGACCCGACGGGAGCCGCCTGGTCAGGCGACCAGGGAACGCGGGTGCAACTGCCGAGCAACGGGTGAGGAGCATCGAGCCAGTCATCTGCCGCGGGGTGTGACCCAAACACCCGGGCTGCTAGCTCAGTCAGCTCCCCGGCTGTGGGGGGTTCTCGCCCGTCGTCTGTCTCCATGCTCATACGCTAACCACCCCGCTCGGCAGAGGCCAGACGGGGTGGTGCGGGTGGCATGTTAGCAAGATCCTGCTGAATTAGCACGATCGCTGTTTTCGTACTAACATGGCCCAGCGGCCGGCTCGCGGGGCGTGCGGGGCGGGATCCCTGGCTAGGCTCAGACGCCGGGATCCTCGCTGCCCAATTTCTCCACCGCGCGGTTGAACTTTTCGAGCCGCTCCTGTTGGCGCGTACCAACGCCTCACATCTCTGCCTCTCCAGCCCGCCGCGATGCGGGCGCCACCTGGAGGGGAGTAAGTCGTCAGCGGAGTAGGTGACAACTTACGCCCGAAGATACGGGCGTGTTTGCGACCTTCCCAAACACGCCCGTCCGACGGGTCAGCCGCCAAGCTCCTCGTTCTCCAACTCTTCCGCCGCGCGGTTGAACATCTCGAGCCGCTCTTGCTCCCGCGGCGCGCCAGAGACCGCGACCTCATCGACGATGCTCGCAATGACCACGACTGCATCGGGACGCTGGTGCAGCAGGTTGAGCGAGGCGCAATACAGCACCACTTGAGCACGCGTTCGGGCTGGATCGGGTCCGTCGGGATACCTCCCTTGCGTACCAGTCGGAACGGCAAGCCGAACCACGGCGTCATCTCGGCTGTTCAGCTCGATATGAAATGGTCCGTGGCGTACCAGGGAACGAAGCGTGGCGCGGAGTTGCTCCACGTCAGGCAGGGGCGGTATCCATCCCTGCTTCCGGCCAGACATCATGCAGCTCCTGCCACTAAGAGCGTTCTTCGCGCCCGACCGCTACCAGCCAACATGCCAGTCGCTCGAGCGCGCAACGAGAGAATTGTCTATGACTGAAAGATGGCGCCGCTGGTCCCCACCCGCGTGATTGTCGTCGCAAGCGTCCAGGCACAGTGCCGTGACCGCCGCTCCGCTCCGTCCGTCCGCCTTATATGAGTACTCACCGCATACTCTCATGGCTCCGAAGTCGCGCCCAATCCGCCGCGCTTATCGCGTCCATCGTCGTGCTAACGGCCGCGTACAACTGGCACCGGCTCTTCCCGACCTCGCCGCGCGAGAGGTTGGAAGGCACGGCGTGGACCAGCTCTCCCCTACCGGATGTCGGGGAGGCTCTCGTGCAGAACGCGGACGGGACCGCAGCGCACTCGTATCTCGAGCTCTCTGGGCATGGGCGCTCCATCACCACGCGCGGGATCTGGTATCTCGCGGCCGGAGATAAGGCATTGTGTTTCCAGGCAGCCAACAACGCTGGTGTTCCCTGGGGGCCGCCAGAGTGCAGAGTGCTCTGGTTCAATTCACCCGATTACGAGGATGAGATGTACTGGGTGCCGGCCGCTCTTCTGGAATCGGTTGTACTGCCGTTCTCGCGCGTGCCGTATCGGAAGCCGCGGAAGTAGGGAGCCCGCAATCCTTGTCGGAGACATAGCGGGAGGGTGAACGCGGCCCTGCAATCCGCTTCTTGTGAGCGTACTCCACCGCCGCGGTGTTCAGGTCGAGGACCGCAATGGGGAGGACTGGCGGTCACCCCCTGGGCCCCAGCCAGCACATGCGTCATACTTCTTTAGAAGGCCGGTCCAGCATCGAGTAGGGTCATTCGTGTGTGGTCACCGCGGCGCTGCGTAGCGAACTTCGAATCGCTCGATTGCCACCGGTCGCACATCCCCAAGCGGGTCGCCCCCACGAACGGCACTGTGTCCGGGTCACTGTGCCTTCCGCGGCCGCAGAGCACCGATCAATCACCCGCCCTCCCCAGTCCGCGTGGCCCGTTCTTCAGATCTCTCCTCGGCACACCGAGGATACGCATACCAGGATCTCGCGACGGCCATCGCTCTCGCACAGGCACTGGTCGCGGACGGGGAGAGTGTAACGGTCGATCGGAAGCTGGTTACAGACGACCGATTCGACGATCTGAGCGTCCGTGATTCGCGAGGGTGGTTAAGGAGACAACTCAAGTGGAGCGAGCCCGGGGCGCGCGCACTGAAGCAGGGGGACTTCACTCGCAAGCAGTCCGCGCTCCGAATCGACCAGTTGGTACTGAGCTACGCGCGCATGGCGCCCGACGTCGCCGATGAATATCGGCTCTTGGTCGCGTGGGCGGCGCCGGCGTCCGATGATGAACTGTGGGCAGTGCTCGAGCCGACGCCGGACGTGCCGACAGTGTTCCCGGAGATAACGACGCGACGCTTCCGCATCGTCGGTGAGCGCGTGTGGCCAGAGGACAAGCCGCCTGTGTGGTCCGCGCTTGAGGGACGCGCGGACCTTGATCGCACTACGTTCCTCGAGTTTTCGCGGCGATTCGTGATAGAGACGGACGCACCCGGCTTCTCGCAGGACCTGACTGCACCGGGCCCTTTGGAACGCGTGCTCTTGAACTTCCTCGTTGAACGAGTCGGTGTCGGAGAATACCCCAACCAGCACCGCACACCGGAGGACGTGGCGGCGCGGCTGATCGTCCTCGCGGCGGCGGCTCGCACGTCCCACCGCACCGTCACGCGCGCGGAGGTGGCGCACGAGATCGCCCTCCGGGTGGATGACGGTCGGGTGTCGCAACAGTTCCCCGTCGACCCTGCGCGGCGAGTCCCGCGTGATGTGTTCCGCGCGGCCCTCCGAGAGGCCATGGTCGCTGGACAAATCGTAACTGTCGTCGCGCCACCGGGTGCCGGGAAGTCTTGGGCACTCACCGAACTTGCAGAAGAACTACGCGAGGCAGGTCACCTCGTCGCGCGCCACTACTGCTACCTCGAGCCGGGCGACCCAGACATCGCCCGGCGCGTGACCACTGATGCGCTCTTCGGCAATCTGGTTGGTGAGCTGCTCGAGCTCAATCCGTCGCTACGCGATGCCAAAGTGCAGGCGTACGCATCGACGTCGGCAGAACTTGAGCGCGTGCTCGCTGCTGCCGCGGTGCATGTTACGCCGGAGCCAGTCGTGCTGATCGTCGACGGCGTTGACCACATCTCCCGCGTGCTCGCCGAGTCAAGCGACGTACGGCGAGCGGACACGGAGATAGTTGAGGAGCTTGCAGCCTTGGCTCTGCCCAAGGGCGTATGTCTAGTTGTCGGGTCCCAGCCTGGGCCGCATCTCGCGCCGCTGGCGGACATCGCGCGGGAGCTGAGATTACCCGCCTGGGAGCGCTCAGACGTCACGGCGCTCGCGCGCCGGCTGGGGCTCGCAGACGAACAGGTCGCCGCAGGCGGGGACCCGGCGTTGGGGTGGCACGCGCTTTGGAAGCGGTCTGAGGGCAATCCCCTCTACGCGACCTTTCTCGTCCGCGAGTTCCGAGAAACGCTCGCGCGCGGACACGCCCTTCTTCTCACCGACTGGCTCCAGGAGGCTCCGGACATCGGTGGCGACATCGCATACTACTACGCGCATCTGTACGAGCGCCTCGACGGTGTGGCACAGCAGGTGGCGGACCTGCTCGGGCTCGTGGACTTTGCGGTGACTGAACAGGAACTTGCCGCCATCGTCCCCGACCTTCTCCGTACTCGCCTCCCTGACGCTCTGCACCGGCTCCGCCCGATACTCGTTGACGTCGCCGGCCGCGGCGGACTCCGAGTCTTCCACGAGAGCTTCCGCAGATTCACCGTCGAGCGGCTCCGCGCCGCTGGCCTCGGACTCGACGCTGTATTGGTGCCCGTCGTCGGCTGGCTCGAGGGACTCGGCTTCTTCGCTGACGCGAAGGCCTTTCGCTACCTGCTCCCTGCGCTCCGGCGTGCCGGGCGCACAGAGGATGTGCTACGCCTCGTCGGACCGACGTTCGTCTCTGACGCGGTCGCGGCCGGCCACCCACGGGGAGCGGTCGAGCGCAACCTCGACCTCGCCATTGAGGTCGCGGCGCGCGCGCAGCGCTGGCCCGACCTCGTACGGCTGGCGGAGCTTTATCGCTCCGCGCACACGTGCTTCGAAGAGTCTCTGTACGATCCTGTACCGTACTGGGAGACGTTCCTCGACGTCGCGGGCGCGGACGCGATGTCGGAACGACTGCTCTTCGAAGGGCGGCCGACAATCGGAAGGCATCTCGGGCTGATCTTGTGCTCGCGCATCGACGACGCAGGCGGGGCACCGCCCTGGGCGGAGTACCTCGATCTGCCGCCTGCGCCGCTCGAAAGGGCCGAGAGCCGGCGACCGGACGCGTCATGGGTTGGAGCGGTCCTCGCCGCCATTGCACATGGCACCATGCGAATGAGTGGGGATGACGCGGCGCGCGTATGGGTAACGGGGGTTCTCACCGAGAACGACGACTTCGGAGACGAAATCCTGTCGGCACTAGCCGATCGATTCGTCCGGACCGCAAGCGACGCAGTACTCGATGCACTCGTCGGAGCTGAGGACGTGGCGCGCTCGTTCCGCGTGACGCTCCTCGGCCTGCGCGCGCGGCTGCGAAGCGAGGGTGGCGATCTGGTCGGCGCGCGCGACATCGCGGCGCAAGCGTACACAATCGACGCCGAGCGGGGAGCCGCCGTCGCGGCGGCGTTCGGAGTAGAGCATTGTGCCGCTGCCGCGTTGCCTGACCCGCGAGCATTCGACATTGGGCTTGAGCCAGCCCGCCGGTACCCGGAGCGTGAGAATGTGGCGGCATGGGTGGAGGCCGTGCAGCAGCTCGCACTGTTCGACCAGGCGGGCGTGGACGCGCTGGACGCGCGGATCGGCGGTCCGGGATGGTACCGCTGCTGGTTGCGATATGTCGTCCTCGTCAGCCGGGCCGAATCCTTAGCGCGCCGAGATCGCGCGGTCGCCTCGGCGCTGGCGGTGCAGGCATTCAACGAGCTGACGCGGGACACACGCCCCTTCGTGGGCGAGCCGCGGGCGTGTGACCTTACGCCCCACCGTGCCACGATACTCAACTCGCTGGGACGCGGACTCGCGCTGCTCGCGACACCCGACGCGTGGCGTACAGCCGTCGCTGCGATTGAGCGGGTTGTCGACGGCACGAGCACGAACATCCGCGGCACTCCTACCGGCCCGATCCTCCGAGAGTCGCTCGGTGAGTTGCTGCTCCCGTTCGCGCGTGAGCCCGCGATCGCTGATCTTCTGCGAGAGAGCGTGCGCGCGCAGATCGCGGCCGCCGAGGCGGGGACCGAATATTTCAGCAACCTTACCGATGTCGAGATGGTTGCCGCACGCGCATTCTCGGCATTGGGTGAGAAAGCCGAGGCCCGCGCACACTGGAGGCGGGCGGCGGTGTACCTCACGGCGTACGGTTTCCGCAAGGACGGCACGTTCTACGAGGTGCTTGAGGGGCTGCCAGCGTTCGCCGATATGCCCGCACGGCAGCTCGAAGCGCTCGAGCGCCTGCAGCCGCTCGCCGAGGCCGTCCTCCGTCACACGGACGGCCGCGGTACCCATCATGTACTCAACAGCTGGTTCCGCGCGCTCGCGGCCACTGATGCGGTCGCGGCGCTCTCCCTCGTCGCTCGCACCCTAGTGGCGGACGGCGGGAGCGTGGACGCGCGGGTCGAAACCGCGGCGCTGGACGCCATCCGTGCCGTTGCCGCCGACGCGGACCCACTGATCGTCGCTGCGGCTCAGATGGCATTTCGATTCGACGCCGACGACGGCGAGCGGGCGAGCGAAGAGGCGTCGCGGCGGCTCGGTGTGTTGGAACGCCTCGCCGATACGGACCGGGAAGCCGCCCGACACGCCACGCGGCGCGCTCTCGCCCAAATCGAGGGCGACGCCGAGTACAGCTTCCCGGACGCGCTGGATTCCGTGGTGTCGTTCGCCAAGCGTCACGAGCTCCGGGTGGGTTCGTCGCACGGCCCATTGGCATTCGACCGCACTGGAGAGCGCGACTCACCCGATGTAATTCGCGGAGAGGGGAGCCCCATGCCGGCAGTGCTACGCGCGCCTATGCAGGGCGCGCCGTCCGGCGAGCTCACGCCCCTCCTGCTGATGGCAGAACTCCGGTCGAATCTCGGGCAGAACCTAGCGACGCGGCGCAGTGGGGGCGACGAACGCCTTTCGAACCGCATTGGCTATGCGTGCCTCGGCTGGCTCGAGGCGGGGCGTGAGGACGATGTGACCCGGCTGATTCGCTTCCTCGCGCGAGAACTCGCCGGCGGCTACCACGAAACAGAGTTGCTCGCGGCGCTTGCGGAGGGCTTCGCGCGATACGCGTAGACGCGCGTAGCGGCGCTCTGTTTCGCCCTTGCCTTCGCCCGCTCGCGCGGCGGCGGCGGGTGGGACTCGCTCGGCGGGGAGGAGCACGCAGGTTGGCTCGAGCGCGCGCGAGCGCTCGACGAGGCAGAGGCGCGGTCAGCCCTCGCGAGTGAAATTGCACAGGTGTTGATTGTGGGCGGATACCGAACGGGCATCACGCCGGGCATCATTCGGCGCACGGCGGCTTGGAGCGAGACCGACACGGCTTGGGCAGCGTGGAATGCAGGGTTCGACGTTGTCCGCCATCGCCTGCCATCGCGCAGCCGCGACGAGGGGGTACTGCTCCCGTTCACTGCCGCGGACACACCGCCCTGGTCGCGCGAGGAGGGGCTTGTAGGCGTGGTGCTCGGCCTTACGACCCACCCCGAGCTGGTCAGGCGGCGACAAGCGCTCTTCGCCTTTGCCTCTGTCTTGGCCGAGCGTCCTGGAGCCACCGTACAGCCGCTTGCGCGGTTCCTCACGGTTGACACCCCGTCGACTGCGTTGCGGGCGGCCTTACAGGTTGTACACGAGGTGGAGCAGCCTCCTTTCGCGGTTACGCGCGCACTGGAGTCGGCGCTTTCGGTTGCGTCCGGGAGTGAGCTCTACGGGGACCGGGCGCTCGCTCGTGTCCTCTTGGCACGGGCAGGGACTCCGACTTCGGCGCCAGAGCCAACAGCGCCGCCGGCATCCCCGCGCGCAAGCCAAGCGCATGAGGCCGCGGCACTTTCGCTCGACTGGGGCGACCGCGTAGAACAGCTGGCAGCGGCGTGGCCGGACCTCCCGCGCGTGATCGCCTCACAACTTGAGACCTCGTTCTGGCAGTCTGACGGAGCGCATGCTCGTTCGCGGGAGCGGTACTATATCTCTGCGGATCGGGAACGCCCGGAGCCGTTCTGGACGCCCGTCGTCCGTTGGGAGCAGGAACTCTTCGAGGCAGCCCTCCATGAAGCGGCCAATGGGATTCGGCCCGCTCTCTGGGCGGCTGGAGAGTCGACCATAGGGCTGGACGACGTGCTGCTCGCGATTCTGCTGCCCGATGTGTCGTTCCACGTAGCGGTCGAGGCGAGCCGCGCACCGCGTCCGCTGCTGCCCGCCCCGCATCTCGTAGAGACTAACGTAACGCACCCGCAGGCGCTGAACGACGCGGAGTTCCCGGGATGGATTCGCCTCGGGTACGTCGAGCGTGAGTTCGTGGTTGACAGCAAACGGATCTGGCGCGTCCCTACTTCGGTAGCGCAGGTAGCGAGCGGCGTGCGGCTCGTCGGCGCGGAGAAGGTTGACGTAGATCTCAGGCCGTTCGGGGACATCGACGCAGCCGCGTGGCTCCGGCCGGCGACCGGTGCAAGTGAGCCCGCGGATGCGGGCGTACTCGGAGTGGCAACAGGCCCGATGTGCGGCGCCACACGGATCGACGATCTGCTCGGCACGGCCATCATCCTTACGCCGTCGCCCCACATCGCAGCCCGTGCCGGCCTTCGTCTTGGGCCTCGGCTCAGGCGACTGTGCTGGATCGATTCCGACGCTGAAGAGGCTCTCGTGCTTCGGACCTGGCGCGTACGCGCGCTGGGCTACCATCGGACAGGAGAAATACCAATGCTTCAGGGCTGCGAGCTCTTGGCACGACCGGACGTAGTGCACGCGGTGAGTGCGCGCGTCGGGCTACGCACGGTGGTTATAACACACGCTATCCAGCAAGCGGTGCCGCGACTGGAGCGTGGTAGCTCGAGTGGTCCATGACATGAACTGAACGCCCGTTGCGTACAGTGGTGAAATTCATCGCCACGCTCGGCTCTGGGCTCCCTTCAGCTCTCGCAACTCGCCCGTGTGTGGTTCCCCTCGTCACGTACCGGTATGCCACTCGGCTGCGCTACCGGCGCGCATGGGAGCCAAGGGCAGGCCGGGCTGATGGCCAGGATCAGCCTCCACCTGGAATGAGATGACGACAACCGACCGCAAGTGACTCGTCGAGAACTCGCATCGCGTACTCGCGAGCGTTCGCGCCGCAGTCCCGAGCACGATTGACGAAATCGCCTTACCGATTCCTCTCCCAAGCGATGTGTCTGACAATTGCAAGTTAGCACAGGAGAAGCTCTCCGCTGCGCTCAAGCACTTGCCACTGGCGTGCGCCAAGTTGCGGGCGCTCACTCGTAACGCCGCAGTGACTGTCGAGAAGTCGGTCTTGATGGAAGTCACTTCGGTGCTTGGTAGCGCGCTCGGGGTTGCGCAAGAGTCCGCGAACCGCGATCCATGGTGAACGCGATGGCCGTTGCTAGTCGGAATCGTCCGGCGGATGGTACGCGAAGCATCCGTTAGGAAATGACGGAACCCGTACGGCATGGAAGGCCATGTGGTTGCGCACATGGCGACTCGCAGGCCTTCTGGGCGAGGTGCTACAGCCGCAGCGCAATCCATTGACGCAGGCGAATCGATCGAAGGTACGCTCGTGACCGACACAGCACACACCGGCATACTCGCGCGACTCTCACGCGACATTTCGAGTCTTATTCGGGAAGCGACGGAGATTCGCGTGCGGTTGGCTGAGAATGCTCAACCGAAGTACTACATGTCGCTATACGCACTGCTAATGGGCGTCTTTTCGCAGGTTGACCTACTCGCCTCTCTCTCTGCCGGCACTGTGACGACCCGGGGTCAGACCAAGCGGCTTACGACGTTCTTGGAGCGATACACCGAACACAATGCAGAAGCGATAACACTTGCGATCCAGCTGTACCGCCACACTTTGATGCATACTGGTCGTCCGCGAGAGCTTTATAACGAATCGACAGGATGTCGGTACCACTTCCTGCTGCATTGGGGACGGAAGCATGCCGATGAGGCGGCACATTTCACTGTCGATGACAACGGGAAGCTGACTTTGAACTTGGAGTGCCTACTCGAGGATCTTCGTTCTGCGTTCGACAGTTTCCACATGGAAGCCGCCTCCGATAGCACGCTAGCTCGGCGCATCGAAACTACGTGGCATCAAATCACCCTACAGCGATTTCGCGGAGCCATCTAAGTATCGTCTAGGAGAAGACCCCATGCTCCCAAGGTTGGACGACGCGTCCTTTGACGCAGTAGCCAGTGCGCTTGCTTCGTTCGAACCTTTCGCCACCGTTGCGCTGTCAGGCAGTCTGTTGACTGTGCCTTCGTACGCCACTGCTTGCGTTCGACTCGAGGCACTGGTAAACCTCGCCTTCCTTCACTGCAAGGGCTGTTTACAGCCAGATGCAGAACACCTGCGCACTTGGATCGATGACTTGCTTGGGGAGCACGGCATCGCGCGATCGGAGGATCCGCTTGAGGACGTCTTCGTTTCCGCAGTTGTAGCACCCGGCGGGGTGTATCGCATTCTTGAAGGAACGTGGGAGCGCAATGACGGACACCTTCAAGACGCTATCGACTGCCTCTACGCGCTACCAGAAAGTCCTGCGCGGACCCTACTACTCCAAGAGGTGCGGGCGCTCCTCCTCCTATCGGAGTGCCTCTGTGAGCGGCGCAATCTCGCCCGCTGGCTTGAGCCGGATCAGGTGCTGCCACGTCGCGCTGTACTGAGCGCGACGCCCCCGCCTCCAGGTCTCGCGGACGCTGTCATTTTCACAGCATCGGACCTCGCAGCGTTGGAGCTCAGCATCAAGAACCTCGCTCCATTCATCGTTGCGCCGAGCTCGCCGGCCGTGAATGGCGTGGAGGCGCCGCCATTCGAGCGACGTCCGCTCGCCCGCTTCGGCGACTCCCTCGTTCTCGCTGCCGCGACCTCTGTAAGCGCTGCTATCCGTGCGCGAATCTTGACATGGGCTGCCGAACACGAGGCGCTTCTGGTCTACCAAGACGCGATTGCCCGACACCAAACGGCACGAGTGTTTGATGCCCTTGGCGTAGATGGCCTTGCCCCGCAGGTACCGGAAGCTCTGAGTTTGCTTGGCGAGCGACCCACTGGCGTATCGGTAGATGAGGCGGTGTTCGCCGTCGACACAGACAAGCTGGCGCACGTCGTCATTCTTCATGACGACTTGCTGATCGCCGCACAGACTCGAATCGGTGCGATGGCTGTCATGCCTGACGAAGTGGAGTATGCACTCGCATCCTATATCCACCGGTCGGCAAGTGTCCTTGCCGCTCACTCACCCGGGGGTGGGATGACGCTCGTGGTCTTTGCCGGGCTCGGGCGCGGACGCGCCATCTCTCTTCCAAGGCTCGAGACGCCTTGGTGCATCGACGCAGCTGGCGTCGACGATCTGATTACACTGGTGCAGAGCCCCGAGTGGGATCTGCTGCGCGTCTGGCGATTGCTGTGGCATCGGGAGGTGGTCGAGGCCAACGGTTTAGTGCTTAACAACTTCGGTGGCCTCCTCAATCTTGCCGCCTACTGGGAGTACCACGGAATGTCTCTCGTCCCTGGCGACGTTCCGTATCCAACCGCTGATCGGTCCGCTATCATGGTGGGTACCGACTTTGTGCGCGGCCTCCGAGCCCGACGTAGGCGCGAGGACGACGTGCATGCGGTGGCCTTCGACTCCAGTCGATCTTTCCCAGTGCGGCGGATCACAGCCCGCACCCCCTTCCGAGCGCTTCGCGAGCGCCCCATGTATGGGGTTACCGACGCAGCTGCACAAGGTGTTCTGCTGGGTGTAGTGGAGACTCGCCTTCTCAGCGTGTGGGTAATCGCCAGTGCCCCTGATGTGGAAGGCGCCGCCCAAGATTGGGTCTTCCAACTCTGGGACGCTTCGCTCACCTGGATCGATGTGCTTATGGATGTTGCTGCGCCGTACATTCCTCATGGCGCTGTACCTGTGCACATTCATCTCCGCATCACCGAACCGGCCGAATGGGGTAACATCGACGTCGCTTCGCTCGCGAGTCGGCCGTCTAGCGGGCCTACGAGCAGACGGGTAGGGCACCGCAACATCCAAGTCACGTTCAGCCCCGGCTTTCTCGCGCTGCTCGCGCGTCCAACGAATGACGCCGAGCAGGCGATGGTCTTGGAATTCGTCCGCCACCTACCCGCCCTGCTAGGAGGTACGGAGCTCAATCCTTGGCCTACACCGGAGGCGCTGGTAGACCAGTGCTTTCACGGGCCGGACGCGCGGCAGATGCACCTGCTTAAAGCATCCTCCCCAACAGACCGGATGGCGCGCGATGGAACTCCGAATCCGCTCTTCATCCCACCCGAAGAACGCGCCGCCTGGGAGCTCGGTCTGGCATGGCACGTCCGAGCTCGTCCGCGCGACTGCGATCCTACGACGGACCAGCTGATAGAGGAAAGTTCCGATAGTGTTCGACTACTCCACGGGCTGGTCGAGGTCACTTGGGAGGGACTGCGCCAGGTCCTCGAGGAGTTAGACCTAGAGAGCCTGATCCGGGCGGCATTGGAGAACGCAGAGGAGTTGCATCGTGATAGGGAGCGTTGGCGACGGACGGCACGTGCGCTAATGAGCATGCCGACCACCCGCAGCGAGGCGGCGCGTGTGGCGGCGGAACGTGAAGGGGCACGAGGCTTGGCAGTTTCCACGTGCCGAATCTTAGTCGAGATGGCGGTATGCACATGTCCACGTATAGGTGGGCGGGCGGTCAGCCGGCATGCCTCGGGGACGCTCATGGCCGGAGTCGCGCCTCTGCTCGAGCTCGCGAGCGACGCGGATGCACTACGCGACGGTCCTCCGGCGCCGGGCATTCGCCTTCGGCCGAATGGGTTTGTCGAGGTCGAGCAGCCGTGGCTCGAAGATGTCGCGGCGCCGTATGTGCGCGCATCGTTCAATGCGGGCTGGGAAGCGGCCATCGCAAATTACGAGCACCACGTTGCCGGGTGGGGTACCGCTTCTGGTACCGTGGACAGCTCCGCGGCTGGGCAAGCTTCGTCTTCCGCGACCATAGAAGGAGACCAGCCCGGCTCGTCGAGCGCTCCGAGCAAGGCGGAGGGTGCTTCCGCAGCCGCGAGCGAGCTTGCCTTGGAAGACGCATCGTTCGATGCCGCCTTCGCAGCGGAATACGGGCTCACTCGAGGCGCGTTGGCGGAGGCCGTGGCCGAGATAGTCGGCTGGGGCATCGAGCGCGAGGAGATGGTGTTCGTGTGTTCGCGGGAGGAACTCACAGCGCGCCTAACGTCCCTTCGGGACTTCACACCGGAACAAACGAGCAGACTAATCGAGTCGTTCGCCTTGGTGCCGCGCCCACGCTGGGACGAGGTACCCCCTGGGTACACGGGGGCGGACTGGTATCCGTGGCGCTTCCGACGACGACTATCGCTAATGACGCGGCGACTCGTTCTTCTCGATGATCACGGAACTAATCCAGCAGAGGGCGGACGTCTGGTGATTTCGGTCGGTCAGATGGTGGCTAGCTACTCGTACTTGGTAAGCAGACTGCGTGCAGGCTGGCTCCAGCAGGCTTTCGTCTCGACGACTGCCATGAAGAGTTACCTCGGCGCTGCGGCCGACCGACATGGAGCCGAGTTCACCCAGCAGGTCGCTACGGCATGCCGCGCAGCCGGTTGGGAGGCCCGTACGGAGGTAAACATGACGCAACTCGGTGCCGGCGCCGAGTTCGGGGACCTAGACGTTGTGGCGTGGAAGAAAGGCGATCCCCGCCTACTTTGTATCGAGTGCAAGCGCCTACGTCCAGCGCTGACCGTCAGCGAGATACTTGAGGTGCTGATGCGCTTCCGCGGTCAGGCTAAGGATCTCCTTGCCAAGCACCTCGCGCGTATCGAGTGGCTCCGCGGGAATATGGCAAGTGTCTCGCTCGGACTGCGGGAGCCTGTTTCCGATCTTACTGTTTCACCGTTGCTCGTTACGAACTCTGTAGTGCCCATGCAGTTCGTGGCAGATCTCCCTCTTCCAAACGAGCAAATTCTCCCCGTTTCCTCACTCGCCGCGCTGCTGCAAGGAGAGGCATAGCCACGGACAAGAAGCGTACTAGGTTCCGTGGTATGACGGCTCAACTCCCCCGGCTCGATACTCGGCTAAACGCGAACCACTCGCCCCACGTGGTCATCTTGGGAGCAGGCGCGAGCATCGCCGCGACCTTGCCGTACGGCGGCGATCGAAATGGTCGGCAGCTACCGTCGATGAATTCGCTGATAGACGTACTGGAACTTCGGCCGTTCCTGGAAGAATCGCGCGTCGATCTATCATCCGAGAACTTCGAGGCCATCTACAGCGCACTGGCGTCTGATCCGACCCGAGAAGAAGTAAGGGCAGAACTAGATCGCCGCGTTCGCAACTATTTCGGCGCGCTCGAGCTTCCGGAGGGGGTCACCCTATACGATGAGCTCCTATTGAGCCTCCGTGATAAGGATCTCGTCGCGACGTTCAACTGGGACCCATTCCTCGTGCAGGCATATCGTCGGGTCGCTGATTTGGGCAGGGCACCTCGTATCGTCTTCCTGCACGGCAGCGTAGCTGTCGGCTATTGCGAGCAGGACCGGATCGCGGGGAACCTCGGGGAGAAGTGCGCCAAGTGCGGTGAGCGCTTTACCCCTTCACCGCTCCTCTATCCGGTGGCGGACAAGCGCTACCGCGACCACCCGTTTCTTGCCTCCCAATGGACGGAGCTCGAGGAGCGACTCAGCGATGCCTACGTCCTCAGCATCTTTGGATACAGCGCTCCCGTTTCGGATGCAGCGGCCGTCGGTCTAATGCGGAAGGCCTGGGACACGAACGGGACGCGGACACTGGCCCAGATCGAGATTGTCGATATTCGCCCCGAAGAGGAGCTTCTCGAGAGCTGGCGTCCTTTCATCGTTCGGCAGCATTACGGGATCGCGGCCTCGATAGATCAAACGTTGGCATTCCGGTACGCCCGCCGGAGCTGCGACGCCTTCGCTGGGGCAACCCTCATGATCGCGCCGTGGCGTGAGTCACCGCTCCCGCGCCACGAGTCGCTATCCGCTCTGCGGGCAGCAGTGCGGCCGCTCATCGAGGAAGAAAGACTTCTCGAAGAGAAGGGGCGCGCGTTCGACACCGGAGTCGACAGCCCAATCGGGAGAGCGGGGAGCTCCTAGAGCCCTTGGCCGGTCCTAGCGGCTGCGATCCGCCCACGAGGCTGGTGCGGCTAACCCCTTGCCCTCCCGAGAGTTCGCCGCCCTGTGGCCAACTGGATTACAAAATGGTTATACGGGCAATTCTCCCGATCCGTGGAACGTGAGGTTCGCGAGGGAGCTGGAGGAAGGATCGCCGTTCGCGCCTCGCGAGGTGATCGCGGGAAAGGATGCGAGGACGCTGGCGCGACAGATCCCCGCAATGTCGCAGGAGGGGTTCACGGCCGCGTTCAGGAGATCGCCAATGAAGAGAGCGAAGCTGCGCGGCATGAAGCGCAACGCGGCCGTGGTGCTCGGGAGCATCCACTCCGAGGAAGATGTGCTACCGCTCGCGTCCACATTGAACGATTCCGAGCCGTTGGTGCGGCGGCACGCCGCGTGGGCGCTCGGAAGAGTTGGCTCGCCCGAAGCGCTCAAGGCGCTCCGGGTGGCGGAGGCGTCCGAATCGGGCGCCTCGGTGCTCGACGAGATCAGGTCCACCCTCTCCGTCGACAAGGCCACGGCGAACCAAGCGCCTCCTCCTGAGCCTATGTTATCGCCCACGCCACCGCCAAGTGTCCCTGGCCCATCTCCCAAGGCACAGACCCGCGAGGCGACAAGCGAGCGGTTAATCACCGTCGTCAGGGAGGTGCAGCAACCCTGAACATGGCGGTTATGATCGCTTATCTCCGCCGCATGGCCTGCGCTCGCAGTCGCGACGCCGCGCCTCATTCTTGGGAGCTGGTCTGACCTGCGGCCGTTTCACGTCATGCGCACCGACCGAGAGGTAACCGGCGCTTCGATTACATTCTGCGCGATTGTCTCCGCGCGTTGTGCGAGCCAGTCGAAGCCCACAGTACGAAGCCGGTGCCGGTCTCGGTTGTCACGCGCCAGTGCAGCACGCTGTTCATCCGTGAGCGTGCGCTCGAGGCCAATGACAACCAGGCACTCAGGCTCGGAGAAGTGCGGGAAGTGCGCCGCCGCAGTTGGGAAGCGCTCCATGAGAAAGCTGCGGTAGTCCGTGGCTTGAGCGATGGCGTGCGTGGCATGCGCACTCGGCTGGTTTCCCGCAGTCATCAAGGGCTTGTTGGGTACCTCGATCTCCACGATGACGTAGGTATCGTCTCTACGTCTGATGATGAAGTCAGGCTCTCTTGCACCGGCCAAATCCGGGCGGGGCCAAACCTCAAGGGCCATGGGGTCCAGCAGGTGGGGATGCTTCTCCAAGAACGATTGAAACGCCGGCTCATCATCCCCTGCTGTCGTGATGAGCCGCTCGTAGATATCCAGGGTGGGCCGACTCACTGCGAGCGCCCGGAGCGCCAACGCCGTGATCAGCTCGCGCGCGGTTGCTCCCGAGCCCTGCATGTTCATGTGCAGTTGGCTACCGATTGCTGAAATGGCGGTATACTCGTCGGGAATGGACAGGACGTACTCCCGGAGTTCGCGACGGGCAATCGCATGCAACTCTGGCGTCCTGACCAAGACTGTCCGCACGGATTCGGCAAGCCCCTCTCGGGCAACGCTCTGGGCTATTGAGGGAAGCTGGCCTACGGCGACGCTACTGAGGATGCTCAGGCACAGGGATACGTTCTTCGATTTCGGTGTACGCCGGGCGGATTCGACTAGGGCACGAAGACCTGCCTCACCGAACCCTACTAGGCAGATCGCTGCGGCGGCCTTGAACTCAAAGTTGTAGGTGATACCGCCATACATATTCTCAGCCAGGTACTGTGCTGTTGCCAGCGCCATTGCGCCGCCATCGAGAAGGCACTCTTTCAGGAGTGCGAGGTGCTCCTGAAAACTGCCGGGGCCGTCAGTGAAATACCTAGCTCGGTCGAGTAGTGCGGATGGCAAGGTAGCGGAGGTTCAGGTCTCAGTGCCTTTGCCCCTTGGAGGGGCGCTGGCTACAACGTCGCTATGGCCCATGCAGGGGCGCTACCCCCTAGCTCGGTCTAGTAGGGGCGCCGGCCAGCCGCTCGGCCACTAGCTCGCGTCCGCCGGTGACCCAGCAGGATGACCCTTCAGACGCGGTAAGAGCGGCGAGAGGCGCGAGCTCGGCTGACGACTTACCGCGCGACCTGTTCGCGGCCTGCGACGAATCGATGATCCATCGGCGCGAGCCGCATGGTGGCCAGCTCGCGCCATACGGCCCACCGGATCGCGACATGCTCCCGGCATTCGGGCTCCCCGTCAGCGACGACCGGCACAAACACGATCAGGAACTCCGAGTCAGGATCCTCGAAGGCCGCAATTGCCGGCGAGGTCGAGACGACGCGGAGCCCCAGCTCCTCTGCGAGCTCGCGCCGTAGCGCGTCCAAGTCGCTCTCCGCCCCTTCCACCTTCCCTCCGGGGAACTCCCAGAGGCCCCCGTACCGCTTTTCGGGCGGGCGTTGGGCTACGAGTACCCGATTCCCGCGCTCGATCACTGCGGCGACGACTCTTTTACGCGACTTGGACATGGACGAACATCGATCGGCGAAAGGAAATCGGGCCGCACTGGGACACATGCCACACTGCGGGTCCGGGCGGCATTACGACGGATCACCGGACAACGTCGGATGACAACGTCGGATCTAGTCACCAGCCCGTGCTTCGAATACTCTACTCTATTCCTTCCAGTCCCGCATCCACGGTCCGTATCCGTCTCCGTATCCAAGTGCTCGAGTTGGCCTTCGCGACCAAGGAGTTACGCTCGTTGTGTGAAGATGCGGCCTGCGCCTACGAAGCGTATGGCCCAATTGTCGCGGATGCATTGGTGGGGCGGCTGGCAGACTTGCGTGCAGCGAGCCACCCCCTTGAGCTGCCTTTCGCGGAATCTCATCCCGCAACCGAGGACGACCCGGAGCACGTCGTGATCACCCTCGCAGAGGGGCGATCCCTTGTGATTGCTGCGAATCACGGGAAGCTACCCCGGGCGGCCAACGGCTTGGTCGCGTGGGAGCACGTCAGCCGCGTCATCGTCCTTCGCCTGGAGTAACTCGTGACTCACATAAGCGAATTCCTCCCCCAGTGGACCTCACCGCCCGGTCATACTATCGCTGATATCTTATCAGCACGGCGACTTTCGCGCGCCGACCTCGCGCGGCTTCTCGACGAGTCGCCGGAGTTCGTCGATAGACTGCTCGAGGGTCAGGAGTCGATCACGCTCCGAGTTGCGCGTCGGCTCCAGGACGCTATTGGCGGATCGACGGCGTTCTGGATGACGAGGGATCGCCAGTATCGCGACGACGTAGCACGAATGCGCGACGTGGGGTTGCCGTGGCTCCTAGAACTTCCCCTCGATGATATGTCACGCCTCGGCTGGATCCCGGCGGATCCCCCGGAAGGCTTCGAGGTCGAGATGTTACTCCGCTACTTCGCTGTCCCGAGCGTCAGCGTATGGCGCGCACAATACGCCTCGGTCCTGCAGGACGCAGCCTTCCGCACATCCCCGACGTTCGAATCGTCGCCGGGATCTGTTGCCGCGTGGCTCCGGCAAGGCGAGCGGGTAGCCGACAGTATCGCATGCAGCCCGTGGGACCCAGAGGCCCTCCGGCGGACCTTGGTCGAGCTACGTGCGCTCACGCGCGTCCGCGATCCGGAGCGATTCATCCCGAGGCTTCAGGCCGCCGCTGCACGTTGCGGCGTTGCAGTGGTCGTGCTCCAAGCGCCGTCCGGCTGCCGCGCGAGCGGCGCCGTTCGCTGGCTCACGGACAACAAAGCTCTCGTGCTTCTGAGCGCGCGCCACCTCACGGACGATCACTTTTGGTTTACCTTCTACCACGAGTGTGCGCACCTGATCTTGCATCGCGAGACGCGGCTCTTCCTCGATGAAGACGGCGACACGGCGACTGCTATGGAGAGCGAGGCGAACGCCCTAGCGGCTGAGATGTTGGTCCCGCTGACCTTTCACGATGCTCTCGCTCGCGTGCGGCTGGAGACTTTCGCGATCGTGCGCTTGGCGACTGAAATGGGCGTTGCCCCGGGCATTCTCATCGCACAGTTGCAGCGCATGGAGAGAGTACCGCGTCACCACTTAAATCGCTTGAAGCGACGGTACGAGTGGGTGAACGGCCAGTTGGTCAGCCGCGGAAGCGCCTGAAACGCGTCGGGTTTTTCTGCCAGTTGCAGAGTGCGTCCTCGAGAACCTGCATCCCGACGCCGAGGTATGCGTCGAGGTCGACGAGTTGGGCGTCCAGCCAGAGCGCACTCAGGTCTGCCTTCGGGTCGCCCGAGAAGAGAAGGCGAGCACCGGCCACCGGTCCTGTTGCTCCAGTCATGTAGGCCGACCCCGGCTCTACGGGTGCCAAGGCTAGCTTCCCAAGCATTGTAAGGTAGTCGAACTTGCCGAGGCGCCCGAAGCGATACACGGACTCCATGTCGCGATAGAGCACATCGAACGTCCGGCGAGGGTCCTCGTCACTAGCCGCGGCAGCGGCCTCGAATTTTGTCCGGTGACCGGCCGCGCCGATCCACGCTACGTAGGTTTCGATACTACGCGCCGTCAATTTGACAGTCTCGTGCTGGCGATGTGCGCCGAACGGCCGTGAGCTCCCTTTCGGCCACAGCGCTTCGTCGTGCGCGATGATCCACTCGCCAACCGCTTTCGGATTGCCCGAGACCGTTGCCCAATCCCAGCGCCCCCCCTTCCTGAGCCGACCGTAGACGTCACGGATCAGGCGCCATCCAGTCCGCTTCCCTTTGCCATAGGCCACGAATAGAAAGACGAGCCAGCATGCTTCATCGTGATCCCCATGTCTCGCGTGGTAGACTGCAGCGCGCACTGGGTCGAAGAATCCGTCCTCTGCAGGATCGGTCCGCCGTACACTTACCGGCCGCTCGAGTAGCCTGCGCGGGTACTCAACGCGGTGAAGACTGTCGACGAGCTGCGCGAGTAGAACATCGCGCGTAGTCAGATCTGCAATCCCTGGCAACGAGCGCTTCTGCGCCTCATAGGCCGTCAGCGCCGCATCAAGCCGCTCAGCGCGAAGTCGGTCGCGCTCTTTCACGCAGTAATCGCCGAGCAGGAGTGCGGCGCAGAGTTCGCAACCATCCCAACCCAGCCACGGATCGCGCGCATCACGGCCGTCGTCACCCCATAACTACTCTGCAGATTGTGGTTGAAGCCGAGCACAAGCAGCTCGTGGGACAACGGGAATCCCGACACCGTATCGACGCGACCGTGGAACGCTAAGCCCGCCACGTGGTTGCCGGACCGCCGCGGAAGCGCCCAATCGGGCATTTCAGTGCGCTGTAGCGTGATCCCCGTCGCGTCCTGAAAGTGCGAGATCACCGAGTAACCATTCAGGATCAACACACGCACCGCGGAGTGTCGAAGCAGGAGACCAAGCGTGTCCCTCGCCAGGTCAAGGAGGCAAGCCCGCTGCCGAGCGCTTAACTCCGTCCATTTGCACGTCGTCGCGTATGGAATCAGGTCAAGGTGGCATGCCGGTGACGCAGGGTCATAAAACGACGCACCCGTGGCCGACACCACCGTGTCGAGACGACGGAACCACCGGTCGTACGGATTTCCCGCGAAGTAGTCGACGCAAGCCTCGAGAATTCGCTCGAGATGTTCGACGCCCGCATCGTCCCATGATGCCAGGCCGAGAGAGCGGAGAGTATGAAATCGCCGGACGTCGTCAGCCAACTCCGATCCACGATCGTCGACAAACTCGCGGTTACTCGGGTTGAGGCCAAGCGTGGCTACGCGTGCGACGCTTGGATCACCGAATGCTGGTACCGGGCATCCCCATGTGATTACATCTGCATCGCGCACAGCATCGGAAGCAAGGCGGTCGAGCAACGTGACGAGCGCCGGGAAAAGGAACTGCCGTCGCTTAGCCGCAGCTCCCCACTCTACAGAGACAAGTTCAGCGAGATGATCGAACTGCGGCATTGCGGGCCTTGCGGTCAAGAAAATGGTAATAGATCGGAGACGCCATGCTGTCACGCACCTGCAATATTGCCTGTGCGTTCCCGTCCTTCCAATACCGGTACGCGCGCAGGAGTCGGACGAGGTCCCCCCAGTAGCCGTCGAGGGCCGCCTCCTTAGCGGCCGCGCGTCCGAAGTCTGGCGGCGAGATACGAAGAGCTTCCTCTGCGTCGAGCAATGCCGCGAGCGCAGCCTGGGGTTCGCGTGTGGGCATAGGGGGCATCGGCGACAGCGTCGACTGGAATCCTTCGTCGAGGTAGCGCTTGGCGCGGTCGACGTCATCGTTGTACAGGTGGAGGCTGCCGACGGTGTGCTTGTATACCCCGACATCCACGCCGAGTCGGCGGGCGACCCACTCTTGCAGGAGCGTGAAGCAGAACACATCGTGTGGCAGGCCCTTGTAGGCATCGTTGGACCGCATGTACGTCACCAGTTCGAGCCGTTGCTCGCGGTTTAAGAACTGTATCGTACAGGTGCACGGCACGTCATGCTGTCCGGTGCGAAGGTCATCGGCATCGAAGAGTTGAAGAACGGCCCGCCGCGTCGTCTCCTTGCGCTTCAACAAGGTCACGACGCGCTCAAGTTGATCGTCGTCGCGCGGGCCGATCAGGCGCGGCCCGTACGCGCCCGAAACGCTGCCGTCCGCCTCGACATCCTCCTTCGGGTCGTACGCATCTTTCAAGTAATACTCGATCGACTTGTAGTCTCCTCGACCAGAGAGGTACCAGCAGAACTCGCCCAGTGCGCTGAACGGCGTGCCCTTGCTTTCAGTACGGCTGAGACGAGCCCGAGCGTTCGTCAACTCAAGCATCACACCCGTCGCCTCCGTGCAAGGCCCACGGCTCGCTGTGACAGGGCGGCCATGTGCGATGAGGGTCCCGAATACGTCCCGCATCAAGTCGTCGAGTGTGTCGGCGCGAATATAGGATGTCACCATGGGCTTGAGTGGAGCGAGGGCAGGGTACGGACGGGTCGGTGCCCGTCGACCTAGCTATTCTGCGGCAACGGTGTCTGGTGCGCCATAGCCAACTCGTGTCGCCGACAGCCATCACCTGCGAGCTGAACGACATCCCAGCATTAACCCCACCTATGGAATCCCCACCCTCGCTGCGCGATGCCGAAGTCCCCACGTTGGCCAGGGAAGCAGAGCGCTTCCTCGCGAGGCATCGTTGGTGCGCCCGCGTATCCCAGGTCACATCGGTATTCGCGATCTCGGGTGTGCTTGGCATCTTCCGCTGCTCGCTCGTCCCCAGTGACCCGAGCGCGGATGCGGTGGTCTGGGTCATCGTCGGCGACCTGCCGCCAGCTTACATCGCGTACGAACCGGAGGACTGTTGGCAGGACGCCCTGCGGGGCTACGTCGAAGAGACGGAGGAATGGGTCGAAGGCGTCCGTACCGGGGCGTCGCTCGACGACGTGATCCCCGTCAACGCGCCGGCGACGCCGGAGTACGCGGACATGCTGGCCAGCCGGCTGGAACTCATCAGGAAGCATCTCCTGGAGATCGATCTCAACTCCGTCGAGAACGATGTCTGACGAGTCATTGCCGTGGGAGCGTCATGTCTCCGTAGAGTGGTCGAAGCTCCATCATGCTTACGGTCCGGCGGACAACATCCCGACCCTGCTCCAGGACGCACGACGTGCACCGGCTCCGAGCGACTACCGGGACGAACCGTGGTTCAGTCTCTGGAGCGCATTGTGCCACCAGGGTGACGTGTTCACGGCTTCGTACGCCGCAGTACCGGAGCTCATGGCGATCGCAGAGGCTCGGCACACCGACCCGAGGGTACAATGTGAGTGCTTGTACCTGGCCGCGTTGATCGAGCTGGAGCGCTCGGCACCTGATGGGCCCACGCCTCCACCGGCACTGCCGGCAGAGCTGACGGCAGCCTACCGCACAGCGATCGCCCGGGGCGCGTGGCTCACTGAGAACGCCATGGCGCGCGGGGCCGTCGCCCCCGCGCGTGAGATGCTGGAGATCTGCTCCGCGATCTTCGCTGGCGACCTGCCGAGAGCGCGTCGCCTCGTCGATGGGCCAGACGAGGACTAGGCGGGATGACGCGAGTACCCTCCGCTTTTCATACAACCACCATGGCTTTCGCGATCTTTTATCGAGGCGTACCGATCGGGTACTCGGAGCTCGAGCATTTCGATGACGGAATGGGCGTCGCCATAGGACAATTCCGCCCGACGCCTGCATACGAGCAGCTTCGGCCGGTATTCCGGCGCTACTCGGAGGCGCTGGGTGAAACCTCGGCTCACGAGACCGACGAGGTAGCGCTCCAGGCCTTCCAGCGCGAGGTCGCAGCGTTGCGTCTCGAGATTCGCGATTCCGACGGTCGGGTGATTCCCACATCGTGGGTTCACGTGTACGACTTCGAGGCGGAGGGTGGGCCGGATGCCTATGAGGTCCACGCCCAGATCAGCGACCGTAATGCTTGGGATGCCATCGTGTCTGGTCGTCGCGACACATGAAGGAGGGCTCTATCGGTCCGGTGAATGTGGACGTCGTCGTGATGCCAGAGTCCTTTCAGCTCACGACCGGCGGAGCCGTAACGGGCCAGCTCTGGCTCCACTTCGCGATGCCAGTTGGTATCCCACGCGCAGTGCCGGAGGCGAACTGGTTCGACTTCCCTGTTCCCGTGCTCTCATGGTGGCTGGAGGCGCTCGCCCGCGTGGCCTCGGGCTCTGACGCGGCACTCCGCTTCATGGACGGCCCCTACGTGCTCGCGCTCATGCCGAGCAGCGCCGGTCTGCTCCTCTTCCGCGGTGAGGGGTTCGAGGAAGAAGCGCCTGTGGCGTCATTCGAGGCGAGCCTCCGCGCAGCGGCCATGCTCACGCTAGCGGAATGCGAGCGCCGGGGTTGGTCGAGCCGGGACATCCTCGAGCTCCGTCAGCGGTCGCGCGCCGCCCGATGAGACCGAAGCTGGTGTCGGCCTGTCGAGACCATCTTCCTTTCTCCATCATGATGCTTTCAGTTCCGATAAGCCACTGCTGAACTCCCTGGCTGGGCCACAACCGATCTCTCCCACCTCACGGTGTACATCCTGACTGCGCAGCTATACGACGAAGACACAGGGGACCAGGCGTTCGCGCGCTACCAGGCTTACCTCGATTCGGTCCACGACCAGATGCCTTCTGGTGCCTTGGCCCTCGCGACCTCGGTGTGGTACTTCAACTCGAACGACCATCGCGCGCCACATGACGCGTGGCTGGAGGCCGTTCATGTCGTGGAGACTCCCGTCGAGGCGGACGCGCCCCGCAGGACGCCTCGTCAAGTTGCCATCACCATCCGGCTCCTCGGAGCGTATCACGATGGATTCATCGAGTTCCGTTACCGGGACGTGACTCGCTATCGCATCGACCTCACGCCAGAGAGTGACGCGCCGGGGACCGGGCATCGCGACTGGCGCTACGACGAGTTTCGCCTCGCACCAGGGGGCCGCGTGGAGCATGAGATCGAGTGGTGGGGGCGCGGGCCGACTGGGACATGGCTCATCGAGGCAGCCGATGTGGAGTATGCCTGGCAGCCGTTCACGGCACGCGCTGAAGGAAGCGAGTCCCAAGCAACGGGGATCGCCAACACTGACGCGGAACATGGCAACTGACGGTTATTCCAGCCGAAAGGAGCGTGACTACGTCTGGGCGATAGTGCGCTACGACGCATCGATGCCCGAGCCGGAGACACAGTTCACGATCACGGAGGTCGTCTTCGACGACGACATAGCCGAGGCGGAGGTCGCTCGGCTCAACGCCCTTGCGGCAGGACGCGGCTATCGGTACTTCCTCCACGGCACTCGCCTCTACCCGCGTGGTTCCTCGGCCGGCACTCGACGTCCTCCACCAAATCAGATTTCATCCAGTGATGTTTGATGGTATCACGTACGTCGGGCCACCGGTGGACGATCAGGCGCTCCTCGATGAGCTCCCACGCCAGCTGGCCGACATTCTCCGGCAGACGAACGGACTCGTGGCGTGCGGTGGTGCCTTCCACATCCGCGGCGTCTGCACCGACCCGGCGTGGCATTCGCTGCGTGCGGCGTGGCGCGGCCCCAGGGCATTCGTCACCGCGTACCGAAGCGCACAACCAACTGACATCCCGTTTGCGCAGGATGCTCTTGGCGACCAGTACCTTCTGCGCGAAGGTGGAGTATGGCGGCTGAGCACTGAGAGCGACGAAGTGGAGATATGCGCCGAATCACTGACCGAATTTCTCGAGGAGGTCAGTGCGGATCCAATCCGATACCTCATGCTCGGCCACCTCGTGGCGTTCTGGAATGACGGCGGCGCATTGGCGCCGGGCCAGCTGCTGAGCGTCTACCCACCGCTCGTGACAGAGCACAACGGTGGATACAGCTACCGCGCGATTAGCGCGGCCGATCGTTTGGGGGCGCTTGTCCGCTTCGCCTCACAAGTTCGAGATCTGCCCGATGGCACGACCGTGAGCATCACGACAACGACGGACTAGTTGGAGGAGTGAAAGTAGAACTGGCCGTGGCCGCCGATGACGCCTTCCCGGGCGGCAGATTCCCGCGGACAAGCACGATTCCTCTCCCTGCGAGTGGCTGGCGAGACCCGCCCGGCCGAACCATATTCGCGCGTGAGAGGGCGGCGTGAGCCAGCGAGTATGGCGACACGCATCATTACGATGAAAGGGTGATCCAGTGGAGATACACTACACGGCGCAGCGTGAAGACGTGGGCGCCTTGCTTCGGTACAACCTTCGGCACTCGTCGCGGCTCTGGGTCGTCCTCCTAGTTGTAGCTGTCTTCCCCACCGGCGTGGCTACTGCAGCGAGTCTCATGAGCGGACGATGGCCGCGATCCGGAGAAATCGTATTCGACCTGATCCTGGGCGTCGCCCTCGTCGCCGTGATGCTGCTGCGCGCGTGGGCGCGAACCAAGCCTGACGAACGCGTACTCTCGATTGGACCGGAGGGGATCCACACGACGATTGGACATCGCTCGGCCGATTTGCCGTGGATGCGGATCGCCTCTGTCGACGTGACGCCCGAGTACATCTTCATCACGGGGAAGAACGCCAATGGCTTCGCGATTCCGGCGCGTGCCTTCGCGAGTCCGGTTGAGCGGACGGAGTTTCTACTTGAAGTGGAGGCCGCTCGGAATCCAAGGGATCAGCACGCCGCTATCTAACGAGGTGTTGAACCCGACGAGTGGATTAGCTCTGCATCATGTCCTTTTCTATTTTCGCTTCGCAAGCCTTCCTCGAAGAGTACGATCGCGCCTACATCGACCTGCAGCGACTAACTCAGCACGCCATTGCCGATTTGGTCGCTCGGTGCGACAGCCTGGGAGAACGGGCGCTTGCCGAGTATCGACGTTACAAGTCCTTGGTCGAGCCCGGGCGCGCATTAGGAGTTTCATCCATTCTTGAGGTCAAGGTTTCCGGCGGAGCGCGGCTTCTAATGGCGCATAAGGACGCGCGCCTCACCCTCGTCGCGCTTGGTCCGCATGATGCCGAGAAAAAGTGGGACACCCTCAAGAACAAAAGAGCATGGCTACGAGAGCGCATTGCTGGCGCATCACGAGCGAAGGGCTTTGGAAACCCCGTCGATGGCCTCTTCCTATCCCTTGAACCCAGTGAAGGCTGGGAACCGTACTTTCCCGGCGAAGAGAGTTCTTCGTGGCTCCATTTTCTCGATGATCAACAGCAAGCCGTCGTAGAGGCTGCGGGGAACGCGATCGAAGAACATCTACTTGACGGTCGCGGTGTTCTCCGCTTCCTCGTACTCGGCGGACCCGGGACAGGCAAGACAGTGGTGCTACTCAAGCTTCTGCAGCGAATCCGGTCAGAGGGTTTCACCGCTAGCCTGCGCTGCTCGGATGAGGTCCACCAGTTTCTGTCGGCATCCCTTCGCACGGTGATCCCGCGTGCAGAAGACGACGAGCGGTTAGCAGATTTGCTTGTCGTCGATGATCCGGGCAGTCTACATGAACTTCAGAAGGAATTTTCGGTCCGGCCTCGAACGCGCCCTCTCGCCATCGTCGCGGCCTTCGACCCCCTGCAGCTCGATGAGTTGCCAACCTCCGCAGACCTCGAGAAGCTGAAGCAGCGCATTAGTAGGCCGCCCTTTGTACTCACTGCGTGTTATCGCCAGCGCGCTTCGCTGGCCAGGCGCGTCGTCCAAATGACGAACGTCCTCGCTCGTTCGAACCCCTACCTTGCCGACTCCAAGGTTGAAGACTTCGACGCCAAGTACGGGGACGTTCTCCAGAGCTTTAACACGTTGGAGTATCGATATCCACGGGGCGCATTTCGGACACTGCCGATCAAGGACGCTGGTCTCCGCCCTCACATCGACAAGATTCTCACGAGTCGCCGGCAGTGGACACATTCCCCACCCATCCTGCTCGTGTTCGATGACGAGGCATTTGACGACGTCCCACGCGGCTCTGGCCTCTCCAGATTGTCACCCGAGCGTGCAACCTGCATCAGCAGTAGCGAGGCATGGCGGATAAAGGGCCTCGAGTATCAGCATGCGTTCGTGTGGCTCGCGAGCGCGACATTTGGGAGTCTGCAGCAGCCCTTTCAAGGTAGTGGAGAGCGGCGTTACCATAACCGACGTCTTCTCCGGATCGTTGCGTCCCGCGCGCGGGACAGCCTGACGATTATCCACACCTGAAGGTCCGGACTAACGATTCAATGAAGCTGACCAGCGTTCGATTGAAGCTCGCTACGCTCGCGACAGTTCGATCCGCAAAAGTCTATTGCGGAGAAGCTACTGCAGACGACTTACGAGCAGTTTAACGCCGTGTTCAAGGACGCGCCGATGAAGGGCGCCAAGTCGCGGGGCCGACGCGCAACGCGGAGGTGGCGCTCGGCAGTTTCGGCACCAGCGACGTCGTCGATGCGCCCACGTGCGCGCCAGACAAGCCGGGGTCGCTCGCCGGGCAACACATCGCAAGCATGCTGCACCGAGTAGGATCTGCTTGAGCCGAGGCAGCGGGAGGCACACGCGGCCTGCACCCGAGTGAACGCAATGGCCACGATCGGTGCACCAAGGCGTTCCGATCAGACACGATACTTGTATGAAGACCGATTTTGTCCTCCGCGATGTTGCGGACGAGATCCGCGCTGCCAACTCTGTGGTGATCCTGGGCGCCGGCGTCTCGATTCTCGCCGGCTATCCCCTGACGTATCACCTGCGTCCGCTGTTGTGGAAGGCGATTGAGGAGTCACAGTGCGCGCGGGACACACTCGCGCGGCTGCTAGGCCACTCAATCACCTCCGCCAAGGACGCCGTCGGTGACGACGCGGACGCAGTAGCAATAGCGTTCAACGCCGTAAAGGACGACTCGACGGCACGAGCGGTTTTTCAACACGGATTTGCGGCGCTTGACGCGGACCGCACGCAGGCATTCTCGCCGGCGCACGACGCCGTCGCTGAGCTTCTCCACCGACGGCATGTGGAGACGGTCATATCGCTCAACTGGGACACGATGTTGGAGGCTGCCTACGCCCGTCGCTACGGCCGCCAGCTTCGGGTGGACGGCCGCTGGCTCCATAAGCCGCACGGCAACGCAGCTGCCCCGGACGGACGCTGGCTTTACCCGAGCGAAGCCGGCCAGGTTCCCGAGGCCCTGATGGAGCAGCTGCGGGAGATGGCCGCCGTGCGACCCCGGCTCCTCCTAATTGTCGGCTACTCCGAGCGAGATGCGGTGGTCGTCGAGCAACTCATCCGCCCGCTCGAGGCGCAGTGGCGCGTAGTAAGGATCGGGCCCCACGCAGAAGGCGATTTAGCAATCCCTTTGGGTGCCGACGAGGCGCTGCCACGCCTACGAGACGCAGTCGTGGCAGGTCGCGAGGACGAGGTCCCAGGCTGGGAGTACGTCACCTTCCAGAGTCAGAACGATCTGGGCGCGGCCCTGGACGGGCGCGGACTCGGGCCGGCGGACACCGCAGCCTGTCCGCGCCTGACCGAGGTTGCTGTGGTGCGCGGCGCCCTCACCGCGGCCCACTGTGTTACCATCGCGGGAAGCCCGGGGAGTGGGAAGTCTATGGTGGCATACCATGTAGCCGCCGACCTCTGCAACGCGGATTGGGAAGTCGTCCGGTTAGCGGATCGCCATCGCAGTGCCGTCGCCCTAATTGGAGCCCTGGACCGCCTGCCGTGGCGCACGGCCGCACTGGTCGACGACGCGCAAACGGTCCCTCCCGCACTGCTACGCGCCTTGCGCGAGCAGGCGACCGTCGACCGCCTCGTCATGCTCGTCACGAATGAAGATCCGGGCGATGACCGCGGCGTAATCCACGTGTCGGCGGAGCGTGCTGTGTGGACTTTGGCCACGGCCCTTTTGGAGCGTCGCACGGAGACGCTCGCCGTGCTCCGACGATTTGACGGCCGTGTGGGCGAGGAATACGGCGATATACCCCTCGAGCGGCGGATTGCGGCAGCTCGCGAGACGTCCAAGTTCCCTTGGCAGTTTGCGTTCGTACTGACGGCCGGCGAGCGGCGCGCGCGACAGCATCTGGCGACGTTGCGCGACCGGGATCGGGCTGACCTCCTACTGGCGATCGTCGCCGCCCAGCAGCTTGTCACGCGAGATGCAGGAGCGACCGAGTCAGAGCTCGTAGCGCTTGCAACCGAGCTGGGGCGCGACGCCGAGTGGGTGACCGAAGGCCTCGCTGCGCTGCGGCGGGCTTGGTTACTCATCGATGGCGAGCGCCGCCGACTGCCCCACCTCGCCTATGCGAGCGCGAGCCTCACGATCCTGCTTGGAGACCGTCGCGACCCCGAGTGGCCGACCCTCGTTCGGATGCTAGGCGCAGCTTGCCTCATCGGCAATCCTCCGTTGAACGGTGTTGCCCTTCTCCTCCGGGAGATGCGGTTCGCCGATGGAATGCGGCAAGGGTCGCGCTCCGACACGCTCGTTAATGCTCCCACGTGGCGCGCGCTCGCGACTCGTCTCGCCGCCGCGCGATCACCCGCCGAGCGCAACGGCGCCGCGTACCTCCTCGAAGCGCTAGAAGGCTACGTCGCAGACCGCAACAATTGGATCGCCGAACATGCTGCACTTCTAGGGGAGTGGATTACCGAGTCTACAGCCGAGTCCGCCTACGGACTGCACACGCTTCTCAACGACCTCATTAACGACGACCGTGAGCTCCTTGTGCGAGTGGTAGAGCACGTCAAGCCAACGCCTTTAGCCGTCCGAGTCTCGGGTGCACCGCTAGCCGAGGCGTATGCGTGGTCAGCGCTCTTGGGTCGGCTCGCGTTCGCGGGGTCTGATTGGCGTGACAGCCTCGGCCGTGCTCTCGATCGCGAGCGTATGCTTCTCACTGCGGCAAGCGCGACCCGAGCCGATGCGCAGTACGTAGGAGGCCTGGCTGAAGCTATGCGGCCCTACGATGGGCCACTCGCGCTGAAAATCCTCCAGAAGGGTGGCGACGCGATCGCACGCTTCATCGAGTCTGACCCAGTTGCCGGCTATGAATGGTTTGACAACATCTTTCGCTACGTCCTTGGCTATTACGAAGCCATGTTCGAGGCACCGGAGCCGGATGCGGACCAGCGCGCAGTCGCTCGCGACCTATGGAGCCGCGTAGACCCGAAGGTCATAGCTGCACGACTCGGTACGGTGTCACACCGACAGCTCGTGAGCGCAGGACGGCTGCTTATCGTGCTGCACAAGATGGCGCCCGAGGTCTGGCAGGCGGTGATGGAAGGTCTCGATTTCGATGCGCTCGACGCCGCCACGTCGGATCTGTGGCCCACGTGCCCCCACGAGCTAGAGGAGTTCGTCATCGGCCTCGCCCGAGCGGAGGATCGTGAACCTGCATCTAGCTGGGTCGCGCGCCATGCAGGCGCGATGCGCACAATTCCGGCGCGGTTTGTCGCGCTCGCTCCGGACGCGGCGGTAGCTTCCGCCTCAGGCGGAGCAGCCATCCGTCTTATTGGCAGTGGAGTGCTTGGCTGGGGGCTTGATACTTACATCCTTGACCTGCTCGGCGAACGGGAGCCGGCGCTCGTGGCCAAAGTCGTGGAAGCGCATGGGGCAACCTTAGCGAAAGAGTTTCTCGTTCCCCAGAAGAACCAATGCGAGCATCTCGCTCTCTTCGTGGCGGTGGTGCGGGCGCTCGCCCCGGACGCGCTTACGCGAGTCCTTGAATGTGTCGACCCTGAGGCCGCCCGCGCCAACTGGGCGGCACGCCTACGCGGAACCCAGGAGGAACAGGAGGCAGCCGCCACACTGGTAGACGCAGCGCGCGTGTGTAACGGCCCGATTGGCCAAGCAGCCGCCTCCCTGTGGGAGGAGTTCCCGGATCTCGACGCCCTTGTCCACCGCAGCGATGAGGAGACAAGCGAGAACGCAGGTAGGGCTGGCGCTGGCGGCGCTCCACACTCCGGCGACACCTAGCCGGCCACTATGCGAAGCAGCCATGCAGATCGTGCATATCCGTAGCTCGATTCCGACGTCCGGGTTCGCTGGTCTCTGCAACGGCGGTATGCCTCGCCCGCGCGTCGCGCACTCGTCGAATACGTGAGGGCACTTGGCGACGCACACTGTCAACCGGGAGGGGGATCGCAGCGCTGGCGTGAGGTCTCGCGAGGTGTCCCATCTCTGCCTAGAGGCGTACGGGCGCGCCGATCATCCCGCCCATCTGAGCGCTAAGCAGCGACCCAAGCCGAGCCACCTCGGCAGCTAACCCTTACGTTTTGCCAGCGTTAACTGTCCGGTCGACAGCGGGATCTCAAAATGGGTATACCGGCAATACTCCCAGGAGGTTTGCCCGTACAACATCAAGTTCGCCCAGGAGCTGAAGGAGCAGGTATTCGCGCCGCGCGAGGTGATCGCGGGCAAGGACGCGAGGACGCTCGCGCATGAGATTCTCGCTATGTCGCAGGAGGATTTCGCGGCGGCGTTCAGGAGATCGCCGATGAAGCGAGCGAAGCTGAGAGGCCTGAAACGCAACGCCGCCGTGGTGCTCGGCAACGTGGGGCACTCGAAGACGTAGCGGCACTCGCGGCTGCGCTATCGGACCACGAGTCGCCGGTGCGGTCACCTGCCGCTCCGGTCTTCCGCGACCGCCTGGACGCCTGGCCAGACCTGACAGTGCGCTATGAGTTGGCGGTGTCACTCCTCGCGCAGCGCCTCCGTCGGTTGCACCGCGAGCCCGCGCCGCGCAGGGCCGAGTGCGGCCAGCAGGCCGACCGCCATCACGATCCCAGCGACGATGGGGATGAGCGCGATGGCCCCCCGCAATCCTGCAGTGTCCGCGGACGGATGGCCCATGACCATGCCGCCGGTGGCCCGATCGAGCGCGAGCGCCAGGATCAGCCCGACCGCGACGCCCGCTCCGAGCTGGGTGCTCGCACGCTTGAAGATGCTGCTCACGATGCGCCGCGAATCGGCGCCGAGCGCAACCCGGATGCCGATCTCGCGCCGCCGTTGCGCCACGGTGAACGACAGCATCGCGTAGATGCCGGCGGCGGAGAGGAGCAGTACGCTCAGCGTCGCGAAAGCCACGGCGAGTGCGCCGGTTCGGAGCATTCGCACGTCCCTGCTCAGGACCTCCGCATCGGTCTGCACGTCGTGCAGCTGGAAGCCCGGGTCGGTCGCCGCCACCATGTCGCGTAGCCGCCGCGTGAAGGCCGGCGTCAGTCCGTTCCGCACACGCAGCCTGAGCAGGATCGACGTTGCCTGAGCGTCGTTCCGACGCAGTCCGCTGGGCGCTGCAGCGCGGTACACGTTCGGGAGCGCGACGTCGTCGGGGTCCGGAGTCGTCGATGGAGGGTCGGCGACGACGCCCACGATCTCCAGCCATGGCGCGGGGCCCGCCTCGTCGTTGCCCGCACGGGCACGGCGCGGCTCGACGCTGCGGATGCGCCGGCCGAGGACGTGGCCGCCCGGGATGCGTGCGGCGAAGGCGGTGTCCACGATGACGGCCGTCGATCCCTCGGCCGTATCGGCATCGACGAACCCGCGACCGGCCACGATGGGTGCGTCGAACAGATCGAAAAGGCCAACGGTTGCCGAGGAAGAGGTGGTGAGCACCGTGGTCTTCTCACCCCCCACGTCGGCCGCTGCATTCCTGCTGGCCGGATCTCCCTCGATCTCGAACCGCCTGTGCGGCTCCCCTTCCGGAAAGTCGCTCACGAACGCCGCGTCGACGCCGGGCTCCGAGCCGAGGCGCTGCAGCAGCACGTCGGCCCTGCTCGCGAAGCGCGCGTCGAACCGGCGCTGGTGGACGGCGGTCGCCGCGCTGTCCGCGCGGGGCGGCGCCTCCTCCCGATCGAGCGATATGCGCGCGCGCAGGAACTCCCCGGCCGGGTACTCGGGATCGCGCATGCTCGTCTGCAGGAGCGCGCTCGCGTACTGCACCGACGCGGGGAGGACCGCAACGGTGATCGCGACCTGGCCGATGATCAGCGCGGTCCACGTCGGGCCGAGCTTCATCCCCGAACCGCGCGCCGCGAATTGCTGCAGATTGCCGTACGCTCGCCGCCCCGTAGCCTTCAGCGCAGGCGCCACGCCTACCACCGTCCCGCCGAGGAGCGCCAGGCCGGCGACGTAGGCGATCAACCCGGGAGACAGCCCGAGATGGAACCAGAATGGCAGGCCCTGGCTCTTCTGCATCAGCAGCTGCTGCATCCAGCCGAGCGCGAACGCGGCGAGCGACAACCCGACCGCCGCTGCGGCAGCGGAGAGGACGAGCGCCTCGACGAACAGTTGCGTGATCACACGGGTCCGGCTCGCCCCGAGCGCCGTGCGCACCGCGATTTCGGCCGTGCGCGCCGCCGTCCGTGCATACACCAGTGCGGCCACGTTCGCGGCGATCACCACGATCAGCAGGCTGGCGCCGAGCTGGAAGATGTACAGGAGCCACACCATCTCCGGGCCGGACGCCGTGGGTTCCGCCGTGCGCGCGAAGGGCACGATCGTCGGCCGGCGGTACTCGTGCGTCGCGGGATACTCCGCGGCCAGGCGATGCCCGATCGCCGCCACCTGCGCCTGCGCCTGTTCGAACGTGACCCCGTCGGCGAGGCGGCCAAATACCTGGATCGGAGGCCCAGCGCCAATCGCGTACTCCGACGCATCCAGCCGGAGCGGGACCCAGAAGCCGTGGTTCCGTGGGAAGCGGAAGTCTTCCGGCATAACGCCGACCACGGTGTGCACCGTTCCGCCCAGTCGCACGGTCCGGCCGATGATGTTCGGATCGCCGCCGAAGTAGCGCTGCCACTCGCGCTCTCCGATCACGAGCACGGGCGGCCCGCTCATGCGCTCGTCGTCGTCCACGAGCGAGCGCCCCTTGAGTGGCGGCACGCGTCCCACGCGGAATCCCGCTGCGGACATCTCGGCGACGGCGACGACGTCCGTCACCCTGTCAGCCCCTCGGCGTTCGACTATCAGGTTGCGGTCGGCCAGCTGGAACGCACCGAGATCCCGAACCGTCGTCAGCGCGGTGCGCCACTCGACGAAGTCGTGCAGCACGTGTTGGTCGAAGTCGCCGGGGGTATCGGCGCGGTCGGTCTGCACCGCGACGATGCGGTCGCCGCCCTCGAGCGGCAACGTCGGGTCCAGCATCGCGGCGGCCCAGCCGAAGACGAGTGCGCCGATGGCGATCGCCACCGCCATCCCGAGCACCGACACGAGCGACAGGGCAGGATATTTCGCGACCATGCGGACGCCGAGCTTGACGTCCAGCGACAGTCCGCCTAGCCAGGCGAGTCCGCGGCCATCGCGCAGCTCCTCCTTGTAGCGCTCCACGCCGCCGAAGGCGGCGAGCGCGCGGCGCCGCGCCTCCTGCGGGTCGAGTCCTTCCTCGCGAACGAGACGCTCGCTCTCGAGATCGATGTGGAGCCCGATCTCCTGGTCCATGCGTGCTTCGGCGGAACGACGCGCAAGGAGCAGTTGCAGGCGGGCGCGCACGGCGTGGAACAAACGCATGGCCGGTTCCGGAGCGGGTGAGGGACGGTGATCAGGAAGTGCGCAGGACGGTCTCGAGCCCCGCCGCGAAGCGGCGCCAGCTCTCGAGCTCCGCGCCGAGCGCGCGGCGACCGGCGGCCGTCAGGCGGTAGTAACGCGCGCGCCGATTGTTGTCTGTCGTGTCCCACTCGCTCGTGATGAGCCCATCCTTCTCCAGCCGCTGGAGTGCCGGATAGAGCGAGCCCTGGTTGATCTCGAGCGTCCCCTCGGAGAGCTGCTGGACGCGCTGGCTGATTCCCCAGCCGTGCATGGGTGCGAGGGACAGGGTCTTGAGGACCAGCAAGTCGAGCGAGCCCCGAAGGGCGTCGCTCTGCGGGCGTGGGGGCACGGTGGTCTCCTGCCGGGCGGGCTTCTGTAGTTGTCGAGAGGAAACTGCGCGATGCTCCTCTAGATGTCAAGAGGAAGAGGTGACCGCGGCGCTCCCGCGGGTCGGACGGACCCCGGCCATCCGCTCTCTCAGGAGGTTTGCCCGTGGAACTCGAGGTTCGATCTCGCGTGCAATGCCCCGCGCGTGCGCGGCACCCTGGCGGCGCACCAATGAGTTCACGATGCGCCGCCAGGAAACAACGGTGCCGTCACGGCAGGCGACGGAAGACGTACTCTACCACGTGCCCCTCTCCAGCCAGGTCCTGCTGGACGAGAACGGCGCTGCTATCCTGCACGACACCGCTGAACGACACGTTCTGGAAGTAGTCCGACGTGAAGGCGAGCGACTCCGCGTCCCGGGAGAGGCGCCCGTGATCTGCCCACTGGCGTCGATCCACCAACCGTCCGCCGATGCGCGCCTCCAGCCTGGCGCGCTGCACGTACCGCCCCTCTCCGGTGACTTCGAGGGTGTCACTCGTGAGGTAGGTGTCTATCACCTCGTGGGTGGACGTATCGACACTCTGGTTGATCAGTGCGGGCAGCGCGCTACCGGATACCGATTGTACTGCGTACCGGCCGTCCACCGGCTGCTCTTCCGGTGGGGGAGTCGGTGGATCAGGCGTCCCGTCGCTGGGCGCAATGGAATTGGAGGCGCCGCAGGCCGCCAGCATCGCGGCCACCGCGCCGAGAATGAGGAATCGCAGACTGGTTCGCATTGGAGTTTCCTCTCGCTCGAGTTCAATGGTGCAACGGGGTCGCTCGAATTCCCTCCATTCCGATCGATGCACTGTCGGGGCGTGGACTCGATCTTCGTGGTGCACTGCTCTGCTGCGGTTCTTAATCGGAGTCGTATGCCGCCCCGCGGTGCCATCACGCGGCGCGGATGCGCTTCTCACGGTCCGAAGCGCGGGTCTCGCGCGCCACACCGGCACCGTCGTGCGAGAGCAGCCGGTCGATGGAAAGCGCGCCGCCCCCTTCGATCACGACCACGGCTGCGAGGGCGAGGACGATCAGGTGGTACTCGTAGCCCTCCACACCTGGAGCCAGTGTGCCGAACCAGTTCATGAAGAACCCGTTGGGCAGGTGCGTGCTCGCGGCGCCGACCATGAGACCGAAAATCCCGGCGGCCGCGACGCGGCTTCCGAGTCCGAGCACGAGTGCGATGGGCGCGAGGAGCTCGACGACGATGGCAATGGCGGCGAGCGGCGCCGGGAAGCCGAGCGTGTCGGTCATCCAGCCGAGCGTGCCGCGGAAGCCGAAGCCGCCGAACCAGCCGAGCGCGTGCTGGGTGCCGTGCGGGAACATCACGAGTCCAAGAACGAGGCGAGCAACGATGGGTGCCAATCCACGGCGGGTAGCAATGATGGAGCGGAGCATGGGCGGAGTCCTCAGGTCGAGGGTGAAACGACAGACAGGTTTATTGCTATGATTACTATTGCTATGATAAGTATTTGCGCCGAACGTGCACCCAATCGATCGCTTCGCTCGGCCTCACTCGGAACGTGCCAGGGCGCGAGGCGCGCCGCGCTCCGCGTTGGCAGCACGGACTATGTCCAGGAGGTCGATGAGCTGCTCGACCTGGGTGTCGGACAGCGCGGCCACCGCCGCCTCATCGGCCGCGTTGACCAACGGATCGATCTCGTCCAGCAGACGCTTCCCTTCAGCGGTTGCAAAACAGATGACCTGCCGCCGGTCCGGGGAGCCCCGCTCACGACGGATGAGTCCCGCGGTCTCCAGTTTGTCGAGCAATCGGGTGATCGTCGTCCCCTCCTCGATCATCCGCTCCCGGATGGCCAGCGTGGGGATCCCACCCGTGCCTGCCCCCCTGATGATGCGTAGCGCGTTGTACTGCGCGAAGCTCAGCTCGTACGGATCGAGCACTCGGCTGAAGGTGCGCCCGACCACCGACGCCGTGCGCAGGAGGGCGATCGTCGCCTCCTGCGCCCTCGATCGGAACGGGCGCGACTGCCGGATATCGGTGCGGACGGAGCGGCGCGTCATGAGTCGGGTTCGTCTGATATGGTAGCGTGAGAACGGCTCATATGAGTGCCCGGCCGTCAGTTGCCATGATAACTATCGCTATGATAACTGTTGCGGATCGCGCGCGCAAGCCCCCATCCGTCACCGGACGAACGCCCCACCCGGCGCCGGCGCTGGCGCCGATCCGGGCGAGGTGGCGCTATCGTCATCGAACCTGCGCCCGGCCACCAGTACATTTCGACACCGCGACGACACCATGGAGACCGAGAGTGAGTGACAGGAAAGCCAGGCGCGTAGCCATCGTCACCGGCGCGAACCGCGGGATCGGTCTCGAGGTCTGCAGCCAGCTCGCGGCATCCGGTCAGCACGTGGTGCTCGGCAGCCGTAACGCGGCAGCGGGCGAGGCAGCCGCGCGATCGCTCGTCGCTCGTGGACTCGACGTGGAGCCTCACCCGCTGGACGTAACGGATAACGAGAGCGTGCGCGCCCTCGTCGAGCACGTCGAGCGTGCGTTGGGCGGCACAGACGTCCTCGTCAACAATGCCGGACTCCTGCTCGACGAGGACGGCGACGTGCTAGAGGTGGACTTGCAGCACTTTCGTGACTCGATGGAGACGAACGTCTATGGCCCGCTGCGTCTGGCACGAGCACTCATGCCGGGGATGATCGCGCGGGGATACGGCCGCGTCGTGAACGTGTCGTCCGGCGCAGGTCAGATCTCCACGATGAGCGACTACGCACCGCCGTATTCGCTCTCCAAGGCGGCGCTGAACGCGCTGACTCGCCTCCTCGCGTCCGCGGCGCGGGGGCGAGATGTGCTCGTGAATGCGGTCGATCCCGGCTGGGTGCGTACCGACATGGGCGGCACCGCGGCAACGCGCTCCGTGGCGAAGGGTGCCGAGACGATAGTCTGGTGCGCCACCTTGCCGAAGGGCGGGCCTTCCGGCCGGTTCTTTCACGACCGGAAGGAGATAACGTGGTAGGCGCCAGCACGCGGGACTTCAGGTAGTCTTACTCGGCGTCGTCATTCCTGAGCCGCGCACGGCTCAGTGTGTACGTCGCAAGGTCTCCGGCATGCGGAACACGACCAGAAGCCCGGAAGCGGCCGTCAGCGCGGCCACGGCGCCGATGGCGGCGCCCATCCCGAACAGGTCAGCGACCGCTCCGGCCACGAGCGCGCCCACCGCATAACCCAGGTCGCGCCAGAGTCGATACACGCCCACAGCCGAGCCGCGCCAGCTCGGGTGGGCCACGTCTCCGACGGCGGCCAGCAGCGTCGGGTACACCATCGCGGTACCCACGCCCAGCGCGACGCCGGCGGCCATCCACGGTACGAAGCCCTGCCTGACGACCATCGCGCCGAGTGCCACGGCCTGTGAGAGCATCCCGCCGGCGATGAGCCACTTCCTTCCCCAGCGGTCGCTGAGTGCTCCCGTCGAGAGCTGCACGACGCCCCACGTGGCCGGGTAGATGAAGGCGAGCACGCCTATCTGTCGCAGCGAGAGTCCCGCCGCGGCGAAGAACAGCGGGAAGAGTCCCCACGCGAGGCCGTCGTTCAGGTTGTTCACCAGCCCGGCCTGACTGGCGCTGGCGAGCGCAGGGTCGCGCCACGTTCCGCGCGCGAGGAGCTCGCGCATTCCTGGCTGCTCTTCCGCCGCGCCGGCGCCCTCCCCGCTCGACCACTCCCGCACGTGCGCCGCGGCCTCTGCGTGCGCGTGCCCCGCCGTGTCGCGCACCAAGAGCGCGCTCAGCGCGAGTCCCGCCGCAGCGAATGCGATCCCGAGGTAGAACGGCTCCGGCCTGAGGCCGTAGCGACTCGCGATGAGTCCCGTGGCGAGTGCGCTGAGCGCGACGGCGATGTAGCCGGAGAACTCGTTGAGCCCCATCGCAAGACCGCGCTGCTTCCGACCCACGAGGTCTATCTTCATGATCACGGCCGTGGACCAGGTCAGTCCCTGGTTGATACCGAGGAGCACGTTGGCGAAGACGATCCATCGCCACGTCGGCGCGAAGATGACCAGGAGCGGCACCGGGAGCGCGAAGAGCCAGCCGGCGACGAGCACGTGCTTGCGTCCATAGCGATCGCCGAGTCGACCGGCGGCGAGGTTGGCGAGCGCTTTCACGACGCCGAAGGTCGCGATGAACGAAAGCGCTGCGGTACGCGAGACGAGGCCGAACTCGCGCTCTCCGAGGAGCGGGAGAACCGTTCGCTCGAGGCCCACCATCGCGCCGACGAAGGCATTGACCAGAACCAGGAGAGCGAACTGCCGCCAGTTCTCGCGCAGGCCGAGCGCGAGTGTCGGGGCGCCGTCGGGAATGCGCCGGTCGTGCGCGCGTGGAACGCGCGTCGCTGCTGCCAGGCGCGGCGCGATGGGAGCGCCGCTCACGGGGCGCCGGCGACGGCCAGAGGGGTGGTGGTCTCAGCTCCGGGCGGGTGGTCCGCGGCGGACGCGCCCATATTGATCGCCCGCGTCTCCGCCGCGCGCGGCGGGCGCGGCGGGATGTCGCGCAGCATCAACGCCACCAGCGCCTCGCGGTCCGTCACGCCGAACGCCCGGTTGTGGCGTTTCTCGAAGCCGATGCTCGAGAATGGCGTGCCGCTCAATCCGCGGCCACACACCGAGCCAGAGAACGCGCCCGGCAGCACGAGCACGTGGTCGGGGAGCGCGCGGAGTCGCTCGGCGCTCGCGGCAAGAGCGCGCGCACCCTCCTCGGCCGAAGCCGCGAGCTCGGTGCGCCCGAGGTCGCCCACCATGAGAGTGTGGCCCGTGAAGACGATCCACGGCTCTCCGGCGCGAGTGTGGTCGGTGACGACGAGCGCGAGGTGCTCCGGCGTGTGGCCGGGCACGTGCCACACGGTAGCCGTCACGTTGCCGAGCACCAACTGCTCGCCCTCTTGCACGGCGCGGAACGCGAAGGAAGCGCGCGCGCTCTCGTACAGCACATACTCGGCGCCTACCGCCTCGGCGAGAGCGCGGCCGGTGGAGACGTGGTCGGCATGCACGTGCGTATCGATGACGTAGCGGATGCCGAGGCCGAGCGACTCCGCTTCGCGCTGGTACAGCTCCGGCGCAGCGAAGGGGTCGACGACGGCACCGACGGCCTTGCCGCCGCAGCCGAACAGGTAGGAGATCGCGACCGCGGGATCGGTGTGCAGGTAGTGGCGGACGATCATGGCGTCCTCCGGCGTTGCGAGTTGGATGAATGGCGTCTGCGAGCCGCGCTCCCTGCCCGCAGCGTCAGCTCGGCACCCGCAGCCACGGGGTAGCCGGCGCGGCGCCAATCGGGGACGCCCTCCGCGAGGCGACGGACCTTGAACCCGCGCTCGCGCAGGCGCTCGACCGCCTCGATGGCGTAGACGCAGTAGGGCCCGCGGCAGTAGGCGACGACCGGCCGGCTCTTCGGCAGGTCGGGGAGCCGCTCGTCGAGATGCTCCAGCGGAACCGAGAGCGCACCAGCGATGTGACCGGCCTCGTACTCCAGCGCGGGGCGCACATCGATCACGGTGACCTCTCCCGTCTTCAGCCGGCGTCGGAGCTCGGCGGCATCGACAGGCTCGAGCGGGTCGCGCCCCTCGAGGTACGTCCGGGCGAGATAGTCCACCTCGTGGAGCCGTCGGCGTGCGACCGCTTGCACACCACGCAGGAGGTCGACGACGGAATCATCTGCGAGGCGGTAGAAGACGAACTGTGCCTCCTTGCGCGTCTCCACGAGGCGGGCTGCCTTGAGGAGGGCGAGGTGCGAGCTCGTGTTGTTGATCGTGAGGCCGGTCTCGCGTGCGAGCGCCTCGACGCTCCGCTCACCCTGGGCGAGCAGGTCGAGGAGCTCGACACGCTTGGGGCTGGCGAGCGCCTTGGCGGTGTCGGCCCAGGCTCCGTAGAGGCGGTCCTTGACGGCGCGGTGGTCCACGCGTCCTCCTGTATTCCAGTGATCTCTGGAATACTATACTCCACGAGCCCCACTGCGCAATGCCGTCCTGTCGGGAGCGGCATCTTGCGGCGTCGAGTTGCTCACACTTTTCACGACGAGCGATCTGGAAGGATAGCTCGACTCGCTACTGATACCCGGCCCTCCTGCTAGTGCGCCGGGGATGCCCCTGGGCGCAACCGTCGTTAAAGTATGCGTACATGTTCCCAGCCTTCCGGACCGTCGTCATTGGCTCGCTGGCGGTACTCGTACTGATCCAGGTACCCACCGCGTGCGAAGGGGTTGGCCACCACCAACCCGCCGAGTACGAGGAGACAGCTCATTTTCCACACGATCCGACGGCCTTCACCGAGGGCCTCGTGTCGGCCGACAGCATTCTCTTCGAGAGCACCGGGCTTTATGGCCACTCCGAGCTGCGCCGCGTCGATCCTCACTCGAGTCGAGTGCTCGCCTCGAGGGCCCTCCCGGCAGATCGGTTCGGAGAGGGACTCGCGCTGTTGCACGACCGCCTTTACCAGCTCACCTGGAAAGCCGGGGTAGCCTACACGTACGACGCCGGCACGCTCACTCCCGGCGATTCGTTTCACTATGCGGGAGAGGGCTGGGGGCTCACGACCGATGGCACGAACCTGATCATGAGTGACGGCTCCGATTCGCTTCGCGTCCTGTCACCCACGACCTTTCAGGTGCAGCGAGTGATCCACGTCCGTTATGACGACGCTCCCCTCGTTCAGCTGAACGAATTGGAGTACGTGAACGGAGAGGTGCTCGCCAACGTCTACCAGACCAACTGGGTGGTACGGATCGATCCTACCACCGGGGTAGTGCGCGAAGCGCTCGACTTCAGCGACCTCTATCAGAACCGCTCGGCGTTGGCAGACGTCATGAATGGAATCGCGCTCGCACCTGATGGTCGTCAGCTGCTGTTGACCGGCAAGCGGTGGCCCGTCCTGTTTCAAGTCGAACTGCCTTCACTCCGCGCCAAACGCTAGCGCCGTTCCGCTACCCGTTGCGGCGTGATGCGCCGCGCTCGTGCTGCCGCGCGACCCTCGCTGCCAGGTTTGCCAGTGGGTCCGCACCTTCGAGTCGCTCGAGCTCCTGATGCTCGATTTCATCGTCGCTCCCGCCCGACACGCGCTCCGCGCGCTGCGCGAGCCACATCGTGGCGGCCGCGGTGGCACCACCGAAGCCCGTGCCAATGATGATGTCGTCGAAGATGTTTCCCAGCGCTGGGAGCCCGCCGCCGGTAAGCAGGTTGGCAGACACCAGGAACGCGGCCACGAACGAGCCTCCCACGACCGCCCCGCCGATGCCGAAGCGCACCCAGTTGATCTCCGAAAGTCGTCGGCCCCGGTAGAAGGTGCCGATGAAAGCGGAGAAGGCCCCACCGGTGATGCCGCCCATGACCCCCACCCTGATGCTCATGCCGATCGCATCCAGCAGGGAGACATGGGCCGGGCCGACGCCTGTGGCGTGAGATACGCCGAAGACGGCCATCGCCAGGATGAACCAGGCGGCGCCCCACACGACGGCGTTCTTGGCCGCGCCGGTCACGCGCCTGATGATGCTATCGATGTTCATGCTTCGCCTCCTGCACAGCGTCAATCACTGTGACGACGTTGTCGTGCGTGTCGCGGTCGATCAGCTCGTGCCGGGGGTCGACGCCGGCGCGCGCCGGCCTGCTCGGCACGGTGATACGGATCGTCTGCTTGCCGCTATGGATTCGCTGATGCTTCAGGTATAGCGGCGCACCAGGCGTGTCACCTTCGCCTGGCGCGAAGACGCCGACCTCGACGAGGTCGTTCATGGGCACTTCCGTCAGGTGACCTACGCTGTCGGCCCTCGCCTTCTTCGCGACCACGTCCAGCGTCACCACGAATTCGCCGCTGCCAGTCGGCTGCACGGCGGCTCGCTCGGTCCTCACGTCCCACAGAGTTACCGTCTCGAACAGGTCCTTCAGCAGGTACTGGAGCGAGTCGGGCGTGACGGCACGCAGCTCGGCGTACAGATCGCGCGAGGTGGGGTATGGCGGACCGGCATCGCGATACTTCTCGAGGTAGCGGCGCAGCGCGGTGTTGACACGTTTTTCGCCGATGTGCGCACGTAGCGCGTACATCGCGATCGCGCCCTTGCGGTACGCGATGTACGGCTGATCCTCCACGTCCAGCAGCGGCACCTCGCGCGAGAGGTCCGCCCGCCCGCGGAAGTAGCGGTCCATCTGGAAGACGTATACGCGACGAGCCGCCTCGAGACCATAGGTCTTCTCCACCACCATCATCGCGCTGTAGTTGGCGAGCGATTCGGAGAGGAACCCGTGACCCCGCACCGTCGCGCCCCTCGCCTGCCCGCCCCACCACTGATGCGCGACCTCGTGCGCCGTTCCGTAGAACGGCTGGTCCAGCTCGCCCTCCCCTACCCGGCTCAGGAAGTAGTCTTCCGTGAAGGTGATCGTGTGCGCCAACGCACGGCCGAAGCCTCCGTAGCGCGGGATCTCCACGATGCTCAGCTCTCGGTAGGGGTAAGGACCGAACTGCTCGGTGTAGTAGTCGAGCGACGCCTTCATGCTCCGGACGGTTCTGTCCAGATTGGAGTTACGGGCCGGATCATGGAAGATCCGGAGTGCGACGCCCTGCGACCTCGACTCTACTGTCGAGTCGCGATGCTGATGCGTATTACCGTCCCCCGTGCCACGCGCCGCCTGGGCGGCGCCGCCCTCCGGGATCCACCGGTCCTCGAGTACCTCGTACTTGCCCGAGACGACATTCGCGCCCAACAGCGTCGGCCGCGTCTCGTAGTGGAAGTAGCGGCGCCCCTTCTCCAACCAGCTCCTGCGCAGCATGCCAGGCATGATCGCGGTCTGGTCGACGGACGTACCCACCACCGCATCGAGGTGAACGAGGTCCTCGTTCCGCAGCTCCCAGCGATACTGCCTCGCCTCGGCGTCCTCCGGGCCAGGAGCCGGCGGACGCGGCGCGAGACCGAAGCGCCGCCGCGCGTCCTCGTCCGACAGTTCGTTTATCGCCTGGTAGCCTATGGCCGGTAGCCAACTGCGGTCGAAGGTGGTGCCGTTGCTTACCACGTGTGTCTGGATATCGCTGTTCGGGAAGCCGCGCGGCCGAAAGGAGACATCGAACTCGAGCCGCAGCGAGTCGCCCGGCTCGAGCGCGCGCTCGAGCGCGTAGATCCGGTATCCCGTTTCGTCATCCACGACCACCGGCTTCGAGCCGCGGTCGAACGAGATCGAGCGCGCCCTGATGCCCGGATCGATGAACATCGAACATCACGTGCACCGAGTCGATCGACACGCCGGTCTGGTTCACCAGCCGATAGCTGCCGCGTATGTCCACCGCCGGCCGGTCCGGGTAGATATCCACGCGCAGCTTCGCATCGACGATTGTGGGCTGCGGTGCATCCTCGAAGTGCTTGTAGCGCTGCTCGTACTGCGCTTGCGGCAGCCCGGCATCACGCCCCGGGCGGTAGTCGTTCAGGATGTTCGTGTTGTAGAAGACGAAACCGCCCAGAACGATGATCAGCACCATCGCTCCACCAGCCGCGCGAGCGATCGAACCGCCGAAGCGTGCACCCGCGAGAGCGACTCGATGCCGCGCACCGGGCTCCCGGCCACGCACCCAGAAGAGCGCCGCGACCACCGCCAGCAGCAGCGCCCACGCCGCCCAGTAGGCCTTGAACCACGCCCACGGTCCGATGAAGGGACCGAAGCCGTTCATCTCCGAGTACGTCCACCCCGGATCGGTACCGTAGAGCAACAGGTGGTGATCCACTATCCCGAGCATCCGCAGCGTCAGTACGGACACGAAGGCCAGCAGCAGCGCCATGTGGCCGAGATACTTGTGGTTCACGAGTACCTGGATCGTCATCGCGAGCGCCGCGAACAGCACGTAGTCCACCAGCTTCAACCCGAAGAGCACCTCGAGATAGAGACCGACCTCTAACCGGTAGTAGCCGTGGAACGCCTGGATGAGGATGCCGCCGACCATCTGCGCTACCTGGAGAGCCGCGATCAGCACGACCAGCGAAAGGAACCGACCGAGCAGCGCGACGCCCTCGGGTACGGGCGCGGCATCCACGATCTCGTCCACGTTCGCGTCGCGGTTCTTCCACACCAGTTCGCCCGCGTAGAGGGCGATCAACGCGTAGATGATCGGCGTGACCCGCCGGGCCAGGACGGTTCCGGCCACGAGCATCGTCACCGGCCAGGTGGACGTGTCGAAGACGGTATCGCCCACGTTCCACCCCATCAGTAGGGTGACACCGGCACAGCCGAGCAGCACGGCGATGAACCAGCGGCTCGCCATGATCTCCGTGAGCGAGCGGCGCGCGATGGCGAGCGTCTGGCGCACCGTCATGCGGAAGTCGAACGTGCCGGCGATGCGCGGGACTTCCACCGGCCGTGCCAGCGGCTCAATCGACTCGGCGACGACTCGCTTCGCTCTGCTCCTGTTAGCGCCGACGACTGCCATCAGCCCGCGACGCGTAGTCCCGGCCGGTGCGTGCGCGAAACGGAACCGCCTGTAGAGCAGCGTGAGCACCGCTGCCGCAACCACCAGCCACACCGCACGGTTCAGCACGAGCTCCGCGGGAAAGCCGACGAGGCGGGCGTTCTGCTCAGCCTCGCTCCAGTACCGGGTGGTCACCTCCAGCGTGTGAATCCCGATCGGGTCGCTCAGCAGCGCGAGCACCGGGTTGGTGATCTGTTCCGCTGCGTTCGCCGCGACGAGGTAGGTGATGAAGAGGACGATCGCGCCGAGGTACACCGGCACCACGCGCCGGGCGAGCACGCCGATCGCGTACAAGATCGCGCCCGCGAGGATCAGATTCGGCAGCACCAACAACGGCCATGGCTGCACGAACGCCAGGATGCGAAACGGGCCGACCGTCACCGACTGTAATGCTCCCACAATCATCGTGGCGACGAAGTGCCCCACCGGGACCGTCAGCATGACGACTGCGTTGACTGTCAGCGCGGCGAGGAATCGACCACCGAGGTAGTCGCCCTTTCGAAGAGGAGAGGTGAAAAGGAGCGGATCCATCTCCGCCGCGAAGTCACGCACCGCCGCATCGCCGAAGATCGCCGCCGTCACCAACAGACCGATCACGCCGGCGATCGCCGAGCCACCGGCGATTCGCACCGGGGCGTTGGCATAGGCACTTCCCTCGGCGGTGGCCAGGAAAGTCCAGATCGCGATCAGGAAGAGGAAGCCGGCGTACAGCCAGGTCGACACGCTGCGGAGTCGATACTCCAGCTCGTAGCGGAAGACTTCGCGCAGCTTCACGATGCCGCCTCCGCTTCCGCGACCGCCTCCACCGCGCGCCGCCCGTGGTGGCCGGCCATGACACTGAAGTACACATCCTCCAGCTCCGGCTCCGCCGGCTCGAACTCCGCTCCCGGCGACGACTCGGCGAAGACGTGTACGATGGTGCGCCCCGCGAGCAGCTTCGTGGAAATCACCGACAGATCGCCTTCGATGGCAGGCAGCTCGCTCCGATTCACGGTCCGGCGCCAGATCCGCCCCCGCAGCTCGTCGATCGCGCTCAACGGCTCCGCCTCGAGAAGGATCTCGCCGCGGTCGATGATTGCCATGCGGCTGCACAGCTCCATGACGTCCGCAACGATGTGCGTCGAGAGGATAACCACGCTCTCCTCGCCGATCTCGCTCAGCAGGTTCAGGAAGCGCACGCGCTCTTCCGGGTCGAGCCCGGCCGTCGGCTCGTCGACGATGATCAGCTTCGGGTTGCCGAGCAGCGCCACCGCCACGCCGAAGCGCTGACGCATCCCGCCCGAGAAGGTGCCGAGCTTCTGGCCGCGCACCTCCCAGAGGTTCGTCTGCCGGAGCAACGACTCTACGGTGTCACGCCGCACGCCCACCTCGGCGATCCCCTTGAGGATCGCGAAGTGCTCCAGCAGCCGCTCCGCCTTCGCCTTCGGATGGAATCCGAACGACTGCGGGAGGTAGCCGAGCGTCTTCCGCACCTCGTGCTTCTGTCGCAGCACATCGACGCCGCTGCCCTCCAGGCCCGCGAGGTTTATCGACCCTTCGTCGGGATCCTGCAGAGTCGCGATGATCCGCATCAGCGTCGACTTCCCTGCGCCGTTCCGCCCAAGGAGTCCGAACATCCCCTGCGGAACGTCGAGTGAAACGTCCTTCAATGCCTGAGTACCGTTAGGGTACGTCTTCGAGAGGTCGCGGATGACGAGTTGCATGGTCGAATTCTGGAGGTCGAGCGAGAGGAAGAGTGGCAGCCATCAGCCGTGGGAGGCGTTATCGTCGCGCCGCACGTCGAAACAACAGCGCCGATCCGACGAACAGCGCGATGAACATCCCGTTGAGGCCCACGAGCTCCAGGGGCGGACTCGCGGGATAGCCCAGCCTGAGGATCAGCGCGATCGCAGCGATCGCTGCCTGAACGAGCGCCATCGCGAAGAGCGTGCGTGCCATCCCACCTGGCTGGAGGCGCGCTACGACGGCGCCGATGATCCCGACGACGATCACGGTGGCGTACATCCAGTTGGCGGGGTCGCCGTCGGCTCCGATCACGCCAACGCCGAGGCTCAGCCAGATGAGCATGAGCGCGGTCGCGAGCGCAACGGCGACGGCGGATCGGTAAGCGGTCCTGTTCCTCTGCATCGGTTCCTCCAGTGGGGAGTGGAGATCCTCACCGCACGCGGTGGGCGGGCCCGGCAATACTGACGAGTACTTTACAATACAAAGTGTTTTGACGCAAGCCGAGCTCCATCGAAGCGCGCAGCCGCCTGGATGCTGGCTATTCGGGCTTCCAGACCGCACTCGCCCGGGATGGAGCGCTCGCGTCGCGAGAGCTGAACGTCAGCGGCCCGTCAGCGCATGCAACTGTCGGGTGTAGCTCGCCTCCGCGGTGCTGTCGCCTGCCCCGGCCGCGGCCCGCCGCGCACCGTCGAGCGTGTGGTACCGGTTCGGCTCCCTGCGAAGCGTCGCGCGGTACTCGGCGAGCGCCTCCGCAGGCCGCCCGAGCTCGAGCAGCAGATCGCCGAGCAGCTCGCGCGCGGGCGCCAGCGGCCCCGGAGTGACCGCGGATTTCTCGGTCGCATCCTCGCGGCTGGCGGCCTCGCGCATCGCGGCGAGTGCCGCATCGTCGCGACCTTGCGCTCGCTCGAGCCACGCCCGAGCGCCCAACCGCTGGATGGCGACCTGCTCCGCCCAGTATCCCTCGCCGCCCTCCCGCAGCCGACCCTCTATCGCGGTCAGGGAGTCGACCGACGCACGCGCAGTCGCAAAGTCCCCGGTGCGCGACGAGCCCAGTGCGCGAGCGAAGTACGTCATCGCGTCCGTCCACTGGAACGCGGTCACGCGCGGCGCGAGCCGGGCCGCCGCCGACCAGTCGCGCCGCTCGAGTGCATCGCGCGCGGGGATGGCGGCGAGCGCGAACAAACCGGCCGAGCCGGGCGCGGCACCCGTCACGGCGTTCGGGTCGAAGCGCGCAGCGAGCGAGGGGAGCGAGTCGAGCACCGCGCGTGCCTCGCCGAGGCGGCGCATCTGGAGCAGTGCATACATCACGTAGTCCGACGCGTGCAGCGCTTCGGCAATGGAGCCGCTGCGCAGAGCAGCCGTGATGGAACGACGATTCGTTTCCACCGACGCGTTCCATTCCCCAACGCGCGTGAACGTGTGCGACGGCATGTGCAGCGCGTGCGCCGCCGCGGGAGCTATCATCGCGTACCGCCGCGCCGCCGCTTCCGCCCTCGGCGCGAGCTCCGGGTAGTCGTAGGCGTGGATGATGTAGTGCGCGAGCCCCGGATGATTCGGGAGCACCTTCCAGATCGCCTCGAGCGTGGCGCCTGCACTCAGCTGGCGTGCGTACGACTTGTCGGTCGGTGGCGCCGACGCGACGAGCGCGATCGCGTGGAAGATTTTCGCTTCGGTGTCGGCTGGCTCCCTCGTGACGAGGTCGGACATCGCGCGCTCGTACGCGGCAACGCGCGCCGCCTGGTCCACGCGGTCATAGTCGGAGTACAGCCGAGCGACTGCAGCTACGTAACCGCGCTCGCGCGCCGTGGCCCGCGCGCCGAACCGCCTCCCGCTATCACTCGCCGCGCGCCCCGCCTCGAGCTGCGCGGCACCGCGATTTCCGGCCGCCATCGGGTTGCCCCAGTCGCCGAGCGCGAGACCCCAGTACGCCATGGCGCAGGTGGAATCCGACGCGAGCACTTCACGGAACGCGCGCGCCGACGCGCCGAATTCGAAGGAGTGCAGCAGCGCGACGCCGCGATTGAACGTCGGCGCCACGGCGGTGCTGCACGACGTCTGGAAGTGGACCGTCCCCAGCGATGCGGGGCGGGGAGCCGGGTGGTGTTGGGCAGCTGCGCTGCCGGCGGCGACGAAGAGCAGCATGGCTGCGCGTGCGGCGACATGAGCGGGCACCATTGGACCGACCCTCCGCGAGGATGGTCTACACTGTTCATCGCGGGGTGGCCGCGCAAGAGCAGAGCGTCGCGGTGATCGCTGCGAGTGCGGACGCCGACCGAGCTCTGGCTCGAACGCGCTACTTCCCGCGCAGTCGCTCCAGTGCCGACCGCACACCGCTGGGGACGAGCAGATCGTCCGCGATCGCCGCGACCTCTTCCGCTTCGCGCCATGCGCGCTCGAGCAGCGCGAGCTCGCCCGCCATCGCTCGTCGCTCCGTTTCCTCGTGCAGTGCCATCTCCAGCGCGAGCCGATCCACGGTCGTCAGGCCGTACAGTCCGGTGCGGCCGATTCGGCCCTTGCGTCCGTAACGGTGCGGGCGCCCGCGCACTGCCGTCATCACGTTGGCGCGCCGCGCGAGCTGCTCGACGAAGCGCTCGGGCCCGCCTGTCTGCTCGATCTCACCCACCGCAGCCGCTACGGTATCGCGCGTGCCGCCGAAGCGGTTCACGGCCGGTATGACGATCGAGGCGACGCGCAACGCCTCGGGCCCCTCGAAACGGGACATCCCGTTCTTGTAGCGGAGCTCGATCGCGAGCGCACCGTCGCTGGCGCGCGCGAGCGTGCTCTCCGCGAGGTGTCGCCGACGCACGGGGAGCACTTTCCCCTCCTCCGTAGGCACGCGAGCGACGATCGTCTCGTCTCCTCCCTGGACAGCCATGCGGCCGAGCTGCGCGATCACCCAGCCGAAGCCACCGATCGAGACGCCCAGCGCGGCACCGCCGATCGCGAGCCCTCCGAGCGCGGTGAGACCCGCGCCGGCGAGGAGCGCCTGGCGCTTGCGCCGTCGTCCGAACTGGTCGCCGTAGCGCCACGCGGCGAACTCCGGCCGGAGCGGCGCGCCGATGCGCACCAGCTCGGTCCCGTCAGCGAGGCGGGCAAGGCCTATCTGCTCCGTCGCGACACGCTTCCGGGTGTCGGCGTAGATACGCTCGGCTTCCTCGACGGCCTCCCACCGCTCCTCGAGCGGCGTCAGGTTCCACCGCTCGCACTTTCGGCACACCACCCAGAGACGCCCCTTAGCGGCGTCGAACGCGACCCGGCGGCCGACCGAGAAAGACTCGAGCGCCGAGTTGGCGCCCAGCGATTGATTACAGAAAATGCAGGTCGAGTACATGAGACATCGAAGGGGCGTGGGGCGCTCGACTGAGAACTACCGTCCCACGCGCTACCAGTCGCTCAGGGATGACGTGCGCTCCCCGGGTAAGATGACATCGAAAGCAGGATCTCGTTCGAGACCGCGTGTTCGGGCGAACTCATGGTGAAGGCTTCGCACGCGCGTCAGCGAACGGCGACGCCGGAAATGTGAGGGCGCACGATGGCGGGAAGTGGCGCCTCCCAGTGGGCGATCTCTACCGAGCTGAAGCCGGCAGCGCGGATGGCGCCGGCGGTGTCGCGATCGGGGCGGCAGCCGTCGCTGATGAGCATCCACGGAGCGCGGAGTGCGCGCTGCAGGCCTCGAGTCCCGCTCCCGGCCGGAGCGGCGACGTGCTCGATGAAGGCGAACACGCCACGGGGCTTCAGCACGCGCCTCACCTCCGCGAGCGCCGCGGCGACGTCGTTCACGGTACAGAGCACAAGCGAGCAGACGACCGCGTCGGCCGACGCGTCGGCCAGCGGGAGTCGTTCCGCAGCGCCAACGTGGAGCGAAGCGTCGAGGCCGAGCGCGCGGGCGCGCTCGCAGAGGAAATCGTGCGCGAACGCGTTCGGCTCCACGGCGACGTAGCGGATGCCACGGTCGAAGTGCTCCAGGTTCGCGCCTGCCGCCGCGCCCATCTCGACGACCACGCCTCGCAGCGTGCCGAAGAGCGCGCGCTTGCGCGCAGCGACCGCACGCTCATAGGAAGCGTTCCCGATCGCGTGAAGACGCGCGTGGAGGCGCTTGAGCCAGCGGGCACGCCGCAATAGGGGGTGGCCCACCGGAATAGTAGTCGACGAGGTCATTGCCGGACGCAATATCGCATCGAGTACCGACATGAATGTACCATGCGTCTCCTTCCACCAATTTCGCCATTCACGGCGGCGTTCGCGTCACGCGATGCTTTCGCCTGTAGGATCCCGGCCCGATTCCATGAGATCGAGCGAACGCCTTCATGAAAGCCGCCGGATTCGTGTAGCCGACGCGTTGTGCTACGACCGACACGCTCGAGTCCTCCAGCCGCAGCAGCTCGGCGGCTTCGGTCATCCTCCAGCGCGTGAGGTACTGCAGCGGCGGCTCGCCGACGAGATACGCGAAGCGCGCGGCGAACGCGGATCGCGATAGCGCGACGGCACGCGCGAGCGACTCGACTGTCCATGGATCGGCGGGACGCGAGTGGATGAGCCGGAGCGCCATCCCGATCTGCGGATCCGCGAGTGCACAGAGCCCCGGCTGACCCCTCCCTTCGCCCGTCCGATCGATACGCTGCGTCTGCAGCCGAAGCGAATGCACGAGGAGTATCTCGGCGAGCCGCGTCATGAGCAGCACGCTTCCCGGCCCCGGCGCCGCGCTCTCCGCGAGGATGAGCTGCACCGTGGCCGCCAGCTGCGGCGTCATCGCAGGGTCGCCGGCCGGCACATGCAGGATCGCGGGAAGCGATTCGAGGAGCACGCTCTTCGCCGAAGTTCCGAAGCGGAAGGCACCGCTCACGATCGTCGTCGCCGGCCCGCCCCCGCCGAAGCGAATAGGGCTCGACGCGATCGGCTCCCGGCACAGCTCCCGCCCCAGAGTGTGAGCCTCCGTCGCACGGCGGCTCGGGTCCTCGAGCCGATGCGCGAGTCCGTGTGAAAGGACGGCGACATCGCCCGCCGATAGCGTAATCTTAGCCGCCTCTCCCTCGCTCCCCTCCCCCTCCCCTTCGACCTCGAGTAGGGCGCTCCCGCGCGCGACGACGTGGAATGAAAAGTGGTCCGCCGCGGCTACCCGCATCGCCCATGGCGCGGTCAGCTCGAACCGGCCGATCCCCGCCGGGGAGAGCTCGACGGCGCGCAGCACGTCGGAGACGACGTCAAAATCGTCCTGTGACGGTGGACGATCAGACACTTCTTTCGGGTTTTTGGCCATAGATCATCCATAGCGTATCGCTAGGATTATCGCAAGACACACGTGGCCGAGAATGCAGCGGCCTGGCTATCCACCCTGCAACCCATGACTTCGATGAACGGTTCCGATCTTCTTCTCTCGTCGACGATCGACGCAGGCCTCCTCGTACTTCGTCTCACGCTCGGCCTCTACATGGCCGCCCACGGTGCGCAGAAGCTCTTCGGCTGGTTCGGTGGCCCCGGGCTGAAGGGAGCCAGCGACATCATGGCGCAGCTCGGCTTTTACCCGCCGCGAGCGTTCGCCGCGGTCGCCTCGCTCACAGAAGTGACTAGCGGGCTGCTCGTCGCGCTCGGAGCGCTCGGGCCGGTAGGCCCCGCGCTCATGGTTTCCGTCATGATCGTCGCGATGGTCACGGTGCACTGGGCCGGCGGCGCGTTCGCGATGAACAACGGCATCGAGCTGCCGCTCCTCTTCGCGGCCGGCGCCGCGGCGCTGGTGCTGACGGGCCCGGGTCGCTACGCGCTCGATACGTTGCTCGGATTCAGTGTGCTCGAGGATCCGCACCTCGCCTTCGCTGCGCTCGCGGTCGGCGTCGCGGGCGGACTCGGGAATCTGGCGCTGCGGCGTCGCCCTTCGGCGGCGACACGGTAAAGGGAGACGAGCGCCGCCGCGTTGATTTCGCCAGGCAGCTCGGTGACAGAGCTGCTCGGCGCGCCCCCGCGGATATCACTGACTGGACGATGGGCTCAAGGCGCTCGTGATTTCGTCCACCGTCGCGCGCGCCGAGCGGCCGACTCCGATCAGCGTTGCAGAAGCGAAGCCCGTCCACTCGCCGTAGCCTACGAGCCAGAGCGGGAGATCGGCAGCAACCCGCGTCGTGGCGCCCGGGGCCATCGCTACCCGGCCGCGCGCGTCGACTATACCGAGCGGCTCGATGTGTCCGAGGGCCGGCCGGAACCCCGTCGCGAAGATCACGGCGCTCGCGCACTGCTCACGGCCGTCATCCCAGGCGACGCCGTTCCTGGTGAATCGCGCGAACATCGGCGCCGCCTCGAGCGCGCCGCGTGCAAGAGCAGCTCGCACCCGAGGTACGAGAACGATGTCACCGAGACTCTGTCGTGGCGCCGGGGTGCGTCCTTCCTGGATGGCTCGGTAGCGCATGGTCTCCTGCTCGAAGAGGTAGCGGCCATCGACGTAGTCAGGAAGGAAGGTTGGCGGCTCTCGCGTGGCCCATGTCACATCGGCGACCTCCGACAATTCGGCCACGATCTGAGCGCCCGAATTGCCGCCGCCCACGACGATGACTCGCTGTCCCGCGAACGGGGCGAGACCCGGGTAGCGAGCGCTGTGAAGAACGCTGCCGTGAAAGACATCCCGTCCCGGTACATCGGGCACCACCGGGTTCGCCCATGTCCCCGTCGCGCTGACGACTGTGCGCGCCCGGATCACTCCGGCGCTCGTGTCCAGCGCGAGCCCTTCCCCGCTCGCGCGCACCGCATGGACGCGCACCAGGCGCACTACCGGAAGCGCATAGCGCCGTTCGTACTCCGTGAGATATCCGATGACGGCGTCCCTCGTCGGGTATCCGTCGTCGCGATCGTTCGCATCGCGCGGCAGCATCCAGCCCGGCAGCGACGACCACTGCGCGGGCGAGAAGAGGCGAAGCGATGGCCAGGTATGCTGCCACGCCCCGCCCGGTGCCGATTGGTCGTCGAGGATGACGTACCGGAGCCCGGTTCGCCGCAGATAGAACCCGACCGCGAGCGCCGCCTGCCCGCCGCCGATCACCACGACGTCCCACACCTGGGAGGTCAGCCCGTGCTCGGCCGTACTCACTGCGTCCCGGGAGAGCCGCCGACGCTCGTGCTGGCGTGGACGGCTTGGGCCCGTGCCTGCAGCGCCGCAGGCGCGAGACACTCGAGCGGTAGTGCGAGCAGAGCATCCACTCTGGCAACGAGTGCGTCGTACGTCTCGAGAAATGCACGACGCGCCGCCTTGGGATCCGGCTCCTCCACAGGGTCCGGGAGTCCCCAGTGCACCTGCGCACCCGCCCCGGGGAAGAACGGACAGGCATCGCGGGCGTTGTCGCAGACGGTGATGACGAGGTCGAAGCGCTCCCCTGCCACATCCTCTATTCCGTTGGGTGTACGCCCCTCCCAGGCGATCCCGTGCTCGCGCAGAACGTCGACCGCGAGTGGATGCACGCGTACCGCCGGCCGCGATCCGGCGCTTGCTGCTTCGACACGACCTGCTCCCCGCGTCGCGAGCAGCGCCTCCGCGATCTGGCTCCTCGCCGAGTTGCCGGTGCAGAGCACGAGCACGCGAAACGACTGCTGGCGATCGCCACGAACCATCACGCCAACCCTCAGCCGAGAGCCATCACGCCGCGGCGGACGCGCACTCCCGGCACATTACCGCGGCCGAGGCGGGGCACGCGTGACTGAACTCGGCGGTCTCGCGAACGCTCGCGGGCACCTCGTCTCGGCTCACACGGCGGAACCCGAAGCTCGGGAAGTAATGCTCGGCCGTGTTGGTGAGCAGGTAGAGCGCCCGGATGCCACGCGCCTCGGCATCCGAGATGACGCGGGTCACGAGCGCTCGCCCGAGCCCGTGCGAGCGCCACGCGGGTGCGACCGCAACCGATCGGAGCAGCGCATCGTTGCAGCAGCTCTCCAGACCGGCCACACCCACGATCTCGTCCCCGTACTCGGCGACCACGAAAGCGCCGAGCGCTTCGCGAACGCCATCGAGCGGAAGCGTGCTGGCCATGAGGAGCCGCTCTATGGCGGCGAGATCGGCGGGAACCGCGGGGCGCACCCGCGGTTCACCGTCCTGGATGTTCGACTTCGAGTCCTTCGACATCGTACTTTCCCCCTGGTCTCCGGATCAGGTGCAGCAATCGTCGTCGCAGCCGCAGGAGCGCGTCGAGACTCTCGCAACCTCTTCAGCGGCACCGAGCGGAACGAGCTCGCGCCGCGGCTTCTGCGCCGGTGCGGTCGGTCCGCCCGGCTTCGTGGCCCTCACGAAGCCGCTGATGATCTTACCCTCCACCTGGTCGGCGAGCGACTCGTCAATGCCGGTCCCGTGGAGCAGCGCCACAGCGTCGTCGCGCGTGTAGATGCGCGTGGGCTCGATGCTCGGACTCTCGAACCCGGCTTCCTCGAGCAGCGCGATGAACTCCGACTCCTCGAGCGCGCCGGCCACGCACCCGGTCCAGAGCGCCATGCTCCCCCTGACGGCATCCGGGAGTCCCGCGCGCGTGATCACGTCGCTCACCGCAAAGCGGCCCCCGGGCTTCAGCACCCTGAACGCCTCCTTCAGCACCTGGCGCTTGTCACCCGACAGGTTGATGACGCAGTTGGAGATGATCACGTCCACGGTGTTCGACGGAAGCGGGATCGACTCGATGTGTCCCTTGAGGAACTCGACGTTCGTCGCACCGGCCTTCGTTCTGTTCTCCAGCGCGAGCGCGAGCATCTCGTCGGTCATGTCGAGGCCGTAGGCCTTCCCCGCGGGCCCCACTCTCCTCGCCGAGAGGAGCACGTCTATGCCGCCCCCCGAGCCCAGGTCGAGGACCGTTTCTCCCTCGTGAAGCTCGGCGAGCGCCGTGGGGTTCCCGCACCCAAGTGACGCGAGCAGCGCCTCGGCGGGAAGGCCCGCCGTTTCGCCCGCTTCGTAGAGATCGGAAGTTATCGGGTCCCACGACTCGCTCTTGGAGTCGCAGCAATGCCCGTTGTCACCGACCGGCTTGCAGCATACACCGCTCGCCTCGCCGCCCTCGTTCACGCGCTGCGCCGCGCTGCCGTATCGCGCCTGCACGGTGGCTCGGATCTCCTCGAGCGTGGTCGGTACCTTCGTAGGATGCTCTCGCGCTTCGGTAGTCACGGTCGCCTCGCTTTGATCAAGAAATCTTGATGAGTATCACAAAAAAAGACCATGGTCACGTGCAGCATTCTCCCTTTCGCAGCACGCGGAGCGCGCCCTTCTTCGGCTGCATCGCGACCGAGATGTCGTGGACTTCACGCAGGGCTTCGGGGACGATGCTGTAATAGGACCAGCGCCCCTCCCTGCGGTCCTCCACCAGCCCTGCCTCCCTCAGCACGCGCAGATGGAAGGAGAGACGCGACTGCGCGGCGTCGAGCTCGTCCTGCAACTCGCACACGCAGCGCTCGCCATCTCGAAGCATCTCGAGAATCGAGAGGCGGGTCTCGTCGGACAGCGCATGGAAGAGCGCTACGGCGCGCTCGACATCCGGTTCGGCGGTGCGAGTAGCGGTGGCCATGGGACGGAATATATAAAGATTTCTTGATACGTCAATGGCCGCCGTCAGGGTCCGCCCTCGGGTGGCGGAGAGGCCGGCAGTTGCGGCGCTTCGGGTGCTGGGGCGTAGAGCCCTCCTCGCGCCCCGCGCCGCCACAACAGATAAATGGGCACGCCGAGCAGAGTGAGCCCCATGCCGGCCAGAGTAGGTGCGGGCCGCGCCATGAGCGCGCTGACTACGACCCACAGCGTGCCGGCTACGAATACCAGCGGTACCACCGGGTATCCTGGCGTGCGGTAGGGCCGCTCGAGGTCGGGCCGAGTGCGTCGCAGGATGAGCACGCCACCAGCCGCGAGTGCGAGGAACGGCCAGAGTCCTAGCACGAACGCCTCGGCGAGCTGCTCGAAGCTTCGGGACCAGGCAGCGACCATGGCGATGGCACCATAAGCGAGCACCGCCACGTGCGGCGTGTGGAAGCGCGGGTGCACGCGCCCCAGTGCGCCGAAGAACAACCCGTCCCGCGCCATGGCGTAGAAGACGCGCGGCGTGGCCAGCGTGAGACCCACGATCGTGCCGAAGGTGGAGACCATCACCATGACGGCGACCGCCCTGGCGCCCACGCTCCCGATGGCGCGCACCATGGTGTCCGACGCCACGTGCGGCGAAGCACGCAGCGCGTCGTACGGCAGGATGTAGAGGTAGGCGGCATTGGCGGCGAGGTAGACGGTGACGACGATCCCCATGCCGATCATCAGGGCGCGCGGGAGGACGCGTCCCGGATCGCGTACTTCGCCGGCCACGCTCACCATGTCGTGGAAGCCGTTGTATGCCCAGAGCGCCGCGACGAGAGCGAGGCCCACACCGCCCCAGTGCGTGTCTCCCGCAGCCGGCGCGCCGCGAGCGAACGAACCCGTACCTCCGTCGCCAAGAACGAACGCGACGACCACGAGCGCGGCGAGCGCCAGCACCTTGGCCGCGGAGGCGCCGCTGATCAGGGAGCCCACTCCACGCACGGACCGGTACGCAGCGGCAGACAGGGCAAAGAGCACGAGCATCGCTATGGTGCGCACTCCACCTGCCGGCTCGAGCGGCACGAGCGTGCCGAGATACGCGGCGAAGATGAGCGCTACACCGGCTACTCCCGCCGGCCCGATGACGAGGTACGCCCATCCGAACAGGAAAGCGACGAGCGGCCCGTACGTCTCGCGAAGGTAGACGAACACGCCGCCCGAGCGAGGGAACGCCGCGGCCAGCTCGGCCAGCGACAACGCGCCGCAGACGGAGATCACGCCGCCGAGCACCCACACGGCGGTCACTGCGCCGGACGACCCTACCTCGGCGGCCACTCCCGCCGGCACACGGAAGATGCCGCTGCCGATGATGGTGCCGATTACCAGCGCGGTAGTCGCGAGGAAACCGAGTCGTCGTGGCAGCGCGTCGCTGGCTGCGGCGTTTCCGGGTCCGGACACCCGGCTAATCCTCACTCGGATGATCCATTCCGCAAGCCTGGAGGCGCGGAAGCCGTGGGCGCGTCCGCTTCACCTGTCAGCGCGCGATCCGCGGAGTAGCTTACCGTGGTTCACGGCCAACATCGCACCTCCCCGCACCACTCCTCCAACCCCACCACCATGCCCTCGAACCCCACCGTCCGTCACTTCCGCTGGAACGACATCCACAAGGAGACCGTTACCGACCAGCTCTCGCGCCGCCTCGTCACCGGCGAGCGCATGATGCTGGCGCAGGTCTACCTCGACAAAGGGTGCATCGTCCCGAAGCACTCGCACGAGAACGAGCAGATCACCTGGATAGTGGAAGGCGCGCTCAAGTTCTGGATCGGCGAGAACGGCGAGGAAGAAGTGATCGTGCGCGCGGGCGAGGTGCTGCACATCCCGTCGAACGTGCCGCACAAGGCCGAGGCGCTCGAGGACACGCTCGACGTGGACATCTTCAGCCCCATCCGTCAGGACTGGCTCGACCACACCGACAGCTACTTCCACAAGAGCGCGGAGCGGTAGCGGTGGACTTCGGGATCCGGGGAAAGGTTGCGGTCGTCGCCGCGTCCAGTAAGGGACTGGGGCGCGCATCTGCCGAAGCGCTCGCTGGCGAAGGTGTCGACCTGGTGCTCTGCGCGCGCGGTGAGGAAGCGCTGCGCGCCACTGCCGAGGAGATCCGCCGCGCGGCCGGCGTGCGGGTGGTGGACATCGTCGCCGACGTCGCGACTCCGGCTGGGATATCCGATGTGCTCTCGGCTGCCGACCGCGAATTCGGGCGCGTGGACGTCCTCGTCACCAACGCCGGCGGTCCGCCAGCGGGGCCGTTCGAGGCGCACACGCGCGAAGCGTGGGAGGCCGCGGTGCGCGTGAACCTCACGAGCGTGGTGGAGCTCGTGCGCGGCGTCCTCCCTGGAATGCGCGAGCGGCGCTGGGGACGCATAGTGAACGTGACGTCCATTGCTGTGAAGCAGCCGGTGGACAACCTTATCCTCTCCAACAGCGTGCGGGCCGCCGTGACCGGCTTCGCGCGCACGCTGGCGAACGAGGTCGCGCCGTACGGCATCACGGTGAACAACGTGATGCCCGGCTACACGCGCACCGCCCGCGTGGAGGAGCTCGCGATGCGCACCGCATCGCTCCAGGGCAGCACGCCAGATGCAGCCTACGCTGTGTGGGAGAGCCAGATCCCAATGGGCCGACTCGGTGAACCGGCGGAGTTCGGCGCGATGGTCGCCTTTCTCTGCTCCGCGCACGCCAGCTACACTACGGGTGCCTCCATCCCGGTGGATGGCGGCTGGATTCGCAGTCTGCTCTAGCCCGCTCAGATGCGCCCATGACCGACACTCTCGCATCCGCATCGTCCGCCGCGCTCGATGAGGTCCCGCCGCTCGCGGCGCGAGTGGACCAGCTCTCCGGCGAAGGCGCGCTCGATGTGTTTCGTCGCGCCACCGAGCTCGAGCGCGCCGGCCGCTCGATAGTGCACCTCGAGCTCGGCGCGCCGGATGTGGATGCGCCGGCACACGCGGTGGACGCCGCAGTGGCGGCACTGCGAGCGGGCGACGCTCGCTACGTGGCGCCGCAGGGACTCCACGAGCTCAGGGAGGCGATCGCCGCCGATGTGCGCTCGCGCGGGATCGACGCCGACGCCGACCAGGTGATCGTCACGCCGAGTGCGAAGACCGCGGTGTTCTACTCGATGATGGCGACGGTGGAGCCCGGAACCGAGGTGCTCGTCCCCGACCCCGGCTTCCCGATCTACCCGTCGATGGCGCGCTTCGCCGGCGGCACTCCGGTGGGCTACGCGCTCGATGCTCACAATGCGCCGGACGTCGATGACATCGAGCAGCGTATCACGTCTCGCACGCGAGTGCTCTGCCTCAACTCGCCCAACAATCCCACGGGCGGCGCGCTCGACGCCGCTGCCATGGCGCGCCTCGCCGAGCTGGTCGCGCGTCATGACCTCCGTGTAGTCACCGACGACATCTACTCGCGCCTCGTCTTCGAGGGAGATCGCGCACCGGCCATCGCCGCCTTCGACGGCGCACGCTCGCGCACTCTGCTGGTGGATGGTTTTTCCAAGACGTACGCGATGACCGGCTATCGACTCGGATACCTCGTGGTGCCACGCCCATGGGTGGAGCCACTCGTGACGATGGCGGTAAATGGACACACCTGCGTGCCGCCCTTCGTCCAGCGCGCCGGGATCGCCGCGCTCACCGGGCCGCAGGACATGGTGACCTCGCAGATCGCCGCCTATCGCGAGCGGCGCGATGTGCTCGTGCGTGGGCTGAACGCTCTTCCAGGCGTGAAGTGTCCGCTCCCCGCCGGCGCGTTCTACGTCTTCCCCGACTTCTCGGCGCTGCTCGCGGAGCGCGGTCTCACCTCGCGCGCCTTCGCCAACCGTCTGCTCGAGGAGCACGGTGTGGCTGTGATTGACGGCGCGGCGTTCGGCCCGCGCGGGGAGGGACGCATACGCATCTCGTTCGCGTCGGCGCGGGCGGATCTCGACGCGGCGGTCACACGATTCAGCGAGGCGGTCGCGGCGCTGACTGAGTAGGCTACGCGCGACCACGCCGTTGCCGAACGGCGTGTGAACCCGCCGGGCGTCTTATATTCCGTTGATGTCTCGGTAGTCGAGGTTCGAGTACGCATCCATCACTCCTGACGATGAGCAGCCCCGATCATCGTGGCGAGCCCGGATTGCGCGGCCGGCGCAGCGAGCGCGAAGCGTTCGATCGGCTGCTGGAGGATGTGCGGGCCGGCCAGAGTCGCGTGCTGGTGATGCGCGGCGAATCGGGGATCGGCAAGACCGCGCTCCTGGATTACCTGGCGACCAGCGCGCCCGGATGCCGCGTAGCGCGCGCGGTGGGCGTGGAGTCCGAGATGGAGCTCGCGTTCGCCGGCGTGCACCAGCTCTGCGCGCCGATGCTGGACGGCCTCGATCGCCTCCCAGAACCGCAGCGCGCGGCGGTGTCTACCGCGTTCGGCCTGAGCGCTGGCGAGGCGCCGGATCGCTTTCTGATCGGGCTGGGCGTGCTACGCCTGCTCTGCGACGTCGCCGAGGATCAGCCGCTCGTCTGCGTCGTCGACGATGCCCAGTGGATCGATCGCGCGTCCATACAGGTACTCGCGTTCGTCGCGCGCCGCCTGCTGGCGGAATCGGTAGCCGTCGTCTTCGCGGTACGCGAGCCGGGCGACGAGCACGAGCTCTCGGGGCTCCCCGAGATGGTCGTGGAGGGACTCAGCGACACCGATGCCAGCGCGCTGCTCGATGCCGCTGTCCCGGGACGACTCGATGAACGAATACGCGATCGGATCGTAGCCGAGACGCGTGGCAATCCGCTCGCGTTGCTGGAGCTGCCGCGTGGGTTGACGGCGGCGGAGCTGGCTGGCGGCTTCGCGCTTCCGCACGCGGGCACCCTTGCGAGCCGCACGGAACAGAGCTTCCTCCGCCGAGCTCGATCGCTCCCGGAAGACACTCAACGACTCCTCCTCACCGCCGCCGCGGAGCCGGTGGGCGACGTGAGTCTCCTCTGGCGCGCGGCCGCGCATCTTGGCATCGGCGCCGAAGCGGCGGGACCAGCCGTGGCTGCGGGACTCATAGAGTTCGGCTCCCGAGTACGCTTCCGCCATCCGCTGGTGCGTTCCGCCACCTATCACGCGGCGACGTTGGAAGAGCGGCAGGAGATACATCGCGCAATTGCCGATGCGACCGACCCCCGCGCGGATCCCGACCGCCGAGCGTGGCACCGCTCGCGGGCGGCGGTCGGGCCGGACGAGGCGATCGCGCACGAGCTGGAGCTATCGGCCGATCGAGCACAGGCACGAGGAGGGATCGCCGCGGCGGCCGCTTTTCTCGAGAGGGCGGTGGAGATGACTCTCGATCCGGCTCGGCGCGGAGCCCGCGCCCTCGCGGCCGCCCAGGCCAAGTTCGAGGCTGGAGCACCGGACGTGGCACATGCGCTCCTCGCGGACGCGGAGATAGGTCCGTTGGACGAGCTTCAACTGGCGCGGCTGGCGTGCCTGCGCGCCCGGATCGTGTTCGCGAGGAATCGAGGGAGCGATGCCCCGCGACTGCTTCTCGAAGCCGCCAGGCGATTCGAGCGACTCGACGGCGCGCTGGCGCGTGAGACGTACCTGGAAGCGTTGGGCGCCGCAGTCTCCGCGGGCCGGCTCGGTGGTCGGCCCGGAGTGCGAGAGATGGCCGAAGCCGCCCGGCGCGCACCGCCGGCACGGCGGCCGCTCGAGGCGACCGATCTCCTCCTCGACGGAGTGGCGACGCGGTTCACCGATGGCTTCGCGGCTGGAGTGGTGCCGCTCCGTCGAGCTCTGCTCGCGTTTCGAGAGAAGGCCGAGCGTGGCGACGCCGATATCATGCACTGCCTCTGGCTGGCCTGCCCCGTCGCACCGGAACCCACGGCGCTGGAGCTATGGGATGATGAGTCGTGGCAAGCGCTGGCTGCCAGCGCGGTGCGGCTCGCCCGGGATGCCGGGGCGCTCGCCGTTCTCCCAGTCGCACTGGGCTACCGGGCGTGCATGCACGTGCACGCCGGCGAGTTCGCCGCCGCCGCGGCACTCATCGAGGAAGCCGATATGATCACGGTGGCGACCGGCAACGCGCCACTCTGGTATGCTTCGCTCGTGCTCTCCGCCTGGCGTGGAGAGGAGGCGAGGACGATGAAACTCACGCGAGCGCGGGTCAGGGACGCCACCGCCAGAGGCGAAGGGAGGATCATCGGTCTCGCCGGATATGTCACCGCGGTGCTGTACAACGGCATCGGCCGCTACGAGGCCGCTCTCGCAGCAGCGCAGGAAGCTTGTGGCCACGAGGATCCCGGCTTCTTCGGATGGTCGCTCGTCGAGCTCGTCGAGGCGGGGGTGCGAAGCGGTGCCCGTGACGCTGCAGCTCATGCGCTGCGACTTCTGGAGGAGCGTACGCGCGCCACCGCGACGGACTGGGCACTCGGCAGCGAGGCCAGAGCACGCGCGCTGCTGAGCGAGGGGCGAACTGCCGATTCGCTGTACCGCGAAGCGATCGAGCGGCTCGGCCGCAGCCGCATCGTCGTGCAGCTGGCCCGCGCCCATCTGGTATATGGCGAGTGGCTGCGCCGCGAGAACAGGCGCACGGATGCGCGCAAGCAACTTCGCATCGCCCACGAGATGCTCGCCCAGTTCGGCGCCGAAGCATTTGCCGAACGTGCCCGCCGTGAGCTCCTGGCAACTGGCGAGACGGTGCGCAAGCGCACCGCGAACGGTCGCGACGTCCTGACCGCGCAGGAAGGGCAGATCGCGCGTCTAGCCGCCGGGGGACACACTAACCCGGAGATCGGTAGCCAGCTCTTCATCAGTCCGCGCACCGTCGAGTATCACATGAGCAAGGTGTTCGCGAAGCTCGGCATCGGCTCGCGGCGAGAGCTGCGCCAGGTGCTTCACGACTCGGTGCAAGCGAGCTCGCGGGCGTAGACTCTCGAGCGGATCACGCAGCGATCTCGAGGCGGTGCGCCGCTTCCTGGTCTCGTCGCATCTCCGAATTCCCGATCGCATCGACTGTCGGCTCATCGTGGTGTGCGACCGGGCACTCGACTGGGGTGTTCGACGGATGCGAAGGTTCTCGAGTGGGCGCGATAGTGCTCGGCACTGCAGAACCCTCCACAAGGAGCACTACGATGAGCAGCGTAACCACGAAAGACGGCGCCAAGATCTACTACAAGGACTGGGGTGAAGGCCCCGCCGTCACCTTCTCGCATGGCTGGCCATTGAACGCCGACATGTGGGATGGGCAGATGCTCTTCCTCGCGCAGCACGGGTATCGCGCGATCGCGCACGACAGGCGCGGTCACGGCCGCTCCACGCAGAGCCCGCGCGGGAACGACATGGATGGCTACGCCGACGATCTCGCGGCCGTCATCGAAGCGCTCGACCTGCACGATGCCACGCTGGTGGGTCACTCCACCGGTGGCGGCGAGGTCGCGCGCTACATCGGGCGCCATGGAACCGACCGGGTTGCCGGGGCAGTCCTGATCGCCGCCGTGCCGCCAATCCTGCTCGAGAGCGACGCCAACCCCGAGGGGCTGCCGATGGAGCTCTTCGACGGTATGCGCAAGGCGCTCTTCGACGATCGGTCGCAGTTCTACAAGGACCTGGCCATCCAGTTCTACGGCGCGAACCGGTCAGGAGCCAAGGTCTCGCAGGGACTCCTCGAGCAGTTCTGGCTCTGGAGCATGGAGGCGGGTCTGCTGAACGCGTACGAGAGCATCAAGGCGTTCTCCGAGACCGACTTCACCGAGGACCTCAAGAAGTTCGACGTGCCGACTCTAGTGCTGCATGGTGAGGACGACCAGATCGTTCCGGTGCGCGACTCGGCGATGAAGACGGCACGGATCGTCAAAGGTGCGAAGGACATCTACTACCCCGGCGCTCCGCACGGCATAACGGCCACTCATCAGGATCAGATCAACACCGAGCTCCTCGCGTTCCTCGAGAGCCCGACGCGAACGCAGAAAGAAGCGCCGGTCACTCAGTCCCGCCGAACGGGGAGGACGGCACCCGAGACCCAGCCAGCCCCGCAATACGCGCGCAAGCCTGAGCAATGACCAGACGACCAGGAGAAATCAGTGTGAAGATCGTGATCATAGGCGGCACCGGACTCATTGGCTCGAAGCTCGTAGCCCAGCTCGCAGCGCGCGGCCAGCAGGCGGTGCCGGCTGCACCCAACACCGGCGTGAACACGCTCACCGGCGAGGGGCTGGCCGACGTGCTGGATGGCGCGGACGCGGTAGTCGATGTATCGAACTCGCCATCGTTCGAGGACGCGGCGGTGATGAAGTTCTTCCAGACGTCGACGCGCAACCTGCTCGCCGCCGAAGCGGAAGCAGGCGTCGGTCACCACGTAGCACTCTCCATAGTGGGAGTGGAGCGTCCTTCCGAGGGCGGCTACTTCCGCGCCAAGGCGGCACAGGAGAAGCTCATCCGCGAATCATCGATCCCCTACTCGATCGTCCACGCGACGCAGTTCTTCGAGTTCGTCGGCCGGATTGCCGACGCGGCGACCGAAGGCAACACGGTTCGGATCGCACCCGTGCTCTTCCAACCCGTGGCGTCCGATGATGTGGTGAGCGTTCTCTGCACGGTCGCGCTGGGTTCACCGGTCAACGGAATCGTCGAGGTAGCGGGACCGGAGCGCTACCGCTTCGACGAGCTGATTCGAATGGCACTGCGAGCGCACGGCGATCCACGCGCGGTGATCGCCGACTCGCACGCCCGCTACTACGGCACCGAGTTGAGCGAGCGCTCGCTCATACCTGGCGACGACGCCCGACTGGGAAAGATTCACTTCGAAGACTGGCTCGGCGAAGCCACGGGACGGACGGTGACTGCGCGGTCGCCTGGCGACTCATCCGCCATCGCCACGGACGCGCGTGGCGCGTCCCGATAGAGCAGACCACAGTCCGGAACGGGAGCAAGCAGCGCCACGCGACCGAGTGCCCCATGACACTCGACGATCACACGACGCACGCCGACGGCCGTCGGCGTGCGTCGTGTGATCGTCCTCATCAGGATGCAGCCGGCAAGCTGGTCGAACAGCTCGGTTCTCTCGCTGGTGAGGGAGGCGCAGCGCGTGAAGTGACCAGCTTATGCACGAGTGTCGAGCTCACGCGCCGGAGTCGCCAGCGCGATGCGAGCAGTGAGAGGCGCAGCGTTGTGGACGGCGACCAGAGCTCACGCTGCGGAGCGGAGCGCCCTATCGACCTGGTCAGCGGCCGCACGCGATCTCCTGGCGAACGTGCGGCGTCACCAGGCTGGTGGTGCAGCGCGGCCAACGCCGCCTCGCGATCGTCCCGAGCCAGCGCACTGACGAAGCGCTCGGCCAGCTCCGCCGCACCGGCCGGGTGCGGGCCGTGGCGGGGCACCGCGCCGTGCAGACGCTCGCGCGCGCGGTGCACGATCTGCCTGCATGCCGCCTCGCTCTTCTCGAGCACGCGCGCCAGCTCGTCGTAGTCACACGAGAACGCTTCACGCAGCACGAGCGCCGTGCGCTGGGTCGGCGCGAGCCGTTCGCGCACGAGGTGAAACGCGTCCGACACCCGGGCGGCAATTTCCTCCGTGGGTTCCCGCTCGACGCGATCGGACGCGCTGTGGGGCTCGAGATCTTTCGCGTAGCCGTACGCCTGCCTCTCGTTCGCAACTCGGCGCACGTAATCGATCGCGAGACGGGTGACCACCGTGACCAGCCAGGCTTCCGGTACGCGCACCGACGCGATGTCGGCGCAGAGCCAGCGCAGCGAAGTCTCCTGCACGACGTCGTCGGCATCGTCCGTGGAGCGGAGTATCCGGGATGCGATTTTATGGAGCCGCGGGCGGCAGCGTTCGAAGAGCTCCCATCGATCCGTCGTCGCGTCGCCGTCCGTCGTCCCGATTTCAGTAATTGGCATGATCGAGTCCCTCGCCCTCCGCGCGACTCACTCTCGACTCCGTTCTCTGGCCATCCACTCCCCGATGTACGGCGGACAGTGCCGCAGCTCGATGCCCTTGTCCTCGCAGGCGATCAGAAAGCGCACGACGGCGACGTCCACCAGTGTTACATCGTCCAGGTCGAGTAGCGCCCGAGGCCGGTGGCGGCGCAGCAGTGCATGCAACTCTTCCAGGTGGTCCGCCTCGACCCGGCCGATGAGCCTGATGGTTGTCGTCCGGCCGTCGGAGGTCGTTTCGATTTTCAGGGTCATCAACGGGGAGCCGTGATCATGCGCGGTGGGAAGGCAAGCGGCGCGCCACAGCTAACTTATTTAACTACAAGTACTTGCCTTTATGCATGATGCCGAAGGTTCGGCAATTTGCCGAACCTTCGGCGCCGAGCTGGCGGTCCCGGAGCGCGAGCTCGTCGATCAGCGGCGAGCTAGCGGCCGCGGAACGCGAACTTGTCGATGTGGAGCGAGCGGATCTTCGACTCGAGAGTCTGGCGCGGGATACCGAGCTTCGCCGCAGCGCCCCGGGGGCCGGAGATTCGCCCCTGCGATTCGGCGAGCGCGGCCTCTATCATGGCTTTCTCTCGTTCCTGGAGCGTGGCAGTCAGGCGGCCCCTACCTCTCGACCCGGCGGCTCGCTTTCCCTTGAGCCAGGAGTCATCGACGGCGAAGGTATCGCCGTCGCACAGCACCAGGGCGCGCTCCACCACGTTCTGGAGCTCGCGTACGTTGCCCGGCCAATCGTACTCCTGGAAGAGCTCGAGGGTTTTCTTCCTGATGTGGCGGATACGCTTTCCGGCCTTCTTGGCGTAGCGCTCTACCATGTACTCCACCAGAACCGGGATGTCCTCCGCGCGCTCGCGCAGCGGCGGGATCCGGATGGGAAATACGTTCAGCCGGTAGAAGAGATCCTGTCGAAAGGTGCCGCTCTCGACCGCCGCCTCGAGGTCACGGTTCGTTGCGGCGAGCACGCGCACGTCCACGGCGATCGGCTGGCTGCTCCCCACCCGCTCGAGCTCCCGCTCCTGCAGCACCCGCAACAGGGCAACCTGTGTCTCCGCAGGCAGGTCGCCGATCTCGTCCAGAAGGATGGTGCCGCCGTCGGCGGCCTCGAAGCGCCCGATCCGGCGCTGCAGGGCGCCGGTGAAAGCACCCTTCTCGTGGCCGAACAGCTCGGAAGCGATCAGCGATTGGGGAATGGCCGCACAATTCACGCGGATGAACGCGCGGCTCGCGCGCCGGGACCGCTTGTGAATGGCCCGGGCGATCAGCTCCTTGCCCGTGCCCGTCTCACCCAGGATGAGCACCGTGGAATCGGTGCCCGCCACCTTTGCCACCTCGGACAGGACCGATTGCAGCGATGAGCCGATGATCTCCTCGAACATCGAGGAATAGTCGATGTCCTCTCGCAGAGCGAGATTCTCGTTGCGGGTTCGATCCTCCGCCCGCTTGCGATCATCGATGTCGGTACCCGTCGCGTACCAGCGCAGGATCTCTCCCCGTTCGTCGCGGAGAGGGTTGTAGCGCACGAGGAACCAACGATACTGGCCATCGTGGCGCCGCGCACGTTCCTCGGTTTCGAAAGGGACGCCGCGCGCCAGCGCGTCACGACGAACATCCGCCCAGCGGGCGATGTCCTCCGGGTGGGAGATCGACTGGTGTAGCGCCGCGGGCGCCATCTCGTCCATGTCGATGCCCGTGTACTCGAGGAAGTGGCGGTTCACGTAGAGCGGAGTCCCCGTAGGGTCGAGAACAGCGATCATCTGCGGGATCACGTCGGTAATCCGGCGCAGCTCCTGCTCGTCCTGTTGGAGCTTGGTGAGCGCCTGCCGCAGAGCAGACTGAGATCGCTCCCCCTCGATCGCGATGACGGCCATGTGCGCCGCATCCTCGATGAGCTGCAACTCGCTCCGGCTCGGAGCGCGCGGCTCGCCGTAATACATGCAGAAGGTGCCGAGCACTTCCTGCTCCTTCGAGAAGAGCGGCTGGGACCATGCGGCGCGGAGCCCGTGTGCCACGGCGAGCTGCCCGGACGGCCGGGGCGGCTCGCCCGACCAGCGCGGGTCGCTGGCGATATCCGAGATGATGATTCGCTCTTTCAGGTACGCCGCCGCGCCGCACGAGCCTACGTCCGGGGCGACGAGGACGGGGGCGGTCGCACCGGGCCAGTTATTGGGGACGTGGGGGCCGGCGGCAGGCCGGAGGAACCGACCGTCCGCCTCCGCAACGAGCACCGTCGAGATGATGCCGGGGTGCTGGGCGTCGATCGCCCTGCAGAGTTGCTCGAGAATCTCGGTGAGGCTCGCTCCGCCGGCGATCAGCTCCACCGTCCGCTTGGCCGCGACGAGGAGGGATTCCTTATCGGGCTCGTGCATGGTCAGGTCCGCTCACTATCCAGTATCCAGTCTCCCCAAACCCCGAGATATACACGCCACGACGGCCGAGCGCCAAGCGGCCGGGTACGGGGTCCGGCGCGGAACGACGACGGCGCCGTTGTCACAAAGGGCCATCTCATGAGCTCTTCAGGGCATGAAGAACAGCACAACACGCGCGCCAGCTCCGGCGCCCGCCCGCGTCGTCGTCATCGGGGGAGGAATAGCCGGTCTCACGGCCGTGCGGCGGCTCGAGCGTCTCTTCAGAGCGAGTGAGGCGGAGATCGTCCTCGTGAGCCGCGACAATATTCTCACCATGACCCCGTTGCTCTTCGAGGCATTCTCCGGCGCGATCGAGCTGCGCCACTGCGTGCAGCCGATCCGTCCCTGTCTCGAGCATGCACGCTTCGTCGAGGCGACGGTCGATTCGGTGGACCTCGATCGGCAGGTAGTGCGCGCGGTGGCGGTGGAGGGACGGGAGCTAGGTCTGCCGTACGATCACCTCGTGGTGGCGCTCGGCGCGACGACCGACATGACGCGCATTCCCGGATCCGAGCATGCCTTCACGTTCAGGACCGCAGCCGATGCGTGGCTGCTGCGAAACCACATCATCGAGCGCTTCGAGCGCGCGGACGAGGAGGGCGATCCACGGCGACGAGCGCAGCTCCTCACCTTCGTCGTCATCGGCGGAGGGTTGGTCGGGGCCGAGCTGCTGGGTGAGCTGACCGCCTTCGCTGGCGACGTGTTGCGCCACTATCCGCACATCCCGCGGAGCGCAGTGCACTTCCACCTCTTCGAAGCGGGCGAGCGTCTCATTCCCGAGTCTACGCGGCATCTTGCCGACTACGGCGCGCGCATCCTGCGCGCGCGCGGTGCGGAGCTCCACATGTCGTGTACAGTGAGCTCGATCGGGCCCGGGCACATGCGAGCCGGTGATCGCGTAATGGAGACCGACACGATCGTCCTCGCGGCGGACATCGTGCCGAGTCCCGTCGCCGCGCGCATCGGCGTGGAGCGCGACCGGCGTGGGGGCATCCTGACCGGCGCGACGATGCGCAGCGTGAGCCATCCGGCGGTATGGGCGATCGGCGACTGTGCAGCGATTCTGGGTCCCGAGGCAGGGCTGCATCCGGCGCTCGCGCAGCATGCGATTCGCGAGGGCCGCGCCGTCGCTCGAAACGTTCACGCCGCCGCGTTGGGTCACCGCCCACGAATACTCGTCTACCGGCCGCTCGGGACGACCGTCTCGTTCGGTCACAGGCGCGTGGCCGTGGACCTCGGTGTAGTTCGAATCACCGGATTCCTCGCCTGGTGGCTACGCCGAACGTACTACCTGCTCCAGATGCCGCGTTGGGGCCGCCGCCTGCACGCCGCGCTCGACTGGACCGTTTCGCTCCTGTTCCCTCCCAACCTGACGAAGGTCGATCTCGCGGTGGAGCGGGAGCGAGAGCAGCGCAACGCGCCCGGTGGTGCGCGCTCCGGCGGTAGGCCGGGTTCGGAACTTGCTAGCGTCGCACGAAACAGGGCATGCCACGCCGATCAACCGGTGGTGACCGTGACCACCTCCGAGTACGCGGAGTTCAGCGAGGCTGATTCCGCCGCGGCGTCCACATGATTGCGGTGCTTCCAGCCACGGTATGGAGCGGTGCCGGATGAACGACTACACAGTGGGTTACTTCGTCGGCAGCCTCGCGCGAGAATCCCTCAACCGGAAGCTCGCCCTCGCGCTAACCCGCCTCTGTCCGAAAGAGCTCACGATGCGCGAGATCCCGATCGGCGACCTGCCGCTCTACAGCTACGACTACGACCCCGACTATCCGCCGGTTGCCCGCGCACTCAAGGAATCGATCGCGTCGGCCGACGCTGTTCTCTTCGTGACGCCGGAGTACAACCGCTCGATCCCCGGCTCGCTCAAGAACGCGATCGACTGGGCGAGCCGTCCGTATGGGACCAACGCCTTCGCGCGCAAGCCGTCCGCCACCATCGGCACTTCGCCGGGGAAGATCGGCACGGCTGTCGCTCAGCAGCACCTCAAGAGCATCCTCAGCTTCTGCAATTCGCCGCAGATGAACGCCATCGAGGCGTACATCCAGTTCACGCCGGGTCTCATCGCTGACGACGGCGAGGTGACCGAGGAGTCGACCGCCAACTTCCTGCGCAGCTACATGAAGGAGTTCCACGCCTTCATCACGCGCGTGTACATGGCTTTGCCGCGTGAGGGGAGCTGATCTACGACGCAGCTACCGAACGGCGCGACGTGAAGCTCACACGGCCGGATGTGAAGCGCACGATCCTGATTGCTCACTCTTCCCGGTCGCGGCACTCGCCTGTACGCCCAGCCTGGCCGCCGCGGCGGCAGTCGCTTCGCTTCACGACTTCCACGTATGAAGTGTCGGCTCTACCACCAAGAGTGGCGACCAGCATACGGCGCCCCGGCGTACCGTAGAAGTAGATGATCGTGGGGCTGCCGCGGTCGTAGCGCTGCCGCTCTTTCCCATCCACTGCGACGATCGGCACGGGCGCGTTCTCGATCACCTTTCCGCTACGATCCACGACCCTGACGCTCAGCTCGAGGCGCTCGCCGACGCTGATCGTGTCTGCGTGCGGCTCGAACTCGATCCGGCCAATGCGCGGCGTCACGACCACGTCCAGCGAGAGCGCGTGCTCTACCGGTGTGTGGCTCGGCATCGTATCCGCGGCTCCGTGCAGGCCGCGCACATGCAGCGTCGTGCGGCCGGGACGGCGCCCGATGAGATAGCCCGTGGGGTGCGATCGGTAGTACGTGCGGAGCGGGTCGCGCGGCGACAGCGCACGCAGTTGCGCGATGCTCGTATCCGCCACGCTCCAACCCGAGTCGCTCGCGACGCTTCCACCGCCGCCGCACACGTCGAAGTGACAGCGCATCTCGTTCACGCGCACGAATGTCGATTCTCCTACGACGAGCCAGAGCGCACCATCGCTGCGCGTGCCGCCATCGATGTACCGGCGGATCCAGCGAGCACGCTCTTCGTAGGCGCGCCGCCGCCGGGCCGCGTCGGCGAGGAGCGCGCTGTCCGGTACGGGAATCTGTGGATCTACGTATTCGACGCGCACGCTGTCGGGTGTGAAGTCGTCCTGCGCCTCGGGCGCGTGGCGCCTGGGCCACACCCACCCGGGACGCAGGCCGAACAGATCGGCAATGCGCGCGCTGTCGCGCATGACGAGTGTGACCCGGCCACTGTCGACGTGGGCCGCTACGCGGGAGTCGGTGCAGTACCGCACCATGCCCGGCTCGCAGAGCTGCGCCAGGCCGGCGGCTACGAGGCTTTCGAGCGAGGGGAAGTCGCGTGCGCTACTGTCGGCGCGATCGACTCGAAGCTCGATGTTCCCGGGGCCGTCGATTCCGGAGACTCCGATACTCCACGAGTACCACGGGCGGTAGTCGTTCGCTCGCGACGCCGACCACCCCCAGGCGCGCGCAGTATCGCGCGGGAAGATCACGCGCAGCTCGCGCCGGCTCACCAGCACGCGGGTGCTGTCTCGCGAGCGCCGCGGCACGCTGCCAGGAACCGCAGCCCCACTTCGGTGCCGGGCGATGAGGCGCGGCAGTCCGGGCACGCGCTGCGGCGTGGGCTGGCACTCCACGTCCTTCCAGTGCGCGCTCCGATTCTCGCAGAGGACGAGGCGCGCGCCCGGCTCGACAGCCGCCGACTCCTTGCCGCCCCAACAGTACACGCTGCCATCGTCTTCGGCGAACGCGCATGCGTGATTGCTGCCTACGGCCAGCGCCGTCCAGTGCCGGCCGGGCCCGACTTCCACGGCGGCCGGTGAGCAGCGCCCACCGAGAAAGCACGGATCGCTCCGCCACGCGGCCGTGCGCGTAGCCGCATCGGTGGTGTCCCGGTAATCCGGTGGCAGCCCGTCCGGCCCGGCGTTCGCCGTGACCGGCGAGCCGAGCTGCCCTCTGTTATTGTCGCCCCAACAGAAGACGCGGCCATCGGCTGTCAGCGCACACGCGTGCCAGTAGCCCGCGCCGACATCCACGACCCGCCCCGGCACCTGGATCCGGTGGGCGCGCGGCGAGTTCGTCGTCCTGCAGCGTCCGAGCGCGCAGCGATAGTTGTTACCCCAACACCATGCACCGCCATCGGAGGAAACCCCGCACGCGAGTCGCATCCCCGCATCGACGCGGACGAAGCGCACATCGTGCGGGCGCGATGTCGTACCGGGCAGACTCTCCGGAAGGACCCGAGATGGGACAGGGCTGCTGCACGGCATGTTGGCGAACGGGAGTCGTCCCGTGCACGGATTCATGACCGAGGAGTCGCCGATCTGACCGCTCTGCCCATAACCCCAGCAGTACACCGCGCCGTCGCGCAGCGTGACGCCGCAGGTCATGTCTTCTCCCGCGCTGATCTGCGCGAAGCGGAGCTCACCGACGACCGGCGTGGGAGTGCGGAAGATCGGCCCCGCGGAGCCGGTGGAGTCAGCCGCCCAGCGGCCGTTGCCGAGTTGCCCCATGGTGTTACGCCCCCAGCAGAACGCCGCTCCATTCAGCGCGAGGGCGCACGCGTGATCGGCACCCATCGTCACGGCTCGCGCCGCACGCCCCGGGAAATCGACGCGTGACGACGAGCTGCGCGCGCAGGAGCCAGGCGCGCATCCGTCCGGAGTGAAGATCATCAGCCGGCGCATGTCGCCCCAGAAGCGTGCCGCGCCGCTGCCGCACCACACGCCACCATCCATGGACAGCGCGCACAGCCTCTCCGACCAGGGCACGAGCGACGCTACCCTCGCATCTCTCGCATTGTCATCGAGCAGCCAGTAAGGCTCGCCGTGCCGGGGGCCGATGTCGCCCCAGCAGTAGCCGGCGCCGGCTGCCGTGGTCACACAGGTGGTGTTGTTGCCCGCAGCCAGCGACTCGAACGTGTCTGGCGGAGGCGGAGTGTACGCCATGCTCGCCGCGATCACCGAGCGAGGATCGATGCGCGCAGGCGCGCGACAGCCCGCCAGCATGGCGGCTGTCACCATCGCGGGAGCGAGCACGATGATCGGGTGGTGCGTGGCTCGGCGCCCTCGGGAACGACCGCATGGAGAGTTCATGGCACCGAGTCTCCTGGCTTCGCGACCCCGCGTCACGACAGGCGTTCTCTCGAGCGGGGAAGCCAATCATGTGGTCGCCTGACTCCGAGTGCAATACGCCATTTCTTGACACGACGTCGGTCATCGTGGCGTCATCTGTCCGTTACCGTCAGTGTGCCGGCGCCGACGATGCGAGCTCGCTCTCACCGTTGGACTCGTCGCCGACCGAGTTTCGTGGTGCAGCGAGTCAGCGAATCTGCGAGTCGGCGAGTCGGCGAGTCGGTGAGCCGGTGAGGCTGCGATTCAGCGCGGCGACCGCACTCGCTCCAGGGCGAGCACCGCGTCACCCAGCAGCACGGAATCCTCGCTCGACAGCCGCCCTCGAGTCACGTTCCTCAGCAGCCGATGGCCATCTTCGTATGCGCTGACGGCACGCTGACGGTGCTCCTGACGCTCCGACTCCACCGCGCCCGCAGCTGACGCGAGCCGCGCGTGTATCGTACTCGCGAAGAGCAGCGAGCGAGCGAGGTCGCGTCGCGCGCGGGCGTTGCCGGAGTTGGTCGCGAGCAGCTCGCGCAGCAGCGCAGTGCTCCGGTCGAGCTGCGCCAGCGAGGCGTTCAGCTCGCCGCGCGCCGCGAGCGCCTTGTGCGTCGAGATGTGGCCGAGCGCCAGGTCGTGCACGCTCTGCGCGTTGCGTGAATCGGAGGCGCGCAGCGACTCGTACAGCGCCACCCCTTCCCTGCACTCCGCCAGCGCCGCATCGCGGTTGCCGGCTGCGAGCTCCGCCTCGCAGAGCAGCTGGTGCGTGACGGCGAGATCCCGCTGCGCGTTGACGCTCGCCGGACGCTCACGGGCCAACTCCTCTCGGATCGCCAGCGTCTGCCGGAGCTCGGCGATCCCCTCCGCGTGGCGCCCGTCCAGCTCGAGCATCGATGCGATCCGCTCGCGCACGAGCGCGACCATACGGCGGGTCGCCCACTCGTTGGCGCTGTCCGCCTGCACGGTCTGCAGCAGCGCGAGCGCGCGCTCGTACTCGCGCACGGCTCCGGCACCATCGGAGAGGTTCGGGAGATTCGGGTTGCCCAGAAAGTCGCCGAGCTTGGTGTGACTCGTGGCCACCGCGCGCACGGCGCTCGCGCTGGCCGGGTCGGCGGTGGCCAGATACTCCCACTGCTCGAGGGCGCTCCGCGCTTGCTCGACGCCCGCCTGCACGTTGCCACCCCACGCCAGCGCGTCGCTCATCTTCTCGTGTGCCAGTGCGAGCGTGTGGCGCGCGGCGTGATCGCTCGGATCTTCCGCCACCAGCGTCTGCGCGATGCCGAGCGCCCGCTCGAAGCTGGCGCGCGCAGCCGCGAGGTCGCCGAGGTTGGCGGCGGTCGGATTCCCCTGCACCAGCCCGAGCTCCACGTACGCGGCGGCGATCTCACGCTGCAGCACCGCATCGTCGCTGGCCTGCTCGTAGAGCTGGTCCAGGTGCTCGAGCGCCCGCGTCACGAGTGTGGCACGCACCGGGAGCGAGCCGGGTAGATCGCTTATCGCGTCGTGCACGTCCGTCACGAGCGCGCTCGCCAGCGAACGCACATCCCTGAAGCGCTGTTCGGCCTCGGCTCGCGCCAGGTCCGCGCGCCTCGCCTGCACCATGGTGCTCGTGACTCCGGCGGCGAGGCTGGTGAAGATGAGCGCGGAAGCCGCCACCACCGCTCTGTGCCGCCGCACGAACTTGCGCGAGCGATACCAGAGCGAATCGCCACGGGCGCGCACCGGCTTTCCCGCGAGATGACGATCGATGTCGTCGCGCAACTCGTGCGCGGAGCGGTAGCGCCGCTCCGGCTCCTTCCTCAGCGCCTCGAGGACGATGGTGTCGAGGTCCCCCGCCAGCCGGCGGGAGAGCCGCGCGTGGGAGGTGCGCCGCGCTTCGGCTATCGCGTCCGCTCGCGACTCTTCCGCGCCGCTCCCTGTGCGCGCGGCGAGCCGACGCACCACCTCGGAAGGCGGCCTCGGCTCCTCCTCGCAGATCGCCCGGAGGAGATCGGGCGTCGAACGGCTCTCCGAGCGGAATGGCCGCTCCCCCGTGAGCAGCTCGAAGAGGAGGAGCCCCAGCGCATACACGTCGCTCGCCGTGGTCACGGGCTCCCCTTTCACCTGCTCGGGAGCCGCATACTCCGGCGTGAGCATCGCGAGCCCGGTGCGTGTGAGCCGTTCCTCGCCTCTCGCGCCTTCTTCCAGGAGCGCGGCGATGCCGAAGTCGAGCAGCTTCACCACTCCCTCGTCCGTCACCAGAATGTTGAACGGCTTGAGGTCACGGTGCACCACCAGGTGTCGGTGCGCGTAGTGCACGGCATCGCACACATCGCCGAAGAGAGCGAGACGCTCCTCCACGGTGAGCCTGTGCGAATCGCAGTAGCGATCCATCGGCTCGCCGTCCACGTGCTCCATCACGAGATACGGGAGCCCCGACTCGGTGACTCCCGCATCGAGGAGCCGCGCGATGTTGGAGTGCTCGAGGCGACCGAGCACGCGCCGCTCGAGAATGAAGCGCCGGAGATGCTCCCTCGAGGCGAGCCGTCCGTGGCGGACGAGCTTGAGCGCGACCGTGGTCCCGACATCTTCGCGCGTCGCTCGATACACCACGCCCATCCCACCTTCCCCGATCTCGCCCCGAAGCGTGTACGGGCCGATTCGCTCGCCGGCCGCGAGCGTCAGCGGATCGTCACCGCGACGAATGGGCGGGAAGAGCTCCGCGGTTCGCGTGCTCTCGAGCGACTCGAGGAGCGACTCCACCTCGCGACGCAGCGATGAGTCGCCCTGGCAGACGCCGTCCAGATACGAGGCGCGTGCACTGGCATCGAGCTCCACCACCGCGTCGAAGATCTCGCACGCCCGACGTTGCAGCTCGGCGTCGCTCACGGGTCAGCCATCCGCCTGCAACGACCGGCCGAGCCACGCCTTGGCGAAGCTCCAGCGCCGACGCACCGTTGCCACCGAGAGGCCGAGCACCTCCGCCGTTTCCTCCAGCGTGAGCCCGGCGAAGTAGAGGCACTCCACCGTGCGGCTCGCCTCCTCGTTGACGCCAGCCAGTCGCGTCAGCGCCTCGTCGAGCTGCTCAACGTGCTCGGCTTGTTCGTCGGAGAGGAGCTCCGCGACGTCGTCGAGAGGAACGGCCACGCCGCCACCGCCGCGCTTGGCCGCGTTCCGGGCGCGCGCGTGGTCCACGAGGATGGCGCGCATGGCGCGGGCGGACACGCCGAAGAAGTGCGCGCGATTCTCCCAGCGCACGTTGCCCTGGTCCACGAGCTTGAGATACGCCTCGTTCACGAGCGCGACCGAGTCGAGCGTGTGACCGGGCCGCTCGCGGGAGAGCTGGCCCCTCGCGAGCTGGCGCAGCTCGCCGTAGACGAGCGGGAAGAGCGCATCGAGCGCGCCGCGCTCGCCGCTGCTCAGCGACTCCAGGAGTCGCGTGACGTCGTGCCGTGGAGGAGATGTCATGGCTCCGTAGCGGGACAACGATAGCCGGCCGCGGACTGCCCGCAAGCCCCGGCCAGGGCGGTCCGGAGGTCGCGAACAGCCGGCAACCGCACTCGACGGGCGGGCACCAAACGGCGTGGACGGCGGGCGCGACCGGAGTGAGCACCTTTCCCGGCGTTTTCCGCATGGATCCTCGAGTCCACCAACCCGAGAGGATCACAAATGCGAAGGACGACTTCTACTCGCCGCCGCGGACACGCCATCGTGCTCGCGCTTCTCACCGCCAGCGTACTCGGCGCCTGCCGCGCCGCATCGGGAGCCGATGCCTCGGCGACTCGCACCAGCTATGGCGACCCGGTGAAGATCGGAAAGGGCACTGCGCGCGCGTACATCACGGTCGACAAAGGCGTACCCGAGATAGGCGTGGCGCTGAGCGAGGGTGCTCTGCAGGGTCTCCCCAGCATGCACTCGCCGGGCGGCTCGAACGACGGCGGCCACATGACGTTCGAGAGCGTGCTCGACCTCCCCTCGCGCAACCCCACGCCCTTCCGCCACGTTCTCCTGAACTGGAATCCGGGCGGCCACGAGCCGCCGGGGATCTACGACAAGCCGCACTTCGACTTTCACTTCTACCGCATCCCGTCGAAGCAGCGACTCGCGATAGATCCCGCCGATCCCGAGTACCAGCAGAAGGCGGAGCGGAAGCCGGACGCGCAATGGATTCCGGCGCGCTACATCCTCCCCGCGCCGCTCCCCTTCCCGCGCATGGGTGTGCACTGGGTCGACACGACATCGGCCGAGCTGAAGGGAGAGAAGTTCACACGCACGCTGATCTACGGCTCGTGGGACGGCGAGATGATCTTCGTCGAGCCGATGATCACCAAGGAGTACCTCGAGACGAAGCCGCAGTTCGGAGCCACGCTCCCCGCACCGCCGCGTGGACGAGTGGACGGCTTCTATCCCGAAGGTTACAGCGTACGCTGGGACGCGGCGAAGAAGGAGTACCGGATCGCGCTCACCGGGTTGGGGCGAGGCAAGTAGCGGGCGACTTCCGCCATCGCGGGGGGCGAGTCAGTGACTCGCCCCCCGCGATGGCGTTCACCGTGCGCCTGAAGCAGGGAGCGGCGGCCCGACGAACTCCGACCCGAACTCGTGCGCCACGCGCTCCAGGCGCGCGAGATCGGGCGCGCTCGGCGGCGGGAATGTGGCGCTCTCCGCCGGACGCCCGCCCTCCACGAAGAACGCCTCGCCACCGCCGGGTGAGAGCATCGTCAGCATGTGCGCCGGTGCCTCGCCATTCACGCGGAACGTGTGCGGCACTCCGCGCGGAAGGAACACGTACGAGCCAGCACCCGCCTCGAAGGTCTCTTCGCCGCAGCGAACCGTGACCGACCCCTCGAGGATCCAGAAAGTCTCATCCTCGCGATGGTGGACGTGGAGCGGGGGCGACGCGCCAGCCCGCACCCACGATTCCAGCAGACCGTAGGCGCCGTTGGTGCTCGCTGCCGTGGCCTTGAGCACCATGAGGTTGCCCAGGAACCAGATCGCCTTCCCTTGTCCTGCTCCCATCACCACGGCGCGCGTGCTCGTGCCCGCATCCATGGCGCGGTCGCTCGCGCACTCATCCATCGCGTTCCTCTCCATCGCCCTGTCGTCCGTCACTTGCGTGCCTCCCTGCATGGTACCCACGGTTGCCGGCTGATTGCTTATTGCACTTGCGTGCAATAATTGCACGATTGTATATTTTGCGCAAGTCCCCCGCCTCGAAGAGGCGTGGCAGCCGCGAAGGTGGGGGCTGATCCACGTCATCCCCGCGTAGGCGGGGCCCATTTCAGCGAGCCGCAATGCCCAAGAAACCGGAAGAATCGGGACGAGCCGCCCAGCGTCGACGCACGCGCAAGGCCATCGTGGCGGCGACCGCCGAGCTGCTCGCGCGCGGCACTACACCATCGGTGGCGGAGGTCGCCGAGGCAGCCGAGGTATCCCGGCGCACGGTGTACATGTACTTCCCGAGCCTAGAGCAGCTTCTGCTGGACGCCGCTCTCGTCTCCATCACGCGCGAGAGCGTGGACGCGAAGCTCGACGCGCTGGACGCGGACGATGAACAGGACGCCGAGTCGCGCGTGGAGGAGATGACGCGGTCGGTGCAGCAGCTCTTCGTCTCCACCGAGCAGCAGGGGCGCACGTTGATTCGGTTGACCGTGGATGGCGACCGGGACGCCGGATCGTCCGAGCAGCCCGTGCGCGGCTATCGCCGGGTGGAGTGGATCGAGCGCGCACTCGCACCGGTGCGTGACGGGCTGGGGAAACGGCGCTTCGAGCAGCTCGTGTCGGCACTGGCCATGGTGATCGGCTGGGAAGCGCTCATCGTCGCTCGCGACGTCCGCGGGCTGAGCCAGAAGGAAGCGGAAGACGTGTCCGCGTGGGCAGCGCGAGCTCTGGTACGCGCTGCGCTCGAGGATGTGGAACGGCCGGCGCAGCGCAAGCGCGCGAAGAAAGCCGCGAAGAGGACTACGAAGCGGAGATAGGAATCGCACCCGTCGCCACGGCGTACCCGCTCTCACGCGTACACCGCGGCCAAACCGATAGAGGAGACCCGAACATGGAACGCCGCACCATCAACCCCTGGCAGTGGCAGGAGAAGCTCGGCTACTCGCAGGCGATCGAAGTGAGAGGCGGGGAGCGCGTGCTCTACTGCGCCGGCCAGACCTCCGCGGGCCCCGACGGCCAGCCACGGTACCCCGGGGACATGCGCGCGCAGCTCGCCGCCGCCATGGACAACGTAGAAGCGGTGCTGCGTGCCGGCGGCTACGAGCTGAAAGACGTCGTGCGGCTGAACTACTACACCACAGACATACCCGCCTTCTTCGCGGGCTACAGCGCGGTCACCGACCGTCTCGCGACAGCCGGCATACTGCCGAGCGGTACTCTGCTCGGCGTCGCGCGCCTCGCTCGACCGGAGTTGCTGGTGGAGATAGAGGCCACCGCGATCCGGTGAGCAGCGATCTGATCGTTACTTGCCGGGCGTCCCGGTAATGCGCCGACGCAGCGCTCCGCCAGGCATTCTCGTAAGCGCGCGACGGCGAGTACCGACCATACCGTAGCACGGTATGGTCGGTACTCGCCGTCATTCGATCCGCTACCGGCGAACCATTACCGGCGCACCATGCGCACCACCCGTCCTCCCTCGTAGATCGCTACCCTATCCGCGCGCCCGTCACGATCGTCGTCGAACCACCGCTGCACTTCGTTCCCGCGGCTGTCGTACCAGACCACCAGCCCCGGTCTGCCGTGGCGGTCGTAGTCGAACACGCGCACGCGCGGATCGCTCACTGCGAGCCAGCGATGCACCTCGACCACGACGCCACCGTGGGCGATGGTCACGCCCCACACCATCTCCGGCAGCGCGACTGGATACTCGCGGCGAGGCGTCCGCCGCGGATCGCTCCTGTAGCCGCACTCGCCCCTGCGATGCTCCCACTCGTCGCAGTAGCGATCCCGCCGGTGCGCGCTGCGCTCGCGATACGCAACCGCGCCGTAGATCACGCGGCCGCCATTGTAGTACGCGTCCGACTCGGCGACGTCGCACCGTGTGGGAGAGGGCTGGTGTCCCGGCGGCACTCCGTCGTACCACACGCGGCACATCCCAGCGGGTGGCATGTGGCCCGGCGGCACACGGTCGTATTTCACGTTCCGACCGCGACCCTGCGCCGCGAGAGCAGCGGGCAGCAGCAGCATCGCCGCCGCCGCGAGGAGCATCCGTTGCACCGCCCTGTTCGACCCTTTCATACGATTGCCTCCACCATGAACTCGAGGTGCACTCACACTTCGCACCTCTCGCGCCGTGTGATGAGCCCGGCGCGCCGCCCTGCCGAAGCCGAGCAGGCACAACGCTTTGCGAGTGCCTGCAACATGCGGCGTCGGTGCACGGGTCCACGTATTCCGACGCGTTCCGGGGACGAGCGCCCGTCCGTCGCGGTGGACACCAGCCGGCGGGGGAGTCTTCTCCACGACCGCTCGCGACTCCACTTGACTACCATCGGCATGTAAGCGCGCGCGAACACTTGCAGTCGAAGCCACACTGCAATCGAGATCGCGAGCTATTGACGCTCCGTGATCCGCGGCCAGTTTACGAGTCTGCCGCGATCGTTCTCGCACCTTGCCGCTCGACCGCCGAGCATCCGCCTTCTTCGACGCAAAGCCGATGTCCCCGACTCGACGCGAAGCCCTCGCCCAGCTCGCGGCGCTCGCCGCCGCCGCGGCCGTCCGACTCCCCGACATGAGCTACTCGCCACCCTCCGACCCGCTCGACGGAACGATTGCCGACTACCAGGCCGGCCGCCGCCGCGGCGACTGGAGCGCGGAAGAGGTGACGAAGCGCGCGCTCGAGCGCTGTCGCACCGATGGCAAACTGCTGCACGCCATCGACGCGCTCTCTAACGACGCTGTCGCCGAAGCTCGCGCGTCCGACGCGCGGCTCCGCGCCGGGGAGCTGCGCGGCCCGCTGGACGGCGTTCCCGTCTTCGCCAAGTCGATCTACGATGTGAAAGGCCTGCCCACCACGGGATCCAGCGCCGCGTGGGCGCTTCTCTTCCCTGATCCCGTGCGGCGCGACTCGATGGAGGTCTCGCGGATTCGCGCGACCGGCGCCGTCATACTCGGCAAGACCGCCGCTGACGATTTCGCGTTCCACGGTGACGGCACGAGCAGCTACACCGGTCAGGTGCTCAACCCATACGATCGCACCGGGACCCTCACGCCCGGCGGGTCGAGTGCCGGTTCCGCTGTTGCGGTGGCCGACGGGATGGCCTTCGCCGCGCTCGGCACTGATGATGGCGGCTCCAATAGAATACCGGCGCAGTTTACCGGGATCGTGGGGATGAAGCCGAGCTTCGGCCTGGTGCCGCGCACTGGCGTGATTCCCACCTGGCCGTATCTCGACACGCACGGTCCGCTCGCGCGCCACGTAGCAGATGCCGCGCTCTACCTCGCCGCCATCGCCGGTCCCGATCCTTCGGATCCGCTCGCGCTCACCGGCGCTTTCGACGCCGCGCCGCTGGCCATGCTGCGCGACGACGCGCTCGCCGGTGTGAAGATCGGCGTGGTGGAGGGGAACGTCCCACGCGAGCAGATGGCCGCAGAATCGTTGGCGAACTTCGACCGTGCGTTGAGCGACCTGCGCGCGGCAGGTGCGGTCGTGGAGCCGTTTGCATCGCCGGTGACATCGGCGAACTACCGCGATCTCTTCAAGGCCGCGGCGAAAGAGCGCGGCGACGTGGAACCGAACGACTGGACGCCCGCACCCACCGCGAACGCGTATCGCATCTACTGGGAGGGGCGCAGCAGCGATCCGCGCGCCGACATGCGGCGCGGCTACCCCGCGTACCGCTCCTTCTACGAAGCGCTCCCGGAGACGTACGAGGAGTGCGAGCCGCTCTTCGACCAGCCGATGACGAAGGACCCCGCGGGCCAGTCGTTCGCCAAGTCGCGCGCCACGATAGTAGGCCAGCTGGTGAAGGCGATGCGTGCGGCCGGGATCGCTGCCATGGTGTGGCCTACGATGCCCTTCCCCGCGCCGCTCGTGGTGGATGATTGGCCGAAGATCCGCACCACGCTCTCGTACAACAACTGGCTCGGACTCCCCGAGGTGTCGGTGCCCGCGGGCTACGGCGCCGACGGAATGCCGAACGGAAATCTCTCCGTGGTGGGATTCCCCGGCGACGACGCGCGAGTGCTGGCATTCGCGCACGCGTACGAACGGCAGTCGCGGAGGTTCGTGCGGCCCCCACGTCCGAGGACGGCGGGGTCAGGTCTTTAATTTCGAGCGGGCTG
>DASSNL010000093.1:0-9517 GCA_035688075.1 Gemmatimonadaceae bacterium
CGCGAAGGATTGGGAGTGGCGTGCCTCCCACTTCGACCGCCTCGCCGGCACCCCCGCTCTCCGCGAAGCCCTCCTCGCCGACACCACCGGCACCACCGCGATCGACTCTCTCCTCGCGCGCTGGGATCGCGAAGCGAAGGACTGGGGGGAGAGGGTGAGGCCGTATCTCATCTACCGGTAGGGAGAGAGCAGAAAGCAGATAGCAGAAAGCAGTGAACTGCAAGGGTTCATCAGGAGGCAGGGTTCAGGGTTCAGGTACTACCTCGGAGTAGAGATCTTTCCGCCCGAGGCAGTCACTGACCCCTGAACCCTGCCTCCTGAACCCTTGCCGTTCCTGCCTTCTGCTCTCTGCTGTCTGCTTTCTGCTTTCTCCTCTCTCCCCTCCCCTTGCCCCCCACCGCCTTCTTCGCTATTCCACGGAATGCTCAATATCGACCTCAGGAACAAGCGCGCGCTGGTGGCGGGGGTGGCGGACGATGCGGGGTACGGATTCGCCATCGCGAAGGCGCTCGCCGAAGCGGGTGCGTCGGTGGTGGTGGGCACCTGGCCGCCGGCGCTCAACATCTTCCTCAACCTGCTCGAGCGGGGGAAGATGGACGAGTCGCGGCAGATGGCCGGCGGCGGGATGCTCGAGTTCGAGAAGATCTACCCGCTCGACGCCTCGTTCGACCGGCTCGACGACGCGCCCGAAGAGCTCCGCCAGAGCAAGAGGTACAAGGACGCCGGCGACTTCAGCATCGACGGTGTCGCCAACCGTGTCGCGGCCGACTTCGGCGAGAAATCGCTCGACATCGTAATACATTCGCTGGCCAACGGACCCGAGGTGAAGAAGCCGCTCCTCGAGACCAGCCGGTCGGGATACCTCACCGCGCTCGGGGTGAGCGCGTACTCGCAGGTGTCGATGGTCAACCGATTCGCGCCGCTCATGCGCGACGGCGGCTCCTTCCTCTCGCTCACCTACATGGCGAGCGAGCGGGTGATTCCCGGCTACGGCGGCGGGATGTCGTCGGCCAAGGCGGCGCTCGAGAGTGACACCCGCGTTCTCGCCTACGAGGCGGGTCGCAAGTACGGGGTAAGGGTCAACACGATCTCCGCCGGCCCCCTGGCATCGCGCGCCGCGAGCGCAATCGGTATAATCGAGAAGATGGTCGAGTACGCCTCGGCCAACGCGCCGCTCACCGACCCGCTCACAGCCACCGAAGTGGCCGCGGCGGCGGCGTTCCTCTCCTCCCCGCTCGCCAGTGGCATCACCGGAACCGTCCTCTACGTGGACAAGGGTTACCACGCCATGGGGATGGCTGTAGCTCCCACGCAGGGCAGTTGAGACCGGAATAGCCGAGCGGTCGTCCTGATGGTGGTGTCGGACCGACACCACCATACCACCCGCTCGCACGCACGCACAGCAGATCACTTTGTCAGCAGCTCCTCCCCCTCCCTCTTCCCCGGCAGCTTCCGGAACCGCTCCCTCGCGATTCGACCCGGAATCGGAGGGGAAGGCGCGCACCAGGAGTGGATCATGGTGGCGCGGCCGGCTGGCGCCGCTCGTGGCGGTAGCGATCGCGCTCGTGGCGTGCGCAGTGGTTGCGCGCATCGCCGCGCGCTACAACCAGACCTTCGACGAGCCCGCCCATCTCGCGGCCGGGATCCAGTGGCTGCAGGACGGGAGCTACGACTACGATCCGCAGCATCCGCCCCTCGCCCGCGCGGCGATCGCGCTCGCGCCGACGCTCGATGGCGCGAGATCGCACCACCGTCGCACGATGTGGGAAGAAGGGAACGCCATCCTCCTCCAGGGCAATCACTACGTTCGGACGCTGCGCCTCGCGCGACTCGGCGTGCTGCCGTTCTTCGTGCTCCTCCTCGGCGTGGTGTGGGCGTGGACGCGCTGGCTCTACGACGAGCGCGCCGCCGCGTTGGCGGTGCTCCTCACCGCGTCGATGCCGCAGATCCTCGCGCACTCGGCGCTCGCCACTACCGATCTGCCGCTCACAGCCACGCTCTGTTGGGCGCTTTACGCGTTCGCGCGCTGGATAGACCGGCCGAGCATCAGGCGCTCGCTTCACTTCGGCGTGGCAGGCGGTGCGGCGATCGTCACGAAGTTCTCGAGTCTCCCCTTCTTCGCGCTCGCCGCTGTTCTCATCGTGATCGCAGTGGCGATCACGGAGCGGAGGCGCGCGCGCGACGAACGCGCGGCTTCCGGCGAGGACGGCGAGCGGCGCGCAGCAGGAGAGGACGAGGCGCGTCGAGGCATCTTTCGGAAGTGCCTCGACGCACTAGCGCCGTACTGGCGCCCGGCGCTGGCTGCGGCGTTCGTAGCCGGTCTGGTGGTTTGGGCGATGTACCGCTTCCACGTGTCGCTCGCGCGCGGATTCATCCCCGTGCCCGCGCCGGAGCTGATCTCCGGTATTCGCCAGCTTGCGGAGCACAACAACTTCGGTCACCCGTCGTATCTCTTCGGGGAGATCAGCCGGCACGGTTGGTGGTATTACTGGCCCGTCGTCCTCGCGCTCAAGACGCCGGCGGCGTTCCTCGTGCTCAGCGCCATCGGAGCCCTGTTCGCGGCGCTCGGGAGCTCGCGGCGTCTGGGATGGCGATCGCTCGCGCCGCTGCTCGGCGCCCTGGCCGTGATACTCGTTGCGATGACGGGGAGCATCGACATCGGCGTGCGCCACGTGCTCGCGATCTATCCGCTGCTCGCCATCTCCGCGGCCGGAGCAGCAGTGGCACTCTGGCGGCGGCAGCCGCAACGTTGGCTGGTGCGCGCCACGCTCGCCGCGCTCGTGCTGCTGCAGGTGGTGGATGCGGCGAAGGCATACCCCGACTTCATCGCGGACTTCAACTTCATCGCCGGCAGCGACCCGTCGCACGCGCTGATCGACAGCAACCTCGATTGGGGGCAGGATCTGCGCGAGCTCTCCGACACGCTGGCCGCACGCAACGTCACGTCGCTTTCGCTCTTCTACTTCGGCACCACACCGGTCGGAGCTTTCCCTCTGGCCGACACCGTGCGCATTGGCGGCGCGGGTCCGGCCACCGGATGGGTGGCGGCGAGCCGCACCTACATCCGCGGCGCGTACGCTCCCTGCTTCACCTGGCTTCAGGAGCTCACTCCCGTTGCCCGGATCGGGAGCTCGATGCTCCTCTACCACATCCTTCCCGACACCGCGCCGCACATCTCGAGCGAGATGACTCCGGTCGCCTCGCGAACGGATCCGTACGGCCCCCTTCTCGGCACTCCCGAGCGCTCGGCGATTCTCTGCACGAAGCCGCGACTCTTCGTCCGCGGTGCGGTCGTGCAGGCCGGTGACGACGAGTACAGCGTAGACGGTGTCGGCGAACGCACCACCCTACCCGGCGCGCCGGGTGCCGGCAACATCTACGACGGCGAGGCGACGGGAGCGGGCGCCTCCAGCTCGGTAACCGCGCCCGTGCACGTGCCCGTTACCGACGCGATGCTTCTCGCCGCGGAATCGGACGAGAGCAACTGGCTGACGTACGGGCACGACTACACCAACCGGCGTTACTCGCAGCTCGATCAGATCGATACGCGCAACGCCACCCGGCTGAAGCTGGAGTGGGTGCACCAGATCGAAGCACCTCCCGGCGGCCAGGAGAGCTCGCCGATAGTGGTGGACGGAGTGCTCTACTACACCGGCCCCTTCGGTCTTCTCATGGCGGTGGATGCACGCACGGGAGCGGAGCTCTGGCGGCATCAGCACAACCTGCGCGATGTGCCCACCTGCTGTGGCGCGAAGAATCGCGGCGTGGCGGTGTACGGCGACAAGGTCTACATGTCCACGCTCGACGATCACCTTCTCGCGCTCGACCGGGCGACGGGGAAGCTGATCTGGGATGTGACCACGGCCGATCCCGACCTGGGCTACTCGATGACCAGCGCGCCGCTCGCCGCGGACGGGAAGATCATCGTGGGTATCGCCGGTGGCGAGTTCCCGATTCGTGGATCGGTGGACGCGTACGACCCAGAGAGCGGCAAGCGCATCTGGCGATTCTGGACCGTGCCGTCACCGGAGGAAGGCGGGTGGTGGGGGAAGTGGTCGCCCACCACGCCAGACGGCGACGTTCTTCCCCGCGACATCGCGCGCGAGAAGCGCGACAGCGCCAAATACGCCGACGCGTGGAAGCACGGCGGCGGCGGCGTGTGGAACACGCCATCGTACGACCCGAAGCTCGGTCTCATCTACTTCGGCGTCGGGAACCCGGCACCGAACACCGACGCTTCCATGCGTCCGGGCGACAACCTGTACACGTCATCCATCGTCGCGGTGGACGTGAAGACAGGGAAGCTGCGCTGGTACTACCAGCAGATTCCGCACGACATGTGGGACTACGACGCCGCGAGCACCACGGTGCTCTTCGACGTGATGGTGAACGGCGAGCGCGTGCCGGCGGTGGCGCAGGCGGGGAAGATCGGCTGGGTTTACATCCTCGATCGCCGGACGGGTGAGCGCATCCGTCGCTCGGCGCCCTTCGTCCCGCACGAGAACACCTTCGCGGCGCCGACGCCCGAGGGCGTGCGCATCATGCCCGGGATGGGCGGCGGGAACAACAATGCGCCGCCATCGTACTCGCCGCAAACGGGGCTCATGTACGTGTCGGGGATAGTCGAACCGATCCTCTTCATCCTGGCGCCGCAGAAGCTCCGCGAGGGAGTGAAGTGGGAGGGTGGCCAGCATCTCCCGCTCGCCCCTGCGACCGGCACGCTCACCGCGATCGATGTGGCCACCGGTGAGATCCGCTGGCAGAAGCAGACCGAGAAGCGGATGCTCGGCACCGGCACGCTGACCACCGCCGGCGGTCTGCTCTTCTACGGCGAGCAGCAGGGCCTCTTCCACGCCGCCGACGCCCGTACCGGCAAGATCCTCTGGACAGCCCACACCGGCGGCCGCGTCCGCGCCCCCCCGGTTACCTGGGAGCTCGATGGTCGCCAGTACGTCGCGATCGCGGCGGGGGAGGCGTTGTTTGCGTTTACCCTGAAGTGAGGGGAGAGAGCAGAAAGCAGAGAGCAGAGAGCAGAGAGCAGAAAGCAGTGAACGGCTCGTAATACAACGTCATCCCCGCGAAAGCGGGGACCCATGTTCAGACCGGCTAACATGGGTCCCCGCTTTCGCGGGGATGACGGCTTGGGATCGCGGGGATGACGGCTTTGGATCGCGCGGATGACGGCTTCTTACTTACAGCCCTCACCCCCGAGGCAGCTCCTGCTTTCTGCTTTCTGCCTTCTGCTCTCTGCTTTCCCTACCAGGCTCCTCTCGGGAACGTCGGGCGCACTATCGGGGCGGGGCGGTTGATCATGATGCCGCCGCCTGGGTGGATCTCGCAGTGGTCGTCGTCGCCGATCGAGCCGCCGCGGATGATCACGCCGCCGATCCTGCCGATCGTGCCGATGGTACCTATGGTCCCGATACCGCCCATGCCGCCTCTGCCTGGCTCGCGACCGACGGGGGCGGGGATGTTGACGGGGTTGGGAGTGGGACGCGGGCCGGCGGTCGGCGTGGTGGTCGGTGCCGGCGCAGCAGCTGGCTCCGGCTCGGGCGCCGGCGCGGGCGCCGTGGCTACGACCACCGGCTCCGGCTTGGGCTCGGTCGCCTTCGGATCAACGGTCTTCACCTTCGGCGCGGGCGCGGAGGCGCGCGGCCTGGCGCGCGGCGCCGGGGCTGCGGTCCGCTCCGGGGCATGCGCGCGCGGCGACTCGCCCAGCTCGATCGCCGACACGACCTGCGTGGGCTTGAACTGCGACGACGCCAGCGCCGAGGTGGGTGCGGCCGCACTCTCCAGGTCGCTCATCAGCGCCGGGTCCATCGCCTGATTCTTCGGTTGCTCCGAGCGGCCGCAAGCCACGGCGAATGCCGCCAGAGGAACCATCGCCAGCATCCTGAACGCGCTCATGGATACCTCCCTCGTAGAGCGCAAAACTCCCAACTTCTCCATCCCCCGGAATCAATTCTAACCGAACAGCCGCCCGAGGGCACAGCGGCATACATGCCGCATGGCAGCAAACGCGCCAGCGCGCGAGGCCGAATTCGCGTACTCGAGGCGCATTCACGACTCGTTCACGTCCACTGCCGGTGACGCATACCGTCCACGCGCGGTGTCACCTCTTCTTCCCTCACTCTCATGTCCCGACTCGCGTCAGCCCGCCCGACCGTGCGAACGGCGATCCTCTCGCTCACCCTGTTCGTCGCTTCGCTCGGCGCCTGCAGCCCCGAGCCCGCGCCAGCATCCACGCGCACTTCACTCTCCGCCGCCGAACGCGAGGCGATCGCCGACACCATCCGCTCTCGCATCACATCCGCCGCCGACCTCTCCGCGAAGGACGTGGTCGCCAGCCTGATGAGTCTCTACCCGGACACCGGTCGTGTAGTCTCGGCGAGCGCCGGCCACATCACCACAGCGCGCGACTCCCTCGCCCTCGACATCGCGACCTTCTGGCGCAACATCGGTCAGAACATGCGCCAGCCGCGCTGGGAGTGGGGCCCGATGTACGTCGACGTCCTCGCCCCCGACGCCGCCGTCCTCACCGCCACCTACCGCATCCCCCACATTACCCCGCAAGGCCACCCCCACACCGTGGGCGGCGCCTGGACCGCCGTCTTCCAGCGCCGCGGCGGACGTTGGGTGATCATTCAGGAGCACCTCTCCGACTTCGTGCCCATCGGGTGAGGGGGGAGCAACAGGGTTCAGAACTACAGGGTTCAGGGTTCAGGTAGTGCCTCGGAGTCGAGTCTATTCGCCGAGGCAGTACCTGAACCCTGAACCCTGCCTCCTGAACCCTGCAGTTCCCGCCCTCCCTCGGCCCAAGAGATGCAGCATCTCGCCACCGGAGTTCGGCAGGAGCTGCATCAGGACAATGCGGAAGTCAGGAGCACAAAGGCCCGAGTCCGGCTTTCTCTCTAGTCGTCGGCCGCTGGCGGACTGCGCGGTGGCGGTAGGGTTGGGCACACTCTTCGGCCTCGTCTCGGCGGGTCAGGTACATCTCTATGGGCACGCGGTCGGACGCGAGATCGCCGTCTGGCAGCTCGTCCCGGTCTACCTGGCGCGCTGGTATATCTGGGTGGTGCTCACACCATTCATCTTCGCGGCGGCGCGGCGCTGGCAGCTCGGCGGCGACACCGCGCGCGGGACGCGTGCGCTCAACGCGGCCATGCTCGCCGTCGCGTCGGTGCTCTTCGCGCTCCTCCACTCGGTGCTCTCGGCGCTGGTCGACCTCGCGCTCGGTTCCGGACGCGTGCTGGTGCCGCTCGCGGTCACCGAGCATGTGAGCGCCTTCTTCGTGACGGGGCTCGTGGTGTGCGCCGCGATCATCGCCGTCTACCACGCCATCGACTATTACCGCCGCTATCGCAGCCGCGAGCTGCGCGCCAGTCACCTCGGCGCGCAACTGGCGCAGACGAAGCTGCAACTCCTCCGGACGCAGCTGCAGCCGCACTTCCTCTTCAACACGCTCAACGCCGTCTCGGCACTCATGCACGAGGATCTCGAGGCGGCAGACGCGATGCTCGCCGCGCTCGGCGACCTCCTCCGCGCCGCGCTCCGCGGGGACGGCGCCGAGGAGGTATCGCTGCGCCAGGAGGTCGAGCTGACCCGCTGCTATCTCGACATCATGAAGCTTCGCTTCGGCGGCGAGCTCTCGGCGTCCATCGAGATCGCGCCGGACTCGCTCGACGCGCTCGTGCCCAACATGCTCCTCCAGCCACTGGTGGAGAACGCGGTGCTCCACGGCATCGCGCAGCGAAGCAGGGGAGGAAGCGTGGAGGTACGCGCCCAGCACACGGATGGCTCGCTCGTGATCACCGTTCTGGACGATGGCCCCGGCCTCCCCGACGGCTGGGAAGAGAGGAGCAGCGCGGGCGTGGGGCTGAGCAACACGCGCTCACGACTTCGCAGACTCTACGGTAAGCGACAACGGATCGACATTGGCAACCGAGCCGAGGGCGGGCTCTGTCTAACACTCACCATCCCCTTCCACACCACGAGCGTCCTGGCTCTTCCGGCCGCCTGAGGTAATCGAAGATGACGGTGAGAACGCTGATCGTCGATGACGAGCCGCTCGCTCGCGCGCGACTCCGCAAGCTGCTCTCGGCCGAGGGCGGCGTGGAGATAGTGGGCGAGTGCGCGAGCGCGGAGGAGGCGATCGGTCTCATAGACAGCGCGCTCCCCGATCTCGTCTTTCTCGACGTGCAGATGCCGGGGATGGACGGCTTCCAGATGCTCGCCAAGCTTCAGACGCCCGCGCTCCCCGCCATCATCTTCGTCACCGCGCACGACGAGTACGCGCTGCGCGCCTTCGAGGTGCACGCGCTCGACTACCTGCTCAAGCCGTACTCGCGCGCGCGCTTCACCGATGCCTTCCGCCGCGCGCGGGAGCAGCTCGAGCGCGAGAGCGCGGCTGCTGCCGACCGCCGCCTTCTCGGACTTCTGGCCGAGCTGCGCGCGAGAGAGAGCGGCGGTGCGGTGGCACCGCCTTCCGGACACGAGCACGAGCGCCTCGTGGTCAAGAGCGACGGCCGAATGTTCTTCGTTCGCCCGGCGGACATCGACTGGGTGGAGGCCTCGGCGAACTACGTGATGCTGCACGCGCGCGGCGAGTCGTACCAGCTCCGCGAGAGCATGAAGCGCATGGAAGAGCGCCTCCCGCGCGGCACCTTCGTGCGCATCCATCGCTCAGTCATCGTGAACCTCGATCGCGTGCGCGAGCTCCAGCCCTGGTTCCACGGCGAGTACGTAGTGATCCTCACCGACGGCACCAAGCTCACCGCCAGCCGAGCGTACGCTGGGCGGTTGCGGGAGCTGATGCAGTAAGGAGAAAGAAAGCAGAGAGCAGAAAGCAGAAAGCAGTGAACGGCTCGTAATACGACGTCATCCCCGCTTGCGCGGGGAGGATGGCCCGCGGAGGTCTTCACTGCTGTCTGCTGTCTGCTCTCTGCTCTCCGCCTTCTCCGCAATCACTTCCCCACCACCCCCTCCAACCCACCGGCTATCAGGGAGGCGATGTTGGCGATGATGACGGGGCGGGCGGCGCCGCCGGCGGAGACGAGGTACTTGGGTTCCCATACTGGGTGAAACCATTCCTTGAAGTCGCGCACTCCCTGGAAGTTGTAGAATCGCTCGCCGTAGCCATAGATCGTGGTGCCGAGCTGGTTCCAGAGCGGTGCGACCGCGGACGCCTGGAGGCCGGAGAGAGGCGCCATGCCGAGGTTGAACCACTCGTAGCCGCGCTCCTTTCCCCAGAGCATCAGCTCCGTCAGAAGGTAGCGCATCACGCCAGGCGGCGCCGCGGCGGTGAAGCGCATCAGATCCACGGATAGCTCCGTCTTGTCACCCGACTGCCACACGTTCGCGAAGGCAACGATGTCGCCGTTCCTGCGGATGAGCGCCGCGGGGTAGCGCGAAAGGTAGCGCTCATCGAAGAAGCCCAGCGAGAAGCGCTTCTCCCTCGTCCGCTTGTTCGCGAGCCACTGGTCGGAAATGGCGTGCAGCTGCGGGAGAATCGAGCATA
>DASSNL010000105.1:0-2367 GCA_035688075.1 Gemmatimonadaceae bacterium
GAAATCAAAGACCTGACCCCGCCGCGTCCTGTCACATCTCTCCGTCGCACTCCGTCGTGAATGTGAGGGATGCAATCATGTCGATTCACGAGACCATGGACAAAGCGGGAGACAGTCATGCAGGACGAGCAAGTCACCACTGTCGAGCAGCTCATCACAGATGTGGAAGCCGCCTCTTCGCGGAAGGATGTCGAGGCGCTCGTCGCACTCTTCGCACCTGATGCAACCATCGAGAGCTATCTCGTCTCGCGCGTCTTCGATCGAGACGACGGCGTAGCCCGCGGGCGGGCCGAGATTCGGGAGCTCGTGCTCGCGCTCATGCGGCGTGGCACGCCATGGGGAGGACACGAGCCGCCGATCATCCGCGGGAACACGGCCGCCATCGAGTACCGAAGTGCGTCCTCGGACACGGAGAAGTTCTCCGTGGACATCATCGAGGTGAGGGACGGCAAGATCCAGAGCCTTCGCGCGTACGCCGGTTGGCGTGCGATCATGGCGGAGAGAAAGCAGGAAGCAGAAAGCAGGAAGCAGTGAACGCCTCGTGATGCGAAGTCATCCCCGCGAATGCAGGGAGCCGCGCCGTCGTCATCCCCGCGAAAGCGGGGACCCATGTTGCCTGGCCGAACATGGGTCCCCGCTTTCGCGGGGATGACGGTGGCTGCTTTCGCGGGGATGGCGACTGTCGGTGTGCAGTTCCTGTTTCCTGTTTCTATTTCCTGTCCCCTCGCAGTTCTCTGCTTTCTGCTTTCTGCTCTCTGCTTTCTACTGTCTGCCGTCACCCGCCGTGGAGCGCCCGCCAGCGCAGAGGCGTGACTCCATGGACCGTCCGGAAGACGCGCGTGAAGTGACTCTGGTCCGCGAACCCGCAGTCGAGGGCGATGCGGGCTAGCGGTGCCGGCGAGCGAACCAGTGCGTCGGCGGCGCGCTGCACGCGGATCTCGCGCAGGTACGCGCCCGCCGTCGTGCCGTAGTGGGCGCGAAACCGCCGCGCCAGGTGGGCCGGGTCCACGCCGGCCACTGCGGCCAGGTCGGCGATCCGCAGCTCGCGCTCGCTGTAGCGGTCGTCGAGCGACTCCCGCACGCGCCGCAGCCACGCGGGGGGCGGGCCGGGATGCGCCGACTTTCCTTTGCGCCGAACCAGTGCGGACATCAATTCCAGCGTGAGTCCCTCGAGGGCGAGCGACGCCGCGTCGTCGGCCACCGCGAGCTCGCGCAAGAGCCCGCGGCCGAGCATCGCGACCCGCGGAGTACGCCACCACGCCGGGTCCGCGAGAACCTCGGCCGCCGCCGTCCCCATCATCGCGACCCGATCCGCTTCGGGCATGACGAACAGCATCCGCGCGCCCCCTGCACCCGCTCGCCCCTGATGCGGCGGGCCTGGGGGAAGCACGAGCGCGCCGGCCGCTTCACCAGCATCCACGGTGAGGCGCCGCCCCGAGGCAAACCTCAACTCGAGCGCTCCGCTCAGGAGCAGCGCGATGGTGGGTGTGGTGTGCACGTGCGACGGGTGCGAGGCGAATGCCTCGTGGCGACTCTCCACGTACTGGCCGCCCCGAACGTGCACGTGCCGCACGATGGTCCACGGCTCGGCCCGGCCCGACGTCGCCAGACGCTCGGCGCGGGGCCTTCCGTTCGGATCCACCTGGCCTTGCGGAGCCAGCGTGCGTTCGGCGTTCGGGTGCATGGCCGTCCTCCTCGGTCGTGCGTCAGCGTGCACGACTGTGTGGCGAGTGAGCAGGAAGAAAAGTGTCAGGCCCGTTCCACGGCGATCAAGCCCGTGCAGGAGCGAGGCCCCGACGGCGCGCAGCTTTCCATCGTTACCGGAGCGGCCCGTGGCCGCGGACTGGCGCCGGTGCCTCGAACCGAACGGAAGGAGAGACGACCAATGCCTGACAGAACTGCAGCCGCGAACAAGGAGCTGGTTCGCCGATTCTACAAGGAAGTCTACGTCGACTGGAACATGGCGCTGGTGGACGAGGTCGTGTCGCCTCGTTTCACATCCCACGATTGGCCGGAGGGCAACCCAACCGGTCCGCAGGCGTTCCGGGACTACTACTCGGCCATACGCTTCGTGGTACCGGACGCCCGATACGAAGTCGATGACCTGATCGCGGAGGGTGACAGGGTGGTGGTGCGGTGGAGATTGCTCGGAACGCACCAGGGCGAGTTTCAGGGAATCGCTCCCACGGGCCGGGCGATCACGCTGAAGGGCATCGCCATCTACCGAGTGGAGGATGGCAACCTGATGGAGCGCTGGGTCGTGTCCGACCTGCATGGCGTGCTCGAGCAGATCGGAGCATCTTCAGCGGGGTCAGGTCTTTAATTTCGAGCAAGCTCAACCACGGCTTCACCGTGGTTGAGCTTGCT
>DASSNL010000109.1:0-10599 GCA_035688075.1 Gemmatimonadaceae bacterium
AGGGGCGGGACGGGGTCAGGTCTGGAATCGTGAATTGATACAAGCGGCGCGCCGCTTGTATCAATTCACGATTCCAGACCTGACCCCGTCCCGCCCCTTTTGAATCCATCATGACGAGCATCCGGTTCCAAAATCCACGCGGCCTTCACTCAGCGGACAAAGAATGTCGATCCTGAGCCGATACGATGACCTCCCCGCTTCCATCCAATCGCCCCTCGAGTCTGTCGCTTGCCAGTACTCCAGCGTGCGCCCAAGCTCACGCGAATCCGGGGGCTTGCGAGCTCTCATCTCCACGCTGCTCCCGCTCGTCCCGCTCCTCCTCGGGACGCCGCTTCGCGCGCAGGACTCGACTGCACAGGTCCCGCCTCCCGCAGCGCAGAACCCGTCGCCGATGGTGGAGCACACGCGCAAGCACGAGCGCATCGAGCCACGCGAGCTCGCTGGCACACGGCGTACCTTCGCGGGACCGCTCGACAAACCGGTCGAAGTATTCATCCCCAAAGGAACGAAGCACCCGGACGCGCTGAACCTCGTTCTCTACTTCCACGGCTCGCCCTTCGTCCCCGAGTACGCGGTGTCGAAGCTCGGCCACGATCACATCGTCGCCGTGGTCAGTCTCGCTCCGGGTTCCGGCGTGTACGACCGCACCTTCAGCGATCCGGCCGTCTACGACTCGCTGCTGTCGCGCATCGGACGCGAAGCTGGCGCGGCGATGCACGCGACGAACGTCTCCTTTCGCAGCGTCACCCTCGTGGGGTTCAGCGCCGGCTATGGCGCCGTGCGCGCGATACTGCGGGACCCTCGACACTTCGCGCAGGTGGATGCCGTACTCCTCCTGGATGGATTGCATACGAGCTACATCCCCGATGGTACGGTACTCGCGGCAGGCGGCAAGCTGGATGAAGAGCCGCTCGAGATCTTCGTGGAATTCGCGCGCGCCGCGATGCGCGGCGACAAGCGATTTCTCGTCACCCACTCGGAGATCTTCCCCGGCACCTTTGCCAGCACCACCGAAACCACCGACTATCTCGTACAAACACTCGGCCTCGACCTGGAGCCCGTCCTCGAATGGGGCCCGCACGGGATGCAGCAGCTGAGCGAAGCCCGGAAGGGACGCCTCGCCATACTCGGCTTCGCCGGCAACTCGGCGCCCGACCATATAGACCATGCCCAGGGGATGCCGACTTTTCTCCGAAAGTTGCTCGAGCTGTGAGAGAGAAAGCAGACAGCAGACAGCAGAAAGCAGTGAACTACCTCGGAGGTAAGGGGGAGAGAGGAGAAAGGAAACAGGGAACAGGAAGCAGGAACTGGCCCCAGCGTAGCGAGCTATGAGTATACGACCGTCATCCCCGCGAAAGCGGGGATCCATTTCCCAGCCGAACATGGATTCCCGCGTAAGCGGGAATAACGGCCTTCCACTTACATCCCTCTCCCCCAAGGCAGTTCACTGCTTCCTGCTGTCTGCTTTTTGCTTTCTCCCATTTCTCCCGCCCCGCACCGTCCGCATCGAGAGCTCGTCGATCCGCATCGGCTTCGATGCAGCCGATGGCCGGCTGCTCGAGCTGGTGGACAGAGCGAGCGGTCGCAACCTCGTGCAGCCTCTCGCACCAGGTGACGCGCCTGCCCCTTCGGGCGATCCCGGCATCTGGTCGCTGGAGCTCCTCGGCGGCGACACGATCACGCCACGGCGCGCGCACGACTTCAACGCGCGACGACTACCCGGCGAAGGAGCGCTCAGTCTCACATGGAGTAAATTCGACGTTGAAGGATCGCCCGACCTCGCCGTCACGGTTACGGTCCGCCTCGAGGGTGATAGCCCGATCGCCGACTGGCACATCGCTCTCCACGGAGCCGGGGCGCTACAGGTGGAGCGCGTCCACTTCCCCCGCGTCGTCTCGATCGCGCCGCTCGGCCGCGACGAGCGGCTCGCCGTCCCGCGCTGGATGGGCGCACTCGCGAAAGTCCCTCGCGCGTTGCTCACGGATTCCGCCGGGGAGCCGCGCAGGATGGAGTGGGTCTATCCAGGCGCACTCTCGCTCCAGGCGCTGGCGCTCTACCAGGAGAATGGTCCCGGCTTCTACGCGGCGTCGCACGACACGCTGGCATACCACAAGACCTTCGCCGTCTGGGGCGGCGCCGACAGCACGATCGGCTTCGAGCTCACGCAGCTCCTCGAGAACCCGAGTACGCCGAAGACGGAGTGGTCGCAGCCCTACTCGGTAGTGATAGGCACCTTTCACGGAGACTGGATCACCGCCGCCGAGCGCTACAGGGAGTGGGGCACGCGTCAGCGGTGGGCGCGGGAGTCGCGGCTGAAGCGAGGGCTCGTCCCCGCGTGGCTCACCAACACCGCGATGTGGATCTGGAATCGCGGCCGCTCACCCGGCGTCATCCCTCCCGCGATCGCGCTCCAGAAATCGCTCGATCTTCCGGTGAGCGTCTACTGGCACTGGTGGCACCACGCCGCGTACGACACCGGCTTCCCCGACTACCTGCCGCCGCGCGAAGGCCCCCACTCGTTCACCACCGCCATCGGCGCCGCGCATGCGGCCGGGATACACGCGATGGTCTACATGAACCAGCGCCTCTGGTGCACCGGTACACCGAGCTGGACCGCGGAGCGCGCCGCGCGTGCCGCGGTGAAGGAACGCGACGGCAGCGTACGCAAGGAGGTCTACAACGTCTTCGACCCGCAACCGTGCGCCACGATGGATGTCACCACCCCGCTCTGGCAGAACAAGTACGGCGGGATGGCGGACACGGTGCTCGACCAGTATGGCGTCGACGGCATCTACATGGACCAGGCGGTGCTCTCGCTGGTCTGCTGGGACTCTACGCACGGCCATCCGACCGGCGGCGGCCATTACTGGATGGATGGCTTCCGGAAGTTGGAGCGCGGCATCCGGAGCCGTGCCGCGGACGGGAAGATCCTCGCGGGGGAGGGCGCCGGTGAGTCGTGGCTCCCCGAGCTCGATCTCATGCGCACGCTGCAGGTGAGCCAGGAGCGCTACACGGCGCCTGGGAGCGGGTGGGAGCCGATCCCCTTTTTCCAGGCCGTCTACCATCCCTACGGCCTCACCTACGGCAACTACTCCTCGCTGGTGATGCCGCCGTACGATGACCTCTGGCCGGCGAAGTTCGCGCCCGAGCACCCGCTCGCGCTCCTGGACGAGCGCTTCCGGCACCAGTTCTACCTCGAGCAGGCGCGTGCTTTCGTCTGGGGGCTCCAGCCCACGATCGCGAACTTCCTCCCCTCTCAGCTCGAGGAACGTCCGGCGGAGACCGGCTACATGCTGCGACTCGCACGCCTCCGGAAGAGCGCGGCAGAATTTCTGCAGTACGGGACCTTCGTCAGGGCGCCCGGGCTCCCCGTCCCGTTGGTGGACGTGGACCTCTCGCGCATATCCATATACGCCGCGCAGCGCGGAGGTCCTACGAGGTCGAAGGATCGCTACCCGAGTGCGATATCTGCTGCCTGGCGCTCGGCCGATGGCGACGTGGCCATAGCGATCGCCAGCATCGTCGACACACCGATCAGCACCACTATCTCCATCGACCCTGCGGAGTACGGTCTCTCCGCGGGCGGCCGCATCATGCGCCTCGACGCGAATGGCTTGCACCGGATCGGCACCTTCGGCGCGGCGAAGGTGAACGTCCCGCTCGAGATCCCCGCCGCCGGTGCGACCGTGATCGAGTTGAGGGGAGAGAAAGAAAGCAGGGAGCAGGAGTGACAAGGCAACAGGCAACAGGGAACAGGAAACAGGAATTGCGACTTAACTCCGTCATCCCCGCTTGCGCGGGGATGACCCAAGATGGATTCCCGCAAGTCGCGGGAACGACCGTGGAAGGTGTGCCGGTACCTGTTTCCTGTTCCCTGTTTCCTGCAGTTCCCTGCTTCCTGCTTCCTGCTTCCTGCTTCCCAGTTGCTTCAACCAGAGGAGGTCATCACATATGTCAATGTCATCCGTCAGAGCAGCATCCTGTGAGCCGTCGCTGACGCGTCGATCCAGGGGCGTCTGGATGGCGCTCGCCACAGCGGTAGTGGGCGCCCTTCTGCTGGCGGCGCCCTCGGTGCATGCGCAGAACGCAGCGGTCCTCCAGGGACGCATCGTCTCCACGGCCGGAACGCCGGTGGCCGGTGCACAGGTCGGCGTCCTCAACACGGAGACGCAGCAGCAGCGCGGCACGCAGACCACGGGGAGCGGGACGTACACGGTGGTCGGCCTGGAGCCGGGGAGCTACCACGTGATCGTGCGCATGATCGGCTACCAGCAGCAGGAGCGCAACATCACTCTCCTCGTAGGCCAGCGCGCCACGCTCGATTTCACGCTCTCGGAATCGGCGGTCGCGCTGCAGGGTGTGGAAGTCGTGAGCCAGGCGGAGCCAACCTTCGAGGTGCAGCGCAACGACGTATCCACGCCCGTCGTGCAGGCGGAGATCGAGAATCTCCCGCTCAATACGCGAAACACCATGAACCTCGCGGCGATCGTGCCGGGGATGAAGACCTTCGCGCCCACGGCCGGACGCGCGCTCCCGTCATCCGGCTCGCTCCCCGACCTCCGCTTCTGGAACTTCTACCTCGACGGAGCGGAGTGGAAGAGCATGTTCAACGGAAACCTCGTCGGCATCCCGCAAACGGGCTCTCCTATCCCGCAGGACGCCGTGCGCGAGTTCCGCGTGCACCTGAATCCGTACGACGCACAGTACACGCGCGGCGCGTCGTTCATCATCTCGGCGGTCACTTACCGCGGCACCAACGAGTTCCACGGCTCCGCGTTCTTCTACGGCCAGAACAACTCGCTCAACGCGCTCGACTTGTTCCAGCGCGAGGCGAAGGCGGCCGACCCCGCGACCTTCGACCGCCCCGACTACAAGCGAGTGCAGGCAGGCTTCGATCTCCGCGGGCCGATCGTGAAGGACAAGCTCTTCTTCTCGGCCAGCTACGAGTACCAGAACACGGATAACTCGATCGCGGTCATCCCCGGCGAGCCGACGTTCGCGCCAGACCGTTGGGCCGAGTTCACCGGCTCCTTCGGCGCGCCGACCAAGAACCAGAACGGCGTCCTGCGCCTCACATATCCGATCGGTGACAAGCACACCCTCGACGCCACCTGGGCCGGCCGCTTCTACGACAGCGAGACCTTCTTCGGCGGCACCGTGGCGCACAACGGCGGGATCCGCGCCAAGTACCAGGTGCACAGCGTGCAGCTCCGCGACACCTATCAGCCCAGCGCGGCCTTCTCCAACGAGCTGTCGCTGAATCTCCTCTACTGGCACCACAACGAGGCGCCGCTCGTCGCGGGACCGCAACTCGTGTATCCGGGGATCACCTTCGGCACGAGCGGCTTCCCGCTCGAGCTCAAGGAGACGCACGTCCGCCTCCTCGACCACGCCACGTACACCCTTGGCGACGGGAAGCACATCGTCACCGGCGGAGTCGAGCTGGCAAGGGTGCGCACCAACAGCTGGCTCCCGAGCAACCGCGACGGCTTCTTCCAGTTCGCCACCGACACGAGCACGCAGCCCATCCTCGGTCGCATCGGCGTCGGCTTCTTCGATCCAAATTCCGCTGAAGACGCGCGCGCCATCACCAACGGCACCATCATCGGTGCGTACGCGCAGGATCAGTGGCACGTCACGCCGAACTTCGAGCTCACCCTCGGTCTCCGCTACGACGCCGAGATCAACACGCTCAACAACGACTTCACCGTTCCGTGGGCGAGCGATCCGGTGCTGGCGGCGGCGCCGGAGCTGCAGGGCTTCCTCAATCAGGGCGACCGGAAGAACGACCTGAACAACATCGCGCCGCGTGCGTCGTTCTCGTGGGACGTGTTCGGGAACACGAAGACCTATCTGCGCGGCGGCTTCGGGATCATGTACGACCGGATCGCCACCTTCATGGCCTTCTTCGAGCGGCAGTCGGCGGGGTGGCGCACGTACGAGTTCCAGAACCCCGGCACCACGGATCCGGAGGTGCTCCGGCAGATGGTCGTCTCGGGCGGCGGAACGTCCACCCCGAGCATGAACCTCCTCAAGGTGGACATGAAGACGCCGTACAACATCCAGTCGTCGCTCGGCGTCGGGCAGGAGCTGGCGCCGGGGCTCGCGCTCAACATCGACTACATCCACCAGGACGCGCGCAACCTGTACGTGCAGATCTCACAGAACGCGCTGAACACCGAGACGGGGCACCGCACGATCAGCGACAACTACGGCACCATCACGCTGTACGACGACTTCGGCAGGGCGAAGTTCGACGCGGTCACCACCAGCCTCGTTTACGACAAGCCGGGCCTGCGCACGAGTCTCGCCTACACGCTGGGGTGGTACAAGTCGCAGTACGAGGGGCTGGGGAGCTACGTGAACCCGTCCTTCTTCATAATGCAGCCCAGCACTGGCGACGAGCGTCACCGCGTGGTGCTCTCGGGCGTTGGCGATCTGCCGTACGGCTTCATTCTCTCGGGAGTCGCTACCTTCGCTACGCCGCGCCCCTACGTCGCCACGGTTGGCCAGGACCTGAACCACGACAACAGCTTCACCGACGACTTCGTGAACGGGAAGGGCGACCGCACCATACGCCCCGCCACGACCTGGAAGAACATGTACCGCACCGTGGACCTGCGCCTCACGAAGGCATTCAGCCTCGGCGGCGAGCGCTCTTTCTCCGTGAGCGCCGAGGCCTTCAACATCTTCAACTGGGACAACTACTCCGGCTTCTTCAGCCGCCAGATGGATGCGACCGGCACCCCGTTCTCGAACTTCGGTACCCCGAACGGAGTCTATGCGCCGAGGCAGGCGCAGTTGGGAGTGAGGTACGACTTCTAGGGTTCAGAACTACAGGGTTCAGGGTTCAGGGACTGCCTCGGGTTCGAGATCTCGACTCCGAGGCAGTCCCTGAACCCTGCCTCCTGAACCCTGCCTCCTGAACCCTGCCTCCTGAACCCTGCCTCCTGAACCCTGCCTCCTGAACCCTGCAGCTCATCTCCCAGCACCACCAGCGCATTCGCCACCGCCCGCTCGCCTTCCTTGTCGGAGGGGTGGTTCACGATCGAATCGCCGACGACCATCACGGTGGAGCCGCCGCCATCGAGGTTGAGCGCGTTCACGGCGCCGAGTGAAACGAGGAAGTCGGTGAGCTGGGTTAGCGACATTCCCCCGGAAGATTCGCTGCGGCCGTCGACTGCCATGATCAGGAGAGAGCTGTCGGCCAGGGTGGCAATGGCGGTGCGGGGGTGCTGGGTCACGGAGAAACCCGAAAGGATGGCCTTCGTGTTCTCGAAGACGTGGCGGCCGTCGCGCAGCAACATCGGGTAGCCGCCCACCAGCTCGCGCACGCGAGGAGGGGCGCCGCTGAAGGGGAGCGACCAGCTGACGGTGTCGCCGACGGTCGTGGAGCGCGACGCGAGCTGTACTGGTATGGAGAGAACGACACCGTTCGGCGGGATGGCGACGCCGGCAAAGAGCGTATCGACGTGCAGCACCACTCCCGTTGCCGTGTCGCCGGCCATCGCGGCGGCGTGCACCGTGCGCACCACCAGCTCCACCACGCCGCTGTCGCTCGGTGTCGTGTCGCCCATGAACGAGTTGTAGAGCGTGAGCGAGTCGCCGTTCGCCGCGCGGTTCACCCGAAGGAGCCGCAGGAGCATGTCCGTGAACGCCGCGCGGTCGGCCATACGGACCCAACCCTCGAGGTGCGCGTCGGCGAAGAAAGGCCACCCGTTCGCCGCTATCCCGAACACCGGCTGGTCGCGCAGGACGGTGTCGGCACGCGCGGCGCGGTTGCGGTCCTCGCTCTTCAGCACGCGACCGTCGCTCACCTGCGGGCCTTCCGAGACCCCGGGCGGAGTGAAGTTGAAGAAATCGGCGTTCACCGCGGCGAGCAACTCGCGTCCCTCCGCCTCCGCCGTACGCCGCGCCATCTCGCTCGGTCGCTCGCGCCCAACCACGTGGTCCAGCCCCTTCACGGTGCGCAGCTCCACGTCAGGCGCCTTCGGTGAGATGGTCACGAGGTGCACGAGCCACGGCCCCGAGGGGATAGTCATTTCGACGTGCCCTACCCCAGGAGCGATCTCCTCGCTCGTCATCCTGCTCGGCGCGAAGACGCCGGTGGGGCGGGGAAGTACCGGCGCCGCGATGGCGGCTGGGGCGGGGTTAGCGGCGGTTGCGGTGCTCCCCGCGCCGCCGGAGGCGCAGCCGGCGATGACGAGTGCGCCGAGGGAGTAGAGGACGAGTGCTGGCGGTGTCGCGCGGGCGACTGGTGTGTTGTTGGGCATGCCCATAAGCTACGATATCGGCGCGCGTGTACCACCCGTCAGTGCATGCGCGCCGGCCGTCAGCGCATTCGTATCGATCGTCAGCGCACGCGCACCACCCGCTTCGCCGCTCCGTCGTCCGATCGCTCCATCGGCCAACCCACATCACCCGCTTCGCGAAACGCACTGCCAATGCCTTCACGCATCTCGGGACACCGCATCATTGCCCTCTCCACGCTCGCGCTCCTCGCGGCGTGCGGGCCGGGCGACGACTCCGCGTCCGCCTCCGCAATCCCCGACCTCCCGCCGCTGAAGGTGGTGGACGTCGCCTACATGGACACGACTGCCAACGCCTGCGTGGACTTCTACTCCTTCGCGAACGGCGGCTGGCAGAAGGGGGACACGATCCCAGCGGCGTACTCCTCCACCGGCGTCGCGCGCGACATGGCCGACCGCAACGAGCTGGTAGTGCGCTCGGTCCTCGAGGACGCGGCCGAGAAGCGCAAATCGCTCCCCGACACGAGCACCGAGCGCAAGCTCGGCACCTTCTACGCGAGCTGCATGGACTCGACGGCCGCCGAAGAGGCGGGGCTCGATCCCATGCGCCCGACGCTCGCCACTATCGACTCGATCACGTCGCGCGATGAGCTCATCCCGGCGGTCGCATCGCTGCAGACGTCGGGCGTCAACGTTCTCTTCCGCTACTCGCCCACCGTCGACATCCACGATACGGAGCGCTACATAGCCGACGTGGACCGCGGCGGCCTCGGCCTCCCCGACCGCGACTACTACATCGATCCGGGCGCGTCCGCGGATTCCACGCGCAAGGCGTACCTCGTGCACGTCGCCCGCATGTTCCTCCTCGCGGGTGAAGACTCGGTGAGCGCTGCTTCCGAGGCGGGGCGAGTGCTGTCGCTGGAGACGGCGATGGCAAAGGCGCAGCTCCCACGCGTCGCGCGTCGCGATCCCAAGACCACCGATCATCCGATGTCCATGACGGAGCTCGCGCGCCTCGCGCCCAGCGTGCCGTGGGGGCCGTACTTCCGGAGCGTGGGCGTCTCCACTCCCGTCGCGCGCATGAACGTGGGCGAGCCCGCGTATCTGAAGGCGCTCGACTCGCTTCTGGTGGCGCGACCGCTCGACGACTGGCGCGCCTACCTCCGCTACCACGCGCTCGACGCAGCCGCGCCCTGGCTCGATTCGGCGTTCGTGAAGGAGGACTTCGCCTTCTCCTCGCGCTTCACCGGCGCGAGGGAGCTCCTCCCGCGCTGGAAGCGCTGCCTCCGCGCCACCGACGGCGAGATGGGAGAGGCCCTTGGCGAGGCGTACGTGGCGCGCACCTTCCCGCCCGAAGCGAAAGTGAAGGCGAAGGAAGTGATAGACAACGTGCGCGCGGCGTTCCGCGAGCGGCTCCTCGCGCTCGACTGGATGTCCGACTCCACCCGCGCGCAGGCGCTCGACAAGCTCGACAAGCTCGGCGAGAAGGTGGGCTACCCGGACGTGTGGCGCAACTACACGAAGCTCCACATAACCGATGGTCCGTTCGCGACGAACATGGCCAGCGCCGAGCGCTTCGAGTGGTACCGCACCTCCGATCGCCCGGGGAAGAAGGTGGACCCCAGCGAGTGGCACATGACCGTCCCCACCGTGAACGCGTACTACGATCCGAGCGTCAACGAGATGGTCTTCCCCGCCGGCGCGCTCGTCCCACAGACCTTCGACCCGAAGGCGGACGACGGCGCCAACTACGGCTCGCTCGCCGGGAGCTGGGCTGGTCACGAGCTGACGCACGGCTTCGACGACGAGGGACGTCACTTCGACGCCGAGGGGAACCTGCGCGACTGGTGGACGCCCACCGACTCGAAGGCCTTCGATGCCCAGGCGGCGCTAATGGTGAAGCAGTACGACGGCTACATCCAGGTGGACACCTTCCACGTGAACGGCCAGCTCACCCTCGGCGAGAACATCGCCGACTACGGGGGCGCGCTCACCGGCTACGACGCGCTCGAGCGCGCGCTGGAGAAGAACGGCCGCCCCGGGCTCATCGATGGCTTCACCCCCGAGCAGCGCTACTTCATCGCCTTCGCGCAGAGCTTCCGCAGCCACACCCGCGATGCCTCGCTCCGCACCCGCGTGAAGGTGGATCCGCACTCGCCGGGCAGGTGGCGGGTCAACGGCCCGCTCTCCAACATGGAGGCGTTCGCGAAGGCATTCTCGTGCGAGGCGGGGGATCCAATGGTCCGCCCGCGCTCGGAGGTGGCAAAGATCTGGTAGGGGAGACGGGGTCAGGTCCGTAATTTCGAACGGGCTAAGCAGCTAAGCTGCTTAGCCCGTTCGAAATTACGGA
>DASSNL010000064.1:0-6838 GCA_035688075.1 Gemmatimonadaceae bacterium
AGCGGGTCGGGCTAATGCCCGACCCGCTCGTTTTTCACGACCTCACTCCGTCGCGTTGCTCAGAGCTTGCTCTTCTTCACCAGGATCAGCGACTCCGAGTTCCGGAGCTTCACCTTGGTCACGGAAGCGCCGAGCGTCCCATCCGCTTGCAGCGGGAGCCAGGTCTCACCCGAGGGGAGCGTGACCTCCACCGCGGTGCCGTCCTTGTAGTTCTGCGCGCCCCAGCCGCGCTGCGGCCGGATCAGCACCAGCGCCCTGTCGAACTCGCGCTGATAGATCGTGTACGCCTGGCCCGTGGGATCGGTGCCCTGTGCCTTCTCGGAGCGCGGACCCACCGGGTGCCCGATGTTCGCTTCGATGGCCGGGAGCCAGTAATTCTCGAAAGGCGTCTGCCAGTTGGGCGCCTTGAGGTGGAAATAGAGACCGTCCGGGTTCTGTCCAACGACCATGTAATAGCTGGCCAGTTCCCACATGCGCAGCCTGCCGCCGCTGGTCGCGTAGTTGCCCTTCGGGTACTGCCAGGCGTGCTCGTCCGCCCATGCCGCCGGGTACGGGCTCACCATGTCGACGTCGACGCCGCGCGAAAGGAGAGTCTCCACCCACTGCCACCGCCCGTTCATCTGCGATCTCATCGGGTTGTTGAAGAGCTCCAGGTGCACCGCCCCGGCCGCGACCGCGTTGGCCAGGTCGAAGTCCTTGGTGTACTCGGCGGTGTTGAGCATGAGCGTCTTGTTTCCGATCTCCCGCTTGACCGCGGCGAGGAGCGAGCTGTAGTCGGTCTCGTAGCGGTCCTCCGAGAACTCCACGGCACCGCGCACGCGGGGGAGGATGTCGCCCGACGCTGCCTCATCGATGAACACACCGCTCGTACCCTGCACGAGACGACGGTAGCGATCGATGGTGTAGGCGCGCGCGCCGGGGTCCGAAGGGTTGATCATCCAGCGGTAGGAGTCCCAGATGTGCGCCTTCAGCCGCGTGGATTCGCTCTTCGATGAGGACGAGTGTAGGAACGCATCTTCGAGCCGGTACTCGCTGTGGGCGGCGTACCACTCCTTCATGTCGTCGTAGTAGGTCGAGGAGAGGTACGGCTTCGAGCCGTTACCCGGCGTGAGGAGCGTCCAGAAGAGCGTGTAGGGGAGCTGCGTAACGGACGGGTTGGCAGCCAGCCACGCATCGGAGTTGCCCGACAGCGCGGCATCGAAGTGCTGGCCGGCCCACGCGCGCTGGTCAGGGGTCCAGTGGTAGTAGAAATCCGTCGCGAGCGTGCGGATGTGGCTCCAGTGCGGGGAAGTCGAGCTGTAACCCGACGCCAGCGCGCCAAGCTCGTTCCCACCGGGGGTAGCGGGCGTCTCGGTGCTCGAGGAATCGGTGATCGTCGAGTCGGGCGTGGGCGTGGCGGTCCCCGATGAATCGGGGCTCCCGGTGCCCTCCTGAGCGCTCGAAGCCTCCCGTACGACGACCGTGGCAACTCCAACGGCGTTGGAGGTTAGGGCTACGACGGTGATCTTGCCCGGCGTGCGGCCAGTGATCTTGCCGCCCCCCACCGAGGCGACCCTGGGGTCGTCGGAGCCCCAGTAAACGTCGACGTCATCCGCGGATATGTCGGTCGTGTCGCCCACTTTCCCCGGTATCTCCACCTTCAGTTGGATGGACTTCCCCACCTCGACCGTGTCCACGGCGGGCGTGATGTTGAGCGGCTGGTAGCCGGAGGCCAGAGCGGCCTGGACGTCGGTGGGGAGGGAGGGAGCCGCGGTGGGCGGTTTGTCGGAACAGGCCGCGGTCACGGAGACGGCGGTAGCTGCTGCTGCAAGTGTTCTGAAGCGCACTTCGTGCTCCTTTGGGTTCCACGGCAACCCGACGAGCATGGCGCAACTAGCTGCGCTTTAGCTTCGTGGCTTTGCGTCCCCCTCTTTCGAGGGGTTTGCCCTTGTCGAGGACCCCCAAAGGGTCCGTGCGATCGCGCCGTATGGTTCGCTTGGATCGGGTCGGGACCGCTCGGAGGGAAGTGCGTGAGCGGCCGCCCAGTGAAATGCTGAAGCACGCGCAAAATGTGGCAGCAAACCCAGCGGTTCAACGCAACCGCGGAGCACATCGCCATGGCTGACTGAACGCACAGTCAGCACGCGAGGGAGGATCGGTGCGGGCGGCCGGCACCGGCCGCGATCGGAGTTAGGTCGCTGCTGCCCGGGTCAACCCAGGCGCCCGTTGGAACGAGCGCTGGCCACGCGGTCAAGACCGCGCAGCATCACGGCAGTATCGTGCTCCCAGTTGTAGCGCTCCAGGATCGCGCGCCGGCCCGCCGCGCCGTAGCGCTCCCGAAGGTCCGGGTCAGCGAGTCGCCGTACTGCGTCGGCCAGCGAGGACGCATTGCCCGCCTGGAACACCTCGCCCGCACCGGTCACTCGCGTGATCCGCTCGAACGGGCCAGGGTTGGAGCTCAGCACGGGGAGGCTCACCGCCATGTAGTCAAAGAGCTTGTTGGGAATACTCGTATTCCACTGCTCGTTGACGTGGTGCGGGAGCACGCCGATATCCGCCTCCTGCACCGCCCGGAGCGCCGCATCACGGTCAACGTAGCCGGGGAAGCTCACGTCGGCGTCGGTAAGCCCGTGCTCACGCGCTCGGTCCTTGAAGAGCTGAGCGTCGCGCCCCTTCCCCACTATGGTGGCGTGCACCGGGAAGCCGTCGCGCTTGAGGATCGCTACGGCGTCCACCATCTCGAGGAGGCCGCGGGGTACTTCGAGATGTCCGAGGTACACGAGCCCCAGCGGCTGCCCCGCCGGCCGCCGGCGGCGCTCCGGCTCGGGCTCCGCGCGCGAGCGCGGCGGCGTATTGGACACCACGTCAATCCGGTCCGCGGGGATCCCCATGCGCACCATCCGCTCGGCCATCTCCTCGATCACCACCATCACGCGATCGGCGCGCTCGAGGCTCCAGCGCTCCACCAGCGCCGCCGCAGTGGGGTTGCGCACCAGATGGTCAGTGGCGCGGTGCACGCCCGCGTCGAAGACCATGCGCAGCATCGCCGGATAGTTCTCCGCTATGTCGAGCACCACGGGCGTAGAGTGCCTGTGACCCGCCCAGAGCGCCGTGGGGGCGAGCGGAACGTCACGACAGATGACCACATCCGGGCGCAGCCGCCTCACCGTGCGATCGAGTAGAGAGAGCCAGCGCGGATTGAAGAACGCGGGGAAGCCGAGCGCACTGTCCACCGCGCGGCCCGCCCACCGGATGGGCGGCATGCGGTGAACCGTCCCCTCCGGGAGACGCTCCACGGTGGGCTCGCGCCGTGTATTGCGCGCGGCGATGTGCATGTCGTGCCCCGCGCTCGCGAGCGTGGCGCAGATCTTCTCCGTCCGCACATCCCACGGGTAGTCCGCATCCCAGACGTAGAGCACCCGCAGCTTTCGATGCGCGATCGGCGAGCGATACTCGCCGATCTGCGGCCCCATCGGCTCCGTAGAGATGTCGGTGATCTCCGAGGTAGTCATTCGGTTCGGCTTCTCCCCAGCAGGTCAGTGCGAGCGGGCGGCGCGCGGGGCGCGCTCGCGCTCTCTAATCGGAACCAGGAGCCGCGTCGGTACCCTCAGCCACTCCATCATCGCCTTGATGTCGCTCGGCTTCACCATGTAATGCGTGGGCAGAGTGAAGAGAGTGCGCGCGAGATCCTCTGCACCGGGCGTCGGCGGCTCGCCGGCGACGAGACAAGGACGGAGCTCCGGCTGCTCGTGAAGTGTAAGCTTGTATCCGCGCAGGATCCCCATATCCGCGCGCTCCGCACGCGAGCCGCGGTCGATGATCGGATAGCGTAGATAGCCCCCCACTCCCCCTTCCACTGGCCGCACCGGACGTATGTCCGCGCCTTCGAGCGCCGCCATCTCGAGCGCCGCCGCTATCCGGCGGCGACCCGCGACATCGCCGGGCGCAGCGGCGAGAGCTCGGCGCACGAGCGAGGCAGCCACCCACGACAGCGCGCGCGGCTCGTGCGCCGGGTGGTAGACCATCTCTCCCAGATGCAGCGAAGGGATGGAAGACGGGATCCCGTAGAGCGCCGGACGACCGAGGATCCACTGCGCGGTAATACCCACGAGATCGCGTACCCCCGACGGTCGCGAGCCGAGCTTGCGACGCATCTCCGAGAACGAGTCGGCCAGGGATGCGTCACGCAGGAGGAGCGCGCCGCCGTTCCCGCCGGTGGTCCCCTTCCCTCGCCCGAAGCTGAGGATGGATAGCGCGCCGAAGGAGCCGAGCAGGCGGCCGTCGAGCGTGCCGCCCGCGCCCTGGGCGGCATCCTCGATCACAGGAACCCCGGCCGACGTGGCCAGCTTCTCCACGCCACGCATGTCTGCTGGAAAACCGTACAGGTGCGCTATCACGATCGCATCCACGCCGCGGTCGAGCGTGGCCGCGAGCGAGTCGAGATCGGGGCTGAGAGTGTCCGGATCGATGTCGTAGAGGCGCACTCGCACTCCGGCGAAGCGAGCCGCGGCCGCCAGGTCGACGCATGCGTATCCGGGGTAGGCGACCGTGCCGTTCTTCCCCGCGGTGAGCCGGAGCGCAGCCACCAGCGCGGAGGTGCCGCTGTCGGTGAGCGCGGATCGCTGCGCGTCGTAGACCCTTCGCAGCTCGCGCATGAGCGCAGCGGGCAGCCGGGTGTCGTGCGCCAACGCGGCGACCGCCGCGGCGCGGATGCCTCTTGCCTCCACTCGGGAGGCCACCGGCAGCTGCCGCCTCACCGTCATGGGATGAAGCGAACGATGCGAGGACCGAGCGCCGTTGCCACCGGAGTGGGGAGGCGCTTCCAGAGTCGCGGCCCCCAGGAGTACGCGGAGTCGTCGGGCGATGGTGTGGCCGCGCCCCTGCCGTCGCCGGCGGCTCGGTCGTACCACCAGAGCTGCTCGTCACGCGAGCCCCATTGAAGCTTGAAGCGATGGGTTCCCGCGCCGGGCGTGCAGCGGCCGAAATTGAAGATCGTGAGCCCTTCGCCGATCGCGCGCTCCATGAAGCTCCAGTATAGGAGCATGTTCGGCGCTATCCGCTTGTATTCCACCAGCGCGGAGGCCCAGGTCATCTCGAGCTCGTTCGCCCAGCGGAACCCGCAGCCGCACGCCACCGGCTGGTCGCCCAGGTACGCGCAGCCGAACCACACCTCATCGCCGAAGGTATCCGAGATCGCCTCGAACAGCCGGCGCGGCTGGGTGGGTGTGCCCAGGTCGCGCATGTGCCGCGCGAACACCTCGAAGAACGGCGCTACCTGATCGGGACCGAATCGAACGGTGACGCCTTCCTTGCGCGGGCGGCGCACCTGGCTGCGCACCTTGGCGTCGAGCGCCTTCCAGAGAGTGTCGGGATCATCCGGCAGGTCGAGGAGCACCGTGATCTTCCGGTGCGACGCGGGAAGATCGATCGGCAGCGGCACGCGGCTGCGCAGCTCCAGGAGTCGCGCGCCGTCGCGCGCCGCGAGGTCACTGGCGTGCGCGACCAGCGCACGCACGGCTTCGTCGCCGCCGAGTGGCCCGCCGTAATTGAGGAATGGCATGGACACGAGGAAGTGTCCGAAGACCATGCTCTTCACGCGCACCAGCGGCAGCACGCCCGCGAGGGCACCAGCGTCGTCGTGCGCGGCCAGATAGATGCACTCGTGGCCGAAGACGCGCTGGATGACATTCTTCCAGCCGATGAGATGGAAATGTGTCCAACCCGGCGCCGCTCGCACGAATGCATCCCATGTGGCCTCGGCGCCGGTGAAGTGGCTCACGCGCATGTCAATCTGCTGCGCTCGATACCTTGGCGGCGAGGGGTGGCGCCGGTGGGTGCAGCTGGAGGCATCGCATGGCCGACGTGAAGCGGAACTCTCCCAGCAGGCGGTCGAGGCGCGGCACCGTGCGAGCGAGCCCTCCATAATGCCGGATCCTCGTGTGCAGCGGAACGCGGAGGCGCGGCTGCGCGGGATCGAGCTCCCAGGGGTGGATGTAGAAGGTAGCCGGGATCCCGCTCTCGTCGTATTCGCGGAAGGCGCGACGCGTGACCGAGTACGGGAAGTGGCGCAGGTAGGCGCCGCCCGCGGCGGGAACGCGCATCCCCCGCCACCGCGTGGTTGCCAGCGGAAGCTCGCAGAGCGACCCGGCTTTCCTGTGGATCAGGTGCGGAATAGTCGGAGCCGCCGGGTAGCCGTAGCCGGGGCGCCGGATGGGGAAAAGGCTGGAGTCGTACTGGTAGCCTTCCTCCACCAGTATGTCGAAGGCCCACTCGCCACCGGGCTTGATGGAGAAGTTGGGAGCACGAAAGCCCACTACCGGCGACCCGCAGGCGCTCTCCAGCGCGGCCTTGGAGCTGCGGACGTCCTCGCGGAACTCCGCGGGCGTGAGCGTGTCCACGCGCCTGTGCCAGAAGCCGTGCGACGCCACCTCGTGCCCGAGGTCGTGGATCCGACGCACGATGGCCGGGTAGCGCTCGGCGATCCATCCGAGTGTGAAGAAAGTGCCTTTGGCACCGTGCTTTTCGAGGAGCGAGAGCACGGCGTCCATCGACTGTTCTATCCGGCTGGGGTAGCCGGCCCACTCTTCGCGCGACACGACATCTTCGAACGCTCCGACCTGGAAGTACTCTTCCACGTCGACTGTAAAGATGTGCTCCACCGGAGTTCGCGCGGACGTCATCGTGACCTTCGTCACGCCGGTCCCAGTCGGAAATCTATGTCCATGGTCGAGCATGCGGTTCTGCAGTTATGATGCCAATCACCGGACACAAAAATGCGCAGGCGACCAGCGCGTTGGCGGCCAGGACCCATCGTACAGACGAGCCGCCAGGGACCGCGGTGACACAACTCACCCACGGC
>DASSNL010000144.1:0-16163 GCA_035688075.1 Gemmatimonadaceae bacterium
CTGGGCATTCGCCCAGCCCGCTCGAGATTAAAGACCTGACCCCGTCGTCTACTTGTTCTGTATGTTGAACGGGTTCGAGAGCGTCGACGTGCCGGGGACTCCGTCGAAGGACCCGCTGGCCAGGATCGTGTAGCCGCCCGCCTTCGTCAATTTGACGTTGTCGAAGGTGGCGAGCCCGTTCGCATCCGTCGTGCGAGCGACCGTGACACTGGCCGCGGCGCTCCCGTCCTGGAAGAATGCGATCGAGCTGCTGTTGCCGGCGATTGAGAGAGTGACCGTGGCACCGGACAGCGGACTGCCGTTCAACGTGGATACCTGGACCTGGACAGGATTGCCATTCGAGTAGGCCAGCGGCCGGCTGATCCTACCGTCGACGATCGAGTCGACGAATGCGAGCTGCACGCTCTGCATGTCGATCACCGCGAATGGACTGAGCACGCTCCTCCCGCCGCCCACGGAGCCAATGATCATCGTTGCCTCGAGCGTACGTGGAGTGAAGAGGTCCAGCGCGTGCCGCGCGAGCCGCAGTGGTGAGAAGCCACTCGATCCCGGTGCTGGCGAGAGGCTCGCGAAAGCCGGAGGCGCGTCGCAGCTCAACTCCTTCTCCTTCAGGATCGTCTGCTGGTGCTGTACGCGGAGCGTGTTCGTGACCTCCACTTCGCATTCCCCGATGGTGAGCTGCGAACCGAGAGTGAGCTTGCCGCTCGCGATCGTGGGAATCGTGCTGACCTCGAATGCACTCCCGACGGTAGGGTCGCTCGTGAGAAAGTCGGTTAGCCGGTAGCCATAGACCAGGAAGCGCTTCGCTACCGACGTGGAGGCCACCGCCCACCCCTGTGGAGCCTCGGCTGCCCAATAAGGTGACTCACCGCGCTCGTACACCCCCGCAGCGGCGTCGCTCGCCTTGCCACGCACCTCGTACATCCAGCCCGGACTGAGCGCTCCGGCTACGCTGAAGTCGCCGGGGACGTTCGCCGAAATGTAGCTCTCCATGCAGCCGAGGAAGCCGAGCGTGAGCGCGTTGAATACGGAGCCCGTGGCACTGCTCCCCTGGGCGCTCGTCCCGCGGATCGCTGCCAGTCGGGCGAGGCCGTCGAAGGCCTTGTCGGTGCCTGCCGCACTCGGCCCGTTCTTCACGAGCTGCTGCAGGTCACCGATGACCGTGAAGAGCGGATCCTGGCGCGACGCCGCGAAGTCCCGTGCGTTCGTCCGGAGAGCGTTTATGTCGCAGCTGAGTGCCAGGGGAGCGGTGGTTGCGCGTGCGACCTGCGCGTTCCGGGTGGAAGTCGGTGTTTCGCCGCACGCGGCGAGCGCCGCTACGGATGCAGCGGCGAGAAGCGATGCGAGATACGGGTGGCGCATACCGGTACCGTGTGAGAGGTGTGATGCCGTGAGACGGACGGCCGAGAGAGATGCTGCGGCCATTCGCCGAAATTTTCGGGGGGGAGGAACTGACCTTCGCGTTGGAAGGATCGGGAGCTCAGTCAGGATTCTTGACCAGCGCCTGATAGCGCGGGTCGGAGCGGAGATCCTTCAACCACCACGATTTATCGTTCGCCGCGGACTCCCGCTGCTGCGGATTGGCTGCCAAGTATCTGGCAATGAGGTCGAGTGCCGCGTCCTTGTTACCGCTCTGGGCGTAAACGTTGATGGCCAAGTTGGTGAGCTCACCGCCCGGATCGATCTGCGCATCGCCCTGATTCGCGGCCGCCATGGCTTCGGCGCTGTCTTTCATCCCGGCGCGCACGAGCGCCAGGGCGACGATCATCTTCCCCTTGAGCTTGTCGAACTCCTGCACATTCGCTGGGCTCACCTCGACGTAGTCGTCGTACGTCGCCCATACCTCGCGCATGTCGGGCTTCACTTCTCCGTTGGGGAGAGCATAGAGCCAGAGTTTGCACTCGGTGAAGTAGTAGTTCTCCGGGAAGCGCGACGCGCCTTCATTGCACCACTTCGCCGCTTCGGTCCGGACGCCCATGTCGAGCGACGCGAAGAAGAGCCGCAGGATCGTCTTGTCCACGTCCGTGAGGTACGGATCCGCGTTGTAGGCGTTCTCGGCGGCTAGCTTCGCTTCCGGGATCTGCCCCTTGTTGACGAGGAGGTGGCTGAGGTAGTTCCAGGCCGTAGCGCTGTGGTCGTTGGCGGCGGTGGCGGCACGAAGATCCCTTTCGGCCGATGCGAAGAGCGCAGTTGAAGCGGCTGGATTCGGCGCGAGGTTATTGAGCCACTGCCAGTAGTGCAGCGTGCCGCGCGCCTCGAGGGCCCCGGCATCGAAGGGCGACTTATTCAAGGCCCGCTCGGCGTTGGCGAGGCCGGCGTCGATCGACTTCGTGAAGTCGGGGCTCGTAGCCGGAAGCAGCCGGGATGTCCTGAAGCCGAGCCAGGCGCGCTCGACGGTCGGCGCGGTCCAGTTCGGGTCGAGCGATTCAACGTTCGCCAGGGCGGAATCCGTCGCGGCTGCCTTGCGAAGCGCGGCCGGAACATCGCTCGCCTGTACGAGCGCGTCGATCTCGGCCTCGGTCTCCTTGGCGCGCTGCATCGCTTCCCATGCAGCGGTATTCCGGGTACCCACTTTCGAGACGAGCTGCGCGATCTCCTGGCCGACTCGCTTGCGGAGGAAGATCGATAGCTGAGAGGCGATCGTGTCCTTCAAGCCGAGCGAGCTCTGAAGCGCTGACTCGATCTCGGTCTTGTCCACCTGGGTCCCACTCAACGCATCGACGAGCCGGACCGTTACGCGGACGCTGTCGTTGCCCGTCGGCTCGACGACGCCATTCACGATCGTACCAACCTTCAACGCGCGGGCGATGCTGTCGGTGGGGATCGCATCCTTCCCCTTGAAGACGGCGGAGCCGTTCTGCGACGTGACCTGCAGCGGCTTCACCGCGCTGAGCTCGTCGATCAGCGCTTCGGTGAGTCCGTCCGCCAGGTAGGCGAGCTTGTTACCGGGGCTCCGGTCCTGGAAGTACATCACCGCGATGTTGTTCTTCGCGAACGCGCCCGTCAGGCCGGCGGGGGTGGGAGGAGCTCCGTGCGTCGTCTTCCAGCCGAACCACCCGCCAGCGGCGAGCAGGGGCAGCGCAACGGCCGCGGCGATCACCAGCCGGAGCTGGCGCCGTCCTCCGGACAACAGATGCTGCACGGTGTTCGCGGGGATCGCCTGTGCGGCGAGACTCTCCTTCCGTCGCCTGGCCGCTCCCTCGTGGTCGGTGAGCGCGGCGGCGAAGTCGGTCGCCGAGTGGAAGCGGTCGGCAGGTACCTTGGCCAGCGCGCGGAGGATGGCGTCTTCCACGGCATCGGGTACCGTACTCCGCACGATCTTCAGGCTCGGAACGTTGTCGAGCGAGTGCCGTGCGAGGAGCGCCATCGCGGTGGGGCCGGAGAAGGGCGGCTGCCCGGCGAGCATCTCGTACATCACGCAGGCCAGGCTATAGATGTCGCTCTCCGCCGTGACCTCTCTGCTCGCCATCGCCTGTTCGGGCGACATGTAGGTGGGCGTGCCCACCGCCATCCCCGTGCGGGTGAGCGTCTCGCCGCCAGCCACCGACACCGCTCGCGCGATACCGAAGTCGGCTACCATCGCTCCCCCTGCGCTGAGGAGGATGTTCTCGGGCTTGATGTCGCGGTGGATGACTCCCTTGGAGTGCGCGTACGAGAGCGCTTCGGAGACCTGGCGAGCGATCTCTATGGCGTCATCGATGGGGAGCTGCTTCTCGCGGTCGAGTCTATCGCGGAGCGATGCGCCATCGACGAAGGGCATCGTGTAGTACAGGATGCCGTCCGTCTGACCCGAGTCGAGGACGCCGACGATGTGCGGGTGCTGGAGCGTGCTTCCAACTTCGATCTCGCGGAGGAAGCGCTCGACACCGAGGGTGACCGCGAGCTCAGGCAGGAGCACCTTGACCGCCACGTGGCGATCGTGCTCCAGGTCGCGCGCGAGGTAGACGGTCGCCATCCCGCCGCGCCCCAGCTCGTGCTCCAGAGCGTAACGCCCCGAGAGCGCGGTCTGTAACGACGACAATGAGACCTGGGACGTCGTCGATTCCACTGGCTCGTGCCCGCCTCACACGGGTGGTCACCCACGCTGCAATCGGTGGAATACCGGCCGCCCGTAGGTGCTGCCCCCGCGTTCGGCAGTACGGCGTCAGCGGCGCCGACCGCCCGTGGTCACTCTCCATGGCTGGAGCGGTGACGGGCACAGAACAAAGATGCTCGCGCGCGAGGAGCGACATACAGTCGCGATTCGTCGTCCGTTCCGCAAGTGATGCAAGTGAAGCAAGTGATTGCGGAGGAGTCGCGCAGCGGGAGTGACCGCCGCGTGCAGCGAGCTCAATCGCCTTCGACGCCGAGAATGGCGCGCGCTGTCCGGTCGATCAGCCGCGCTACCGCGCGCTCGTCGCGGCTTTCGCGCGCGAGGACGTCGTAGCTCTCGAAGCTTGTGAGAACCTGGAGCAGGTCGACGGCGTCCTTCACGTAGCGCTTCCCGGGTTTGCCATGGCGCTGTGCAATCCGGCGCACGACGGACTCCAACGCGCGTCGGCGCCGGGCGTCGCGCTCGAGCGCATCGGCCCCCGCGCCGGCGGGCCTCAGTCCGCCCCAGCTTCGCAGCCGCCGGATTGCGACGCGGTCCGAAGCCCAGAAGCCGCAGAAGACCGCGATGAGACCTGTCAGCGAATCGAGCGGGTCCTCCCGCTTCATCGCTTCGGCGAGGCGGTCTATCCCGCCGCGCTCAGCGAGCCGATCCAGCAGAGCCTCGAGCAATTCCTGCTTCGAGCCGAACTGGTAGTAGACGGTCATTCGCGACACACCGGCCTTCTCCGCGACCTTCTCGACCGTGAACTCGTCGAAGCCATTCTCTACGGCGAGATCGCGGGCGGCGGCGAGGATCCTGGAACGCGTGTCCGCTCCGGACCCTTCAGTCCCTGGGGGCGGTCTGCGGCGTGGCGGCATCTAGGTCTCTTGACACGGGAACTATACACACTGTATAAACAATATGTATAAAACGGCCGCAGGGTGAAAGGGGCGCGGCGAAGCCGATTGCCGCGCGCGCCTGCTCCACTCCTGCAAAGAGCAAGATTCCGGCGAGCACCAGCGCCGGTACGCACCGAGAGGACCAGGAGGTCGAGACCATGCCGATGCTATACAGCATTCTGAAGTTCCTCCACGTGAGCGCCGTGATCATCTGGCTCGGCGCGATCATCACCCTTGCCGTGCTCTTCGTACGGCTCGCGCGCGAGCGGGAGAGCGGAGCGCTCCAGCTTCTCGCTCGGCAGTCGGAGTTCGTCGGCAAGGCGCTGATCGGTCCCTCCGCGGGCGTGACTCTCCTCGCCGGTGGCGCGCTCGTGTGGCAGATGGGAATCGGCATGCCGGCGTGGACCTGGTGGGGACTGATCGGCTTCGTCGTGTCCGTTACTCTCGGCGCGGGTGTCATGCAGCGGGTCGGTCGCAAGCTCTCCACCGTCGCCGCCTCCCCCAACCCGGATGCCGCCGTCATGGATGGCCTCCAGCGCCGCCTCCGGACGCTCGGCATCATCAACATCGTCATCCTCCTCTCCGTGGTCTGGGCCATGGTGGCGAAGCCGACTTTCTGATGGGCGGGTCGGGGTTCAGCTCGGCTGCGTAGGCTTGGTTCTCAGGGAGAGGGCAGCCCGCGGTTCACGCGGAGGTCGCGGAGGGGTAAGGCGAGAGGACGCGGAGAACTGCTCTACGGGCAAGTCTCCGCTCTCCGTACCGGCATCACTGCAAGTGAGAGTCAGGTGAGTTTTGGGGGAACTGCTCCCGCTCTCTCGAGTCCTGCCCACCCGGGGCAGAACCAGAGGTGAGGGAGCAGTTCCCCCATTCACACCGAGCTATTCCTATCGAGATCTCGGAAGAGGACCGGAGTACTCGTCTCGCAGGGTTCTCTCCGCGGCCCTCTCGCAGTTCCCTCCGCGACCTCCGCGTGAACCGCGGGCTGCCCTCTCCCTCGCAGACCAAGCTTCCAGGCCGAGATGAACCGCGGGATGATCTCTCCCCCGCAGACCAAGCACGAAACGCGCGACGATGCCAACGAACACCTGCGCTCCCTACGCGCGCGACCTAGATTCTGGGTGACCTCATTGATCAGGACTCCCTCTCACCCACTCCGATGCTCACACCTGCCGCACTCCCGAACTTGCAGGCCGCGCTGGCCGATGCTGGTCTCGATGGCTGGCTCCTGTACGACTTCCAGAGCACCAATCCCATAGCGGGAGGGATCCTCGGGCTGCGGGGGATGGTCACGCGACGGATCTTCGCGTTCGTGCCGCGCGAGGGAGAGCCGGTGGCCATCACGCACAATATCGAGCAGGGGCCGTGGCGCGACTGGCCATCCGACTGGAAGCGCGAGCGCTACAGCACCTGGCGAGCGCTCGAGGGGGCGCTCTCGAAGCTGGTCGCGGGGAAGCGCGTGGCGATGGAGTACTCGCCGGGCGACGCGGTGCCGTATCTCGATCGAGTGCCGGCGGGCGTCCTCGAGATGGTGCGCTCGGCGGGGGCGCAGGTCACCTCGTCCGCCGATCTCGTCTCGCGGTTCTACGCCGTGTGGTCGGCGGATCAGCTGGCGTCGCACATGCGCGCCGCCGAGGTCGTGGCCGATGTAGCCCGCCAGGCGATGGCGCTCGCGGGCACGCGCGCGAAGGACGGCTCGCCGATACGCGAGGACGAGCTGCAGGAGTGGATCTCGAACCGCTTCACGAGCGCGGGGCTCGAGTTCGATCACCCGGCCATCGTCGGCGCGGGCGCGAACGCCGCCGATCCGCACTACTCACCCTCCGCCAAACGGCCGCGCGCCATCGAGCGCGGCGAGGTGCTGCTCATCGATCTCTGGGCGAAGGAGCCCAACGGCGTCTACGCCGACCAGACCTGGATGGGTGTGCTCGGCGAGCCGAGCGACCGGGCCACCAAGGTGTGGGAGGCGGTGCGCGACGCGCGCGATGCGGCCATCGCGCTCGTCCGCGATACCATCGGGAGCGGGGAGCCGTTGCGTGGCGGCGACGTGGACGACGCGGCGCGGAAAGTCATCACCGAGCGCGGCTTCGGCGAGTACTTCACGCACCGTACCGGCCACTCCATAGACCCGCGCCAGCTCCACGGATCCGGTCCGCACATCGACAACTTCGAGACGCGCGAGGAGCGGCTCCTCATTCCGGGCGTGGGCTTCTCGATCGAGCCGGGGGTCTACATCGCCGGCGACATCGGGATGCGCTCCGAGGTCAACGCCTACATCGACAGCGAGCAGGTGATCATCACTCCGCGCGACTACCAGCGCGACCTGATGGTAGTCTGACGCGAGTGCCGTCGGACGAAGGCCAGGCGGGGGCGCACGTGGTGCGGCGCTCCGTCGCCAGGAGTTCCGAGGATGGTGCGCCCGGCGGCGCGGGCGGGGGAGGGGGAGGCTCGCTCCGCCGCGAGCTCGGCGTGTTCTCGGCCGCGATGCTCGTGGTGGGCGGCATCATCGGGAGCGGGATCTTCTTCACCCCTTCCGAGACTGCGCAAGCGCTCCCCACCGCCGGCTGGGTGCTCGCCGTGTGGGCGCTCGGCGGCGTGGTGGCCTTCGCGGGTGCGCTCACCTACGCGGAGCTCGGCGCGCTGATCCCCGAAGCGGGAGGCGCCTACGTCTACATCCGCGAAGCGTTCGGCGGGCTCCCCGCTTTTCTGTACGGGTGGATGTCGCTCCTCCTCATCGCTTCCGGCGCGCTCGCGGCCGTGGCGATGGGCTTCGCGGGGTATGTAGAGCACTTCGTGCCGATCGGCGCCGTGGGAGGGCGCATAGCGGTCGCAGCCGTCACCATCGCGCTCCTCTCGCTGATCAACTATTACGGCGTGAAGCCGGGCGCGATCGTGCAGAACATCATGACGGTGGCCAAGGTCGCGGCGCTCGGCGCTCTGATAATCGCGGGCTTCGTCCTCTGGAACAGGTTGGCGGGGCCGCCGCCTGTGCCCGATGCACCCGCGCCGCGCGCGTCGCTCATCGCCGGGCTGGGAGCCGCCTTCGTCCCCGTGCTCTTCACCATCGGCGGCTGGCAGCAGATGAACATGGTCGCGGGCGAGATCCGCGATCCGGGTCGCAACATCCCGCGCGCGCTCGCCATCGGGATCGCGATCGTGGTGATCTGCTACCTCGGTGCGAATGCGGCATACCTGCGTGCGCTGGGGCGCGATGGTCTCGCCGCCTCGAACGCGGTGGCCGCCGACGCTGCCGCGCGGATGCTCGGACCGGCCGGCGCGACTTTCATCGCGGTAGCGGCGATGGTCTCGATCTTCGGCTTCGTCAACGTGACCATCCTGGCCAACTCGCGGATCGTGTACGCCATGGCGCGCGACGGTCTCTTTCTCTCCGCCGCCGGGCGCGTGCATCCGCGCTACGGCTCGCCGCATATCGCCATCGCGGTGATGGCCATCTGGTCGCTCGCGCTCCTCTTCCTCTCGCGCGGCGACATCGGCGTACTCCTCAGCGGCGTGGTCTTCGCGGACTGGATTTTCTTCGGTCTCGGTGCGGCGAGCGTCTTCGTGCTGCGGCGCAGCATGCCCGATGCTCCGCGTCCGTACAGAGTCCCCGGCTATCCCTTGCTCCCCGCCTTCTTCGTGCTCGCGGCAGTGGCGGGGATCGCCAGCTCGTTCTACAAGTCGCTCCGCATGTCACTGCTCGGGAGCGCGATCCTCCTCCTCGGCGTGATCATCTACTACTGGCGCTCGCAGCGCGGCGCGCAGGGGGGTGGCGCGGCGCCCTCCGAGGCGCGGTGAGCCGTGTACGGTTCGGGTATTGCCGTGACTCGTGCGCTGTCGAGCAAGCCGTACTCCACTTGTCTGGACCGTACCAGACTGGCCATTCTGGACGTACCGATACCGATACATCGACAGTCGATGTATCAGGACCGATGAAGATGGCTGATGCATAGCTTGTCGATGCATAATGATCGCAACCTCCTGACTCGCGCTCTACGTCATTGTCGTCTGCTCGCGCCGGCGATCGTCCTCTCCGTAGCGCTGTCCGCTCTATCGGGCTGCGCTGATCCCGGCGACGCCCGCGATGTCGACGAGGCCGACTCCACGCTTTCCGAGCGAGAGACGCTTCCTCCTTACCGGGTGGTGGACATCAGCGGCTCCGGGGCGATCGTGGGCAGGGTCACGCTCGAATCCCATGAACCGGGGGACACCACCTACACCGCCGCCGACAGCGCCGCCGCTTTCTGCGGCTCGACCCGCCGTGTGCCGCTCGTCTACGGTCGCGGCGACAACGTAGAGGATGTAGTAGTGTGGCTGGCCGATGCCCGCTCCGGGAAGCGCCTCCCCATCGAGCGCCGCTACGAGCTCACCAACTCCGATTGCACGCTCGAACCGAGGGTGCAGGCGGCGGTGGAGGGCGGCATGCTCAACGTGAGGAACGCCGACCGCTCGCCCCACCGCACGATCTTCCTGCGCGGCGCCGACACCGTGTCATCCGTCCGAGAGACCGAGGAGGGGCAGGTGGTCCCCACCGGGAAGCCCCTCTTGCATCGCGGGCTCGTCAGCGTGCACAGTAACCGATATCCCTGGTCGCGCGCCTGGATCCGCGTCTTCGACCACCCATATTTCGCGGTCACGAACAGAGACGGCATCTTCACCATCGACTCCGTTCCGCCCGGCGACTACACCCTGAAGATGTGGGAGCCGCGGCTGGGCGTGCGCGAGAGGGAAGTGCACGTGGACGCGGCCAAGGATTCCAAGCTGGATCTCTCGTTCTGAGAGTACGCGTCCGAGCGGCGCACCCGGTTGCTGATCCAGCGATCGACGCTCGCGCACGGTCCACTGCGCGTCCCCGTTCTTCTCCGCGCTCTCACCGCGGTCCCTCCGCGCCCTCCGCGGGCGCTCTCCGTACTCGGAGAGCGCCCGCGAATCCGGGTTGACCCACCCTCTCGCGACGGTCAACTTTCACCTGCTATACCGCGTGGCGCACTCTACCGTTTTGCGCGCGCGGGTGTCCCTCGATAACTGGCTCGAAGTCTGGTGGATTTCCTTTTCTGGATCGCCGTGGTCTGCTGCGTCGTCGCGCAGGTCGCGATCGCGCGCTCCACGCTCGGCGCTCGCGCCCGGGGCGTGGAGTTGCGTCCCGGCGTCCCACGTCCACGCCGCTCAATCGAGATCGCGTGGACCGTTCTCCCCGCTCTCGGCCTGGCGCTCGCCCTCTTCATGACCTGGCGCGCCATCCATGCGCCCGCGGCGCCCGCAGCGGCCGACAGCGCGCCCTTCGTCATAGAGCGCGTTTCCTCAAATAGATAGATCGTGAAATCGCTCCGACGTCTCTCCTACATAACGCTCGGCATCGCGCTCACCCATCTGGTGTTCGGCGCGATCGTGCGGATCAGCGGGTCGGGGATGGGGTGCGGTGACAACTGGCCCAAGTGCTACGGCCACTGGTTCCCCCCGTTCGATCAGCCCACTCTGATAATCGAATGGACCCACCGCCTCCTGGCGGCGCTCCTCATCACGGCCGTGGTGGCGCTTGCCGCGACCGCGTTCGCGAAGCGCTCGCTCCCCGCCGTGGGCGGGCGCGGCGGCGTGTGGCGAGCCGCGCTCCTCGCCGCGGTGACGGTGGTGGTGACGGCGCTCTTCGGCGCGATCACCGTCTGGCTCGGCAACGTCTGGTACGCTACGCTGGTGCACTGGCTCCTCGCCGCGACGCTTCTGGCCGCGCTCGCCACGGCGGTGATCCGCGCGGGCGGACTCGGTGGAACGAGGGTGCTCGGCGAGCAGGGCTCCTCGCGTGCGGCGCGGGGGGCGATGGCCGCGGCCGGTCTCGCGCTGGTGGTGCTCCTCTTCGGCGGGATGACGGCGAAGTTCCCGGGCGCTTCTGGCGCCTGCCCCTCGTTCCCGCTTTGTGGCTCCCCGCTATCGCTTCCGGCGCAGCACGTGCAGATGACCCACAGGATTCTGGCGTTTCTCCTCTTTTTCCACGTACTGGGACTCGTGATCGCGTTCGCCAGGAGACATGAGGCACCGATAGTGGTGCGAGCTTCTCGCGTCGCCTTCGGCTTCGTGCTCCTTCAGATCCTGGTCGCCGGCGCGATGATAGGGATGCACATGCCACCCGAGCTGCGCTCGCTGCACCAGGCGGTGGGGGTGGGGATCTGGCTGAGTCTCGTCACGCTAGCGTATCTGGCGCGCATCGCGGCGCGCGAGCCGGGCGAGCGGACTGCGCCCGTGGCAGAGGCATCGCCCACGGGAGCGCGGCCGAGGCGAGCGGGTGTGAAGGGCGAGGTGCCGGTGGTAGCCAGTCGCGGAGCACAGCCATGACCGGGGCGGCGGTAACCGAGGCGCGCAGCGACTCGCTCGTGCACGACCTGGTGATGCTCACCAAGCCGCGGATCATCTCGCTTCTACTGGTGACCACCGTCGCACCGATGTTCGTAGCGGGACGTCCGAGCCTGTTGCTGGTGGTGCTCGTCACCATCGGCGGCTACCTCATGGCAGGCGGCGCGAACGCGGTGAACATGTACATCGATCGCGACATCGACGATCGGATGGCGCGCACGCGGCTCCGCCCGATCCCGAGCGGCCGTATGGATCCACGCGCGGTGCTCGCCTTCGGCGTGATGCTCGCCACTGCAGCCACGGCGCTCTTCGCCTTCACGGTGAACGTGCTGACGGCGGCGCTGGCGCTCGCGGGCTTCTACTTCTACGTGTTCATCTACACGCGATGGCTCAAGCGTCGCACGCCGCACAACATCGTGATCGGCGGCGCCGCCGGCGCCTTCCCACCGCTCGTCGGCTGGGCCGCGGTCACCGGGCACATCGACCTCACGGCGATCTACCTCTTCCTGATCATCTTCTACTGGACGCCGCCGCACTTCTGGGCGCTCGCACTCCTCAAGCAACACGACTACGGTCGGGCGGGCGTGCCGATGGCGCCGCTCATCTGGGGCGAGCGCGAGACGATGTGGCAGATGCTCTGGTACACGATGATCCTCGTCCCGCTCACGCTCCTCCCCGTTGCATGGGGCGCGTTCGGGATCATCTACTTCGTCTCGGCCACGGTGCTAGGCTGCCTGCTCTTCGCGGGAATCCTGAAGATCATGCGCACCGCGCACTGGACCGCGAGCGCGTGGAAGCTGTACAAGTTCTCGCTTCTCTACCTCGCGCTCCTCTTCCTGGCCATGGCGATCGACCGAGGTGTGTTTCGCTGATGGCGCTCGGTGACGACCTCCCGGGCGCCGAGCCACCCATGGCCGGGTCGGGCGAGGCGTTCGTCGCGCCGGCGGAGCTGGGAGTCCTCATCTCGGCCGGTGCCGGGAAGCCGGACCGTCTGCTCATATTAGGTCGTCCGTCGGATGGCCGCGTGCACATTCGCGAGTGGTCCACCCACAACTGGTCGAGCGCGCCCGATGAGAGCGAGATCTCCACGGCGGACGCGCTCGCGATCTTTCAGGACGCGTACGACTCGCGTCGTCGCATGAGCGTCTCGCTCAACGGTATTCAGGCATGGCTCGCAGGGCGTCCCGCGTAGACGGCGGCCGGAACGGCGCGGACGCGGAGGGGACGGCGGGGGAGGGAGCTGCAGCCAGGAGCGGCGACGGACGCGCGAAGGGAATCCCGTCGCCAACAGCGCTACGTCCGCTTCTCGCGCGGATGCGGCCGTACACCGGAAGCCTCGTCATTGGCGGCATCGCGCTCCTCGTCAGCGGCGCGATCACTCTCGCCTTCCCGCAGGTGGTGCGCTACCTGCTCGACGCGGCGTTCATAAAATCGAGCGCGAGCGCGCTCAACCGGATAGCGGTCTTCCTGCTGGCACTCTTCGCGGTGCAGGGAGTGCTGAACTACGTGCAGGTGAAGCTCCTCACCACCGTGGCGGAGAAGGTGATCGCCAAGCTGCGCGAGGATCTTTTCTCGCACCTCGTGCGTCTCTCGCCCGGCTTCTTCACCGAGCGCCGCTCCGGAGAGCTCACGAGCCGGCTCGCCACCGACGTCACGCTGCTGCAGTCGGTGATGAGCTACCAGATGACGGAGCTCTCACGCCAGATCCTCTTCCTGATCGGCGGCATCGTTCTCCTCACGCTCACGCACTGGAAGCTCACCGTGACCACGCTCGCCGTGGTGCCGGTGGTCGTGGGCGCTGCGTGGGGCTTCGGCCGCTCGCTGCGGCGCGCGAGCACCGGCGTGCAGGACAGGATCGCCGATGCGATGGGCACCGCCGACGAAGCTTTCAGCCAGATTCGCACGGTGCAGAGCTTCACCCGCGAAGCCGAGGAGTCGCGGCGCTACGGCGACCAGCTGCGCGACGTTGTGACCGCCGCCATCCGGCGCGCTGGAATTCGGGGGATGTTCTTCGGCGTCATCACCTTCTGTGCGTTCGGCGGAGTGGTGGCGGTGCTCTGGCAGGGCGGGCGGCTGGTGCTCGTCGGTGAGCTCACTCCGGGCGCGCTGGTGGCGTTCCTCCTGTACGCGATCTTCGTGGCGGCCGCGGTGGGCTCACTCGCCTCGCTCTTCGGGAGCTACCAGGAGGCGATCGGCGCCGCGCGCAGGGTGTTCGAGCTGATGGCAACCGAGCCGACGGTGGTGGATCCCGTGCGCCCGGTACCGCTCGCCGAGCCCGTGCGAGGCGATGTCGCGTTCGAGCAGGTGCGCTTCCGCTACTCGCCCGAGCTCCCGGATGTACTGCACGATCTGACCTTCCGCATCGCACCGGGAGAGGTGGTGGCGCTGGTGGGACACTCGGGGGCGGGGAAGACCACCGTGGCCTCGCTCATCCCGCGCTTCTGGGACGTGGAGTCGGGAAGGATCACGCTCGACGGGAAAGACATTCGCGAGCTGTCGCTGCTCGATCTCAGGAGCGCGGTGGGGATCGTGCCGCAGGAGCCGGCGCTCTTCAGCGGGAGCGTGCGCGACAACGTGGCGTACGCACGTCCGGATGCGAGCGATGCCGACGTGATCGCGGCCGCGCGCGCGGCGCACGCCATGGAGTTCATCGAGCGACTTCCCGACGGACTCGCGACGCGCGTGGGCGAGCGCGGCGTGAAGCTCTCGGGTGGTCAGCGGCAGCGGATCGCGATCGCACGGGTATTTCTCAAGGATCCCGCCGTGGTCATCCTCGACGAGGCCACCTCGAACCTCGACAGCGAGAGCGAGCGGCTGGTGGGCCAGGCCATGGAGGAGCTGCTACGCGGGCGCTCCACGTTGATCATCGCTCACCGCCTGAGCACCGTGCGACGCGCCGACCGTGTGATCGTCCTGGAGTACGGCCGGATCGTGGAAGCGGGGACGCACGCGGAGCTGATCGCCGAGGGCGGTGTATACGCGAGGTTGTACAGGGGGCAGTTCCCCGACGAGCCGGCCGTCGAAGCCCCGCGCGTGGTGGGAGCCGGCTGAAGCGAACCTGCTTTCGCGTCGCACTCGCCTCTCGGTGCGTGTGGCCGTAGCTTCTCACTCTCGTCGTCATCCCCGCGAGCGCGGGTGTCCGCGTTCGTTCGGCTCACATGGATTCCCGCTTGTGTGGGAATGACGGTGGGCACGTCCTCCCCGCGAACGCGGGGATCCATTGTCCTCGCTTAGCGCAGTGCGAGGCCGTAGCTTCCCTTCCTATGCCTGATTCCAAGCTCCCCCGCCGGCTCGGCTTCCTCAGCACGACAGCCGTCCTCGTCGGTTCCACCATCGGATCCGGCATCTTCCGCTCGCCCGCCGGCATAGCCGACCGGCTTCCGGGCCCTCTACCGCTCATGATCGCGTGGGTGGCGGGCGGCCTCTTCGCGCTCTGCGGCGCGCTCTCGCTCGCTGAAGTCGCTGGCGCCTTCCCGCACACGGGCGGACTGTTCGTCTATCTGCGCGAGGGGTGGGGGCGGCTCACCGCGTTCCTCTTCGGTTGGGCGGAGCTGGTGATCATCCGCGCCGCCGCGCTCGGAGCGATCGCCACCACCTTCTCCGAGTACCTCCTTCGCGTGCTCGGCTACGACCCCACCATTCCGCCATACGACTGGTACGTACACCTGATAGCCGCGGCGGCGATCTTCGTGGTGGCTATGTTCAATTATGTGGGGCTTCGCTGGGGCTCGCTGGTGCAGAACATCACCACCGTGGGCAAGTACGGCGCGCTTCTTTTCATCATCATTCTGGCTTTCGCGATCGGGCTTCCGCGGACCGGCGGCCACTTCACGCCCGCCGTGCCCGAAGGAAGCTTCGACCTCACCGCCTTCGGCCTGGCGCTAGTCTCGGTGCTCTGGGCGTACGACGGCTGGGAGGACGTGACCTTCGTTGGCGGCGAGGTGAAGAATCCGCGCCGCAATCTGCCGTGGGCGATCGTGGCTGGCACGCTGGCCGTGGTGGTGATCTACCTTCTGGCGAACCTCGCCTACATGGCGGTGCTCCCCGTGGAGACGATTCGCCAGTCGCCCCTCGTTGCTGCCGCGGCGGCCGAGCACATCATGGGTGCCCCCGGCGTGATCTTCGTGGCGTCCACGGTGATGCTCTCCACCTTCGGCACGCTCAACGGATCGGTGCTCACCTCCCCGCGCATCTTCTTCGCGATGGCGGACGAGGGACTGTTCTTCAAGAAGGTCGCTGCGGTTCACCCGCGCTTCCAGACGCCCTATGTGGCCATCTGGCTTGCCGCGGCGCTCGGAATAGCGTTCGTCCTCGTGCGCGACTTCGAGCAGCTCGCCGACGCCTTCGTGATAGCGATCGTCCCCTTCCTGGCGCTCAGCGTCGCCTCGATCTTCGTTCTCCGCAGGCGCGCCGACTACAAGCCGCCGTTCCGGGTGCCGCTGTACCCGGTGGTCCCCGCGCTCTTCGTGCTCGCCACCGCCTCTCTTCTGGTGAACGCGATCATGGATCCCGGCACCCGCTGGTCCACCGTCGCCGTCCTCGGTGCCGTCCTCGTAGGCATCCCCGTCTACTACCTCACCGTCGGCCGCACCAAGGAGCTCCGTGGCTCGGCAGCGAGAGTGCTGGATCCTGGGGAGTAGGGGGCGCCCTGTTTCATCTCTGCCTGGATGCTTGGTCTGCGAAGGAGAGGGCAGCCCGCGGTTCACGCGGAGATCGCGGAGGGGTAAGGCGAGAGAACGCGGAGGGGCTCCTCTACGATCTGGCCTCCGATCTCCGTTCTGACCTGACTGCAAGTGAGAGTCGGGTGAGTTTTGGGGGGACTGCTCCCTCGCCTCGGGTTCTGCCCGGGTGGG
>DASSNL010000145.1:0-6015 GCA_035688075.1 Gemmatimonadaceae bacterium
GCGGTACTGCTGGCGTGCACGCAATCGGCGGGATCGCGGATCATCGAGATCCAGATGCGCCCGATGGTGGAGGCGCTGACATAGCGCATCGGCGAGTCGTCCGGCTCGTACGGGTTACGCTTCGCACTCGCCTCCCGCCTCCCTCCGATCACGTAGCAGCGTCGCAAGCGAGAATGCGACGCTCGCAATTGCAATCGCGACTGCAGTGTTCGGCGACGCCTCCCACGATGGCGCACTCTTGAATGAGCGAGTAGCGACCGGAGCCGTTGTCACCTGGTTCATGCGCTATTGCCTGATTTCAAAGTCCACTCTATCTATGTGCCTGAGCAGCGGAGAGGATCGCCCGTATCTCCCGACGAGGCGTGATGCTCCGTGCTGCTCGTGATGGCTCGCAGGCCTGGCGCGAGCCTACTCGCAATACCGATTGATACGCTCCTCCTGCACGTTCCGTCAGCAAGGAGGTACTATGCGAAAGGTCGGTTTGTCGTTGTTCCTCTCCTTCCTCGCGCTGGGCGTAGTGAGTGACGCCCTGGCCCAGCGACTCGTGACTGGTCGTGTCGCGAGCACCGAGAACAATGAGCCACTCGCCGGCGCGAGTGTCGTAGTCGTCGGGAGCGCACTCGGCACCTACACTGGCGATGATGGCAGCTACTCCCTGAATGTCCCGCAGGACTCCGTCACGCTGCGGGTGCGCCGACTCGGATACAAAGGGACGGACGTACCGCTCCCGATCGGCCGAACATCGGCAAACGTGACCCTCGAGCGCGATGTGCTGGAGCTCGAGGCGCAGATCGTGACGGGGCAGGCGACGACGATCGAGCGGCGCAATCTCGCGAATGCCGTGGCGCTGGTGAACAGCGCGGATGTGAATCGCGTTCCGCAGGCGAGCGTGGAGAACGCGCTCCAGGGGAAGGTCGCGGGCGCCGTGATCCAGACCAACTCGGGCGCGCCCGGCGGCGGCGTTCAGGTTCGGCTGCGCGGAATCACCTCGATCAACGCGTCTTCCGAGCCGCTCTACGTGGTGGATGGTGTAGTCGTGAGCAACGTGGCGATTCCATCCAACCAGAACGCGATCACGCGCGCGGCCAGCGGTTCGAATCCATCGCTCGACCAGGACGCGCAGGTCAACCGCATCGCCGATCTCGTTCCGGGTGACATGGAAACGGTGGAGGTGCTCAAGGGCGCCGCTGCATCCGCGATCTACGGATCGCGGGCCGCCAACGGAGTGGTGCTCATCACGACCAGGCGTGGTCGCCCGGGCGCTGCTCAGTTCAATGTCACCCAGCGCTTCGGGTGGTCGGAGCTGTCGAATACGCTCGGGTCGCGCCGGTTCGACTCCGTCGACGAAGCAGTCGATGTGTGGGGGCCAGCTGCGGCGAACTTTTTCCAATCGGGCCGCGTATTCGATCACGAGCGCGAGCTCGCCGACCGCAAGCCGTTGCTGTCCGAGACCGGCCTCGATGTGAGCGGCGGGAACGAGAATACGCGCTACTACGCCTCGGGGCTCGTGAAGCACGACGGCGGGATCATCGCGAATACGGGCTACGACAAGCAGTCGCTCCGGCTGAATCTCGATCAGCGGTTCGGGTCGCGCGTCGACGTGGGGCTCAGCACCAACCTGATCCGCACCAAGGCACAGCGCGGACTCACGAACAACGACAACGCGAGCGTCAGCTTCTACATGGTGTTTCCGTTCACGCCGAGCTTCGTCGATCTCCAGCCGGGCGCCGATGGACTTTTCCCATGCAACCCGTTCGTCGGCAACTGCAGCAACCCGCTCCAGACCGCGTCGCTCATGACGAACGACGAGACGGTGTGGCGCTACGTCAGCGGTGCGCGGATAGTCTATCAGGCCGTCGAATCGCCGTCCCACTCCCTGCGGATCACGGCGAGCGGTGGTGCCGACTACTTCGCGCAGGACAACAACCTGATCTTCCCACCGGAGCTCAACTTCGAGCCGAGTGACGGCGAGCCAGGCACCATACTGCTCAGCAACAGCAATAACCTGGACGTCACGGTGAGCGGAAACGTGGTGTACGGCTACCGTCCGGCGGGCGGTTCCTTCAGGGCTACCACATCGATCGGCGGGGGGTACGCTGATCGTGATCTGGATATCGCGCGCATCACCAGCCGTAACATCGTGGGTGGGCGATCCATCGTCGGCACCGGGACGAACGTGCAGGCAATCGAGCAGCGCCAGCGCGTGAAGACGGGAAGCATCTTCGCCCAGGAAGAGTTTCTCTTCCTGAACGAGCGGGCGCTTCTGACGGCGGGAATCAACGCCGACCAGAGCAGCGTGAACGGCGACGATGGCAAGCTGTTCTTCTATCCGAAGGTCTCGGGATCCTACCGGCTCCTGAAGCCGTTCGGAGGGCTGGATGAGCTGAAGCTGCGCGCGGCCTACGGCGAGGCGGGGAATCAGCCGCTGTTCGGGCAGAAGTTCACTCCGCTCACCATCACCCAGAACATCAACGGTCTCCCGGGGATCGTGACGCAGGGTACCGTTGGATCGCCGGGGCTCGAGCCCGAGCGGCAGAGGGAGATCGAGGCTGGCCTGGACGCGACCTTCTCCGGCGGGCGCGCGACGCTGGAGGTCACGGCGTTTCGTAAGAGTGTCACGAATCTCCTTCTCCAGCGCACGCTGGCACCGTCGTCGGGATTCGAGCTCGAGATCTTCAACGGTGGCAAGCTGCGCACGCAGGGCGTGGAAGCCGGCCTCGGCGTGGTGCCCGTACGGACCGACGATCTGCAGTGGATCTCTCGGGCGACGTTCTTCGTGACACGCAGCAAGATCATCGACCTGCCGGTGCCGACCTTCCGAACCGGCGGATTCGGCACTGCGCTGGGTGCATTCGAGATCGAGGAGGGCGCATCCGCCACGCAGATCGTCGGCAACGATACTCTGTCAGACGGCACGCCCGTGGTGCGCAAGATCGGGGACGCCACACCCGACTTCAACATGTCGTTCGCGAACGAGGTCACCTTCAAGGGCTTCCATTTATATGGCCTGGTCGATTGGCAGCAAGGCAGCGATCTGATCAACCTGACGAAGTTCCTCTACGACCTGGGACAGAACAGCGCCGATTTCGCCACGCCGATCGTCGTCGGTGGCGATACGACGACCGTCGGTGCACGGCGGCTCGATCTTTTCGGGCGCCAGACTGCCGTCTACCTCGAAGATGCCAGCTTCGTCAAGCTGCGTGAGGTGACCCTCTCGTACGAGCTGCCGAGCAGCATGGTGTCGCGGATGCTTGGCGGGAAGGTGGACCGTGCGCGGCTGAGCGTCAGTGGGCGCAACCTGCTCACATTCACCGACTACGATGGTCTCGATCCGGAGGTCAGCAACTTCGGAAACCAGAACATCGCCCGGAACATAGACGTCGCGCCATTCCCGCCGAGCCGGAGCTTCTGGTTCTCACTCGAAGTGGGGTTCTGACCATGCCGACGACAACCAGCAGGACCCGCCCCGTGAATGCACTCGGCTCCGCCGCCGTGATTCTGACGCTACTGTTGAGCGGCGGTTGCAACGAGCTGAACGTCCCTGATTTCAACAACCTCGACCTGGGCGATCTGGAGACCAATCCGACACCCGCGAAGATCGCGCAGGCCGCCCAGGGGATGCTCATCGGTGCACGCGTACAGATAGGAGAGCAGAACGGGTACGTCTCGCTCCTCGGCATTCTCGGGCGCGAGTCATACAACTTCGACCCGGCCGATCCGCGTTTCATCACCGAGATGCTGATCGGCCCTCTCGATGGAGGAAGCCCGGCGTTCGGGGGCAACCTCTTCGAGATTCCGTACCGCAACATCCGCAACGGGAATACCCTGCTTGGCGCCGTGGACGCCGTTGCCGGGCTGACGGACGAGCAGCGAGAGGCGACGCGCGGCTTCGTCAAGACGATCCAGGCGCTCGACTACCTGGAGGTCATCAACACGCGCGACGACCTGGGCGCGCCGATCGACGTCAATCAGGACCCGACCAGCGAGCCGGCGCCGATAGCGACCAAGGACCAGGTGTTCGATCACATCGTCCAGCTCCTCGACGAGGGAAGCGCCCACCTGCAGGCCGGTGGGGCGAGCTTTCCCTTCGGGCTGAGCGATGGATTCGCCAACTTCGCCACGCCCGCCAGCTTTCTGACATTCAACCGTGCATTGCTGGCGCGGGTCGAGGTGTACCGGGGCAACTATGCGGCGGCGCTGGAGGCACTGGATGCGTCGTTCCTGGATCCCGACGCACCGCTCACATTCGGGGCGTACCATAGCTACAGTACGCGCTCGGGCGATCTCCAGAACCAGCTCTTTGATCCCACGGGCCGGGCGATACTCGCACACCCATCGATCATCACCGATGCGCAGCTCAGGCCTGATGGCAGTCTCGATGCACGCACCAGCAAGGTCACGCAGCTTGATGAGCCGCGCACCGTACAGGGGATCACGACCGACCTGGTATTCACCATCTACCAGTCGAACATCGACCCGATTCCGATAATCCGGAACGAGGAGTTGATCCTGCTACGCGCCGAGGCGAATCTCGGGTTGGACAACCTGACCGCGGCGCTCGACGACATCGACTTCATTCGCGAGAGGTCGGGTGGGTTGGCGGCGTACTCCGGTCCTGTGACGCAGTCAGCACTGCTCGACGAGCTGCTGTACAACAAGCGCTACTCGCTCCTGTTCGAGGGAGGGCATCGCTGGATCGACGCGCGACGGTACGGCCGGCTCGACGAGCTTCCTCTGGCGGTACCGACGCACCACGTCCTCGGTCGCTTCCCGTTCCCCGAGGCCGAATGTCTTGCGCGCGCGCAGGCGCCTCCGGAGGGGTGCGGGTAGGACGATAAGCGCAGCCTCCGAGAGTGCTGGGAGGAGGCGTCGCTCGAGGTGCTAGCGGCGGAGTGTCTCGCGAGCCTCGCGCTCGCGCGCCTCCGCCGCCCACACCGGCTTCACTCCGCCCCGCTCAACGTTAAAGACCTGACCCCGTCGTCAGCGGGACGGCACGGCGTGCTCGGACACCCACTGCCGGAAGCTCTCATCCGCCTGAGCCAGGCCGCCCAGCCCGTGCCGCGCGAACACATCGTCGATCGGGCTGGCGGCGATCTGCGCGTCCACGAGCTGTCCGATGACGTCGTAACCTTCGCGTGACAGGAACTCTCCCAGCACCGCCGACTCCGCGGAGTACAGCAGCCGACCCGAGAGAGCGAAGCTCCGATCACCACCGCGATCCCGGCGTGGTGGACCGCGTCGTCCTCCACGCATGCCGCCCATTCCACCGCGGCCGCCGCCCATCCCCGGCATGCCGCCAGTCTCAGGACCGCCGTCGATGCCGCCCCGACTACCGCCGCCCGGGTAGCGGCGCCCCGCCCCGCCGGCCGCAAACTCCGATGTGAACGCGCTCCGCATCACCAGAAACTCCACGAGGGGAACCATGCGCTCCGGATGAGGCGCGAGCGCCGTTGCGTATCGTGTAGTAGCCGCCGAGTCGCCCAGTTGCGTGAGCATATCCACCGCCCAGTCGGGCACGCGCTGATCGGGAACGCGTCCGCTCGCTTCGGCCGACGATGCTCTCGTCCCCGTCACACGATCCGCGTGCGCGGAGAGCCAGGCGCGAACGGCCGGCTTGATGATTCGCCCGGACATCATAGTCGCCAGCGTCACACCGTCCCTTCCCTTCCGCTCCTTCGCCACCCGCTCCGTGAGCTTCGGATCGGGCACGGCCAGCTCAACGACCGTACCTGTGAGAGACGACGGCACGGCCGCCGGCATCGTGAGCGAATCCCCTCTCGCCGGGATGCGACGGACCCTCGCCACTATCGGCGCGAGCGTGTCGGCCGGGAAGACTCGCTCCATCATCGCGGCGGCTCTGTAGAGTGCCGGTTGCACCTGCGCGAGGTCGTCTCTCGATCGGCCGACCAGCTCGTAGCCGGGACCACGTACGACCCAGGTGGTGTCGGAGCCGACGACACGTATCTCGGCGTTCAGCGCCGCGAGGGCGGTGGGTGCTGGTTCAGGCGTGGAGTG
>DASSNL010000146.1:0-2104 GCA_035688075.1 Gemmatimonadaceae bacterium
TACACCGCGGTCGAGCCCGCTCGAAATTAAAGACCTGACCCCGTCGCTCCGCGCGAACCAAATGACCGCCCCGGCGGTTCATCTGGTGATGTCGCACCCTCACATATCTTCGAAGCCCAAGCGCGCGGCCCCGCGCGATCCCGACGCGACGCCCACCTGGCGCGAGCGGGCCGCCGCGCTCCGCTACGTGCCACGCCTCCTCGCGCTCGTCTGGGAGACGCATCGCACATTCACAGTCAGCATCGCGCTCCTCCGCATCGCCCGGGCGTTCGTTCCCGTGGCCACCTTCTGGGTGGGGAAGCTGATCATCGACGCCGTCGTCGCACTGCGCGCCGGCGACGCCGAGATCGCGCGCCTATGGGAGCTCGTCGCGCTGGAGATCGCCATCGTGGTCGCCGGCGAGGTACTCGCTCGCGCGTCCACGCTCATCGAGAGTCTCCTGGGCGATCTCTTCTCCAACCACACGAGCGTCCGCCTCATGGAGCACGCGGCGACGCTCGATCTCGCTCAGTTCGAGGACCCGGCCTTCTACGACCAGCTCGAGCGCGCCCGCCGTCAGACGACCGGACGGATAGGTCTCCTCTCGCAGATCCTCTCCATGGCGCAGGACTCGCTCACGCTCATCTCCCTGGGCGCGGCGCTCCTGGTGTACGGTCCCTGGCTCCTCGTGCTCCTCGTGATCGCCGTGATACCGGCGTTCCTCGGCGAAACGCACTACGCGTCGCTCGAGTACTCGCTCCTCTACCGCTGGACACCAGAGCGCCGCCAGCTCGACTACCTTCGCTACCTCGGCGCGAGCGACCGCACCGCGCGTGAGGTTCAGATGTTCGGCCTCGCCAACTGGCTCGTCGAGCGCTATCGCACGCTCTCCGACCGCTACTACGAGGCGAACAAGCGGCTCTCGGTGCGGAAGGGTATCGTCGCGACTCTACTCTCGATTGTCGGCACCCTCGGCTACTACGCGGCGTACGCGATCATCCTGCTGAGGACCGTCACGGGCACGATCACGATCGGCTCGCTGACATTCCTCGCGGCGTCGTTCCAGCGGAGCCGCGACATCATCCAGCGCATCCTGCTCACCGGGAGCGACGTTGTGGAGCAGGCGCTCTACCTCAAGGACATGTTCGACTTCTTCGAGATGCGCCCTACGATCGTCTCGAAGCCGGGCGCGCTCCCCGTACCCGAGCCGATCAGGGAGGGCTTCGTCTTCGAGGATGTGGGCTTCAGCTATCCCGACAGCGACCAGTGGGCCGTGCGTCACGTGAACTTCGTGCTGCGACCCGGCGAGCGCATCGCACTCGTGGGCGAGAACGGCGCGGGGAAGACTACCATCACCAAGCTCCTCGCCCGGCTGTATGATCCCACCGAGGGGCGCATTCTCCTCGATGGAGTGGACCTGCGCGAGTACGACCTCGCTGGTGTGCGCCGCGCGATCGGTGTCATCTTCCAGGACTTCGTCCGCTTCGACATGCGCTTCGACGAGAACATCGGAGTGGGCGAGATCGGCGACGTGCGCGACTACTTCGACTCGCACGAGGCGACGGGGAGCGCGAACGGCGACACGCCGGCGCCGATCCGCGGCGCCGCCGAGCGCTCTCTCGCCACATCACTCCTCCCGCGACTCGAGGGAGGCTACCGCCAGATGCTCGGCCGCCGCTTCGACGGTGGCGTCGACCTCTCCGGCGGCGAGTGGCAGAAGGTCGCCCTCGGCCGTGCATACATGAGGGAGGCACAGCTCCTCATCCTCGATGAGCCCACCTCTGCACTCGATGCGCGCGCCGAGTACGAGGTCTTCCGTCGCTTCTCGGAACTGGTCTCCGGCCGCATGGCCGTCCTCATCTCCCACCGCTTCTCCACCGTCCGCATGGCCGACCGCATCCTGGTCCTCCAGAACGGCCGCGTGATCGAAGAGGGGACGCATGAGGAGCTGGTAGCTCGGGGAGGCCTGTATGCGGAGTTGTTTCTGTTGCAGGCGGAAGGATATAGGTGAGAGGCAGCAGACAGCAGAAAGCAGAAAGCAGTGAACGACCTCGGGGGTGAGGGCCCTACCCCAGCCGACGGGGTCAGGTCTTTAATTTCGAGCCGTGCGGGCGTTGCCCGCACG
>DASSNL010000069.1:0-20993 GCA_035688075.1 Gemmatimonadaceae bacterium
GGACGGTCATTTCTCTGGGAGCGCGATCGCTCGCGCCCTCTAGCAGCCTACCCGCGGCGTCTCTGTCGAGGCGGGCCGCCTCTCGCCGCTTATTTGGCCTTGCTCCAGCCGGGGTTTACCCTGCCACGCCTGTTGCCCGGCGCGCGGTGGGCTCTTACCCCACCATTTCACCCTTACCGGTCCTCAGCCAGCGACCGGCGGTATCTTTTCTGTGGCACTTTCCGTCGCCTGCCACCCTCGAAGGGTGACCTGCGCCCAGGCGTTACCTGGCGGCCTGCCCTATGGAGCCCGGACTTTCCTCGCGGAGCGCATGGCTCCGCGCGACCGTCCGGCCGACCGTTCCCACGCTGAAATATAACCTCTTCGGGCGGTGTGCTACCCGTGATTCCCATAGTCCTGCGGCGCGGTGAAATAGTAACAATGTGGTACTAAATATCTCCGGTGCCAGTCCGCTGACGCTTCGTGCACCGCGCTGACCATCCCTGTGAACGCTCTGACACTCGATACAGCCCTCCGGAGCGATCGCTGGCCCGTTGCTGACGTCGCAATGACTCGATCCAGTCATTCTACCCCTGTTCGCGGCCTCGCATTGCCATCGAGGCCACCGCGCTACCCATACCGACTCGATTCAGGGGTCCCCCATGCGCTCCACTCAACCGTCGCGGGCCGCGCTCACGCCCGTCGCCACCATGCTCCTCCCTGGCGAGCGCCAGCGCGTCGATGCCGCCGGTGAAGGGCTTTACCAGACCCTCCACCGCGATTCACTCGACGACGTCTTCCGCGATCTCTACGAGCACCGCGCGAAGGCGGTCCTGGTCTCCGTATCGCGCTGCGCGGATCTCGAGGTGGGACGGGTGGCGCGCCTGGTGCGCGAGTTCCCCCGTGTCCCCGCCGTCGCGCTCCTCTCCAACTTCGGGTCGGAAACGCCTCAGGCGGTACTCTCGCTCGGACAGTCGGGGGTGCGGTCGCTCGTCGACGTTCGTCAGCCCACCGGCTGGAGGGTGCTCCGCGAGATGCTCGTGGCCGACCGTGCCGCCGACATCGAGCGCCTGGCGCTGGGGCAGCTCTCGCTCGACCTGGCCGGTGCTCCGGCAGACTGCTGGCGCTTTTTCGAGACGCTCTTCCGCGCTTCTTCGCCGCGCATCACTACGGTGCGGATGCTCGCCCGCAAGCTGCGCGTGGTGCCCAGCACCTTGATGAGTCGCTTCTTCCGCACCGGTCTGCCCGCGCCCAAGCGCTACCTCGCCATGGCACGCCTGGTTCAGGCGGCGCGCGTCTTCGAGAACCCCGGCCTCTCGGTCTGCAACGTCGCCAACCACCTGGAGTACTCCTCGCCCCAGAGCTTCGGGCGGCACGTCCGCACCATGCTGCACATGACGGCGGTCGGCTTCCGGCAGCAGTACGATGGCGAGGGGATGCTCCAGCGCTTTCGCGAGGAGCTGATGCTCCCCTACCTCGAGACCCTCCGCGGCTTCACGCCGCTGTCGTCCCCTTACTCCGAGGCGCAGGAATGGGAAGACGAGGAGGAAGTCGCTGTTCCTGGGTAGTGGTGAGCGCCGCCACATCGAAGCGGCTGATGGACGATCGCAGCCGTCCCGCCGACTGCGAGAGCTGCAGCGATGCAGTGGCGAGTCCGTCTATGACCCCGGTCTGCTCCTCCGCCGCGCTGGTGGCCTCGCCCGCGCGCGCGGCCGCCTTGCCAGCCAACGCCTGGATGCTCTCGATCTTCGCGGAGAGCTCGGCGAGTCCGCTCGCCTGCTCTCGCGAAACGGCCACGGACTCGGTGATCACGAGCGCCACTCGCTCGATCCCCGTGAGGATGTCGCTCAGTGCGCTGTCGGCCTGCGTCGCGATCTCGCCCACGTTCGTGACCTCGCGCTCCCCGGCCGTCATGGCGTTGGTCACGCTGGCGATGTTCTCGCGGATGGTACCCACGGTGCCCGCGATGTCCCGCGCGGCCACCGCGCTCTCCTCGGCGAGCTGTCGCACCTGCTCCGCCACCACGCCGAAGCCCTTTCCGTGATCGCCCGCCCTGGCTGCTTCGATGGCCGCGTTGAGGGCGAGAAGATTGGTCTGCCGCGCGATGCGCGAGATGGTGGTCACGAACTCGCCCACCTTGGCCGATGCATCGGCGAGCCGAACGGCGGTACTCGCGGTGCCGCGCACGTCGGCGCCGATCACTACCAGGGTCTGCGCTGCGCGCGTTATAGCACTACGGCTCGAGGTGGCGGCCTCCAGCAGCTCGCGTGCGCTGCTCTCCAGCTGCTCGGCGCGGTCCCTTATCGCTTCGGCCGCGGAGTGTGCACCGGCCGTCTCGGCGGCTCCGGCTTCAGTGTACTGGCGCTGGTGCTCCAGCTCGCTCGAGAGCGATCGCGTGGTCTCGGCGAAGTGCAGCCCCGCGCTGTTCAGCTCCTGCGTTGCCGATGCCAGCTGCTGCGATAGCGCCGCTACTTCATCGGCTTCCCGCTGCACGGTGGCGATGATGTAGCCCTGTTCCTCGAGCATCCTGTTGAAGCTCCGCTCCAGGAAGCCCAGCTCATCGGTGTGCCGCGCGGGCGCGCGTACCAGGAGATTGCCGTGCTCCGCCTCCGCTATGCAGTCGCGCGTACCGCGCACGCGGGTCACCAGTCTTGCCGCTATCGGAACCACGAGCCACGAGACGACGAGCAGGATGGTCACGTCGAGCGCGATCGCCACGAGCCCGGCCGAGCTGCTCCCGCCCGCCTCGATCACGCCGGGGTGGAGCTGCTGGTATCCCCAGAGCGCCGTCGAGTATCCCACCGCCGCGCTGAGGACCGTGAAGCGGCCCAGCTTCTTTCCCTGGTCGAAGGAGTACGGGATGATGGCCACGAAGTAGACCGCCAGGAGCGAGCTGCGCCCGAAGACCAGGACGAGCACGCTCACCAGCGCCACGTCGAAGACCACAAAGAGGTAGCGGTACCACCTTCTGTACGACTGCGGGCGCCGTGCGAGGAAGGTGAGCAGCTCGTTCGTGCCGATGGCGGCCACGAAGATCGTGATCATCAGCCAGAGCGGGGCTGCGAGCGCGCCGGAGAGGACTGCCAGGTAGAGCGTGAGCCCAACTGCCAGGATCGCCGCCCGCCGGCGCCGGCCCCCGTGCCGGAAGGTCACGAGGTCCTTCTGCCGCTCTTCCTCGACCAGCTCGCGCGCGCGTATGACTGTGTCGTCGGCCATACCCCGAGGACGAGCGCCTGGGCTGCGCGGTTACCGCCACCAACGACCGTCATGCTTCCACCCCGGTCAGTCATTCCCGCGCAAGCGGGAATCCATGTTTGGCCGGGCAACATGGGTCCCCGCTTTCGCGGGGATGACGGCGAGGGAGTTGGTTCAGTCGGCCGGAGCCAGCGCCTGCGTTTCCGGCGGGAGGTGCTCGAGGATCTCCGAGACCCGGGCCATGACGAGCACCGGGACACCGGTTGTCTCTATGGCTTCTCTGCCACCCTCCTCCCGGTCCACCAGCGCCAGTACGCCGGCCACCGTGCCGCCCGCTTCGCGCACCGCGCTGATCGCCTTGATGGCGGACCCTCCCGTGGTGATCACATCCTCGATGACCGCCACGCGGTCGCCGGTACGGAAGGGGCCCTCGATCAGCTTGCCCGTACCGTGCTCCTTTGCCTGCTTCCGCACGGTGAAGGCGCGGAGCGGGCTGGGGAGCGAGGCGCTGGCGTAACTGATGGCGTACGACACCGGGTCGGCGCCGAGCGTGAGCCCGCCCACCGCCTGCACGCTCCAGCCGCTGCCGGCCAGCGCGCTGACGCCGAGCGGTCCTATGACCGAGAGCCCCTCGGGACTCATTGTCGTGAGGCGTGCGTCGATGTAAAGTGTGGATTGCCGCCCGGAAGCGAGCGTGAATTGCCCGCGCCGCACTGAGCGAGTGGCTAGCAGCTCGAGAAGCCGATCGTGCTCGGTCATGGCGGTAGGTTACCCGTGGGCTGTTGCGGAGTCAATCGAACCTCGCCGGCCCGGGGCGACTGCTTCAACAAGGGGATTCGTGCGGTTACCCTATTCGCTGTCGCGGCTTCGCCCTGCGTCGGTCGCTCTGGCGCTCGTCCTTCTCTTCGCTCTCGCTGGACTCTTCGCGGTCGATCGTACGATCGCGGCGTCCAACCGGAATCGAGTGACGATCGAGTCGGTGCAGTCGGCCGCGATCGTGGAGAGCTTCCTCGCCGTGCACGCCGAGGCGCTGCAGTCGATGCGGGGGCTCTTCCTCGACACCTCACGCGCGCCGGATTCCGCGCACTTTCGCTCGCTCGCGCTCTCGCTGAGCGAGTACGCCGCCTCATTCCAGCGTATCTGGATCTCCGACGCCAGCGGCCGCATCACCAACGAGCACGTCTTCGGCGATCAGCAGCAGCGGCTCGGACCCGGCTTCGACGTGGACACCGCTCTCGCCTTCTCGCTCGCACGGATCACGCACGATGCGCGCGTGAGGCACCGCGCCCAGGTATCGCCGCCGGACGTACTGCTCAGCGGCAAGCGGGGCATACTGCTGATCGATCCTATCTACGTGGGCGAGGAATTCCGCGGCTTCGCCGGCGGCGGAGTGACGGCCGACGCGATCGTCGAGCGATTGAAGCGGGGGCGCCCGACGCTCCGCGGACGCGTGCTGATAGTGGCCGACGCCGACACCATAGCGCGCACCGGCCCGGAGCCGCGCGCCTTCGAAGGCGTGAGCACCGCCATCACTACATTCAACGTCCCGGGCGGCGACCAGTGGCAGCTCATCGTGGAGCGACCGTCCACGTACGTGGACGTACGCATCCTCCTCTGGGCGGTGGGGCTCGCCACGCTCGGTACTCTCATCCTCGTGCTCCTGCACGAGCACAATCAGAACGAGCGGCTCACCGAGCGCTCGACGGAGCTCGAGCGCCTCTCGTCCGAACTGCTCAGGGCCAATAGGGTGAAGAGCGAGTTCCTAGCCAACGTCTCGCACGAGCTGCGCACCCCGCTCAACGCGATCGTCGGCTTCGTGGAGCTGCTGCACGACGGAGTGTACGGCGAGCTGACACCGCGGCAGATGCCGCCGGTAGATCGGATAACATCATCCGCCAACCATCTGCGCCAGCTCGTGGATCAGATCCTCGATCTCGCGAAGATGGCGGCGGGGCGGCTCGAGGTGCACATCGAGCCGCTGGACCTGCGCGCCATGGTGCTCGATGTGGCGAGCGAGGTGGAGTCGCTGATCAGCGAGCGGGAGCTGAACTTCTCCATCGCCGTCGGGAACTCGCTCCCGCGCGTGCGCACCGACCCGATGCATCTCAGGCAGATACTGATGAACCTCCTGAGCAACGCCATCAAGTTCACGCCGGCCGGCGGCGGAGGAGTGGCGATCCGCGCGCGGCTCATCACGCCCAGAGCGGAGCGGCTCCCGATGTTCCGTCTCACGCCGCCGTCGGGTGGAGGACCGAGAGTGGAGCTCCCGCCCTTTGCGCACCGAGGGACGTGGATCGCGCTGCAGGTGGCCGACAGCGGTCTCGGGATCTCGCCCTCCGATCACGAGCGCATCTTCGACGAGTTCGAGCAGGTGAACGCCGGGCCGCGTGGCGACTCGATGCAGCGCGGCACGGGGCTCGGGCTTCCGATCTCGCGCCGCCTCGCACGGCTCATGGGCGGCGACATCACCGTGGCGAGCGAGCTGGGGAAGGGTGCCACCTTCACGCTCTGGCTCCCGGTGGATCAGGCCGATCTCGCGGCCGCGAACGAGAGCGAGATCACGACGGAGCCGCGGCACGCGGGCTCCAGCTCGTGACGATACCGCGCTAGTCGCCCTTGCGCAGCATCGACTTCATGCGCGCCATGAGCCCTTCGCGATGCGGCTTGGGGGGTGGTGCTTCCACCGCCGCGCGCAGCTCCTTCGCGAAGGTGAGCACATCCGGGTAGCGCTGCGCCGGATCGCGCGAGAGTCCCTTCATCACCACCGCCTCCACCGCCGGCGAGATGGCGAGTCCCTTGCGCGCGGTGCTGAGCGGGATGGGCGGCTGCGAGAGGAGCTGCGTGAACATCTCGCGCTGCGACCTCGCCAGGTACGGGAGCGCGCCCGAGAGGAGGTAGTAGGCGATCGTGGCGAGACTGTACTGGTCGGCCGCCGGCGTGACGAGCTGGCCGGAGAGCGCCTCGGGCGCCACGTACATGAGTGTCCCCACGAAGAAGCCCGCCCTCGTGAGCCGCTCCTCCGGGGTGAGGTCGGCCTGCGCCGCGATCCCGAAGTCGAGGAGCTTGACCTGCTTCGACTCCGGGTCGTACATCAGGTTGTCGGGCTTCAGGTCGCGATGGATGATCCCCGCGTTGTGAGCCGCCTGGACCGCGTCTGCTATCTGGTAGACGATGTCGGCCGCTTCGGCGCTCGGGAGCGGAGCGTTACGTTTGGCGTAGCGCTCGAGGAGCTCGCCCGGCGCCCACTCGGTGCACAGGAAATGAAGCCCCGGGTGCGGCTCGCCGATCTCGATGGTACGGATGACGTTGGGATGAACGACCTGCGTACCGTACTCCGCTTCGCGCAGAAAGCGAGCGATGGCCGTGCGATCGTTGCGCAGCTTTTCGCGCAGGACCTTCACCGCTACGGTACCGTGCTCGGGATGCTCGGCTCGGTACACCACCGCCGTACCTCCCTCACCGACCATATCGTGCAGCGAATACCCCGCGAGGGTCGTTCCCGCCAGATTCTCACGGCTCACGGGGCCGAAGCTAACTGTCACGGAGGGCGCGAGCAAGAAGATGGAAGGTTACTTCCGGCCGCTGACGGGCACCCCTCAGCCGTCATTCCCGCGCAAACGGGGACCCGTGGCTACACGACCCGAACGTGGGTCCCCGCTTGCGCGGGGATGACCTCGAACTACTCACTCGCGAAGTCGCGATGGCGCCGAAGATGAGAGCGGCGATTGCAGGAGCGCTCGCGGTGTGCGTCGCGTTCGCTGCGCTCGCGTGCTCATCGCGAGGACACACGCTCGACACCGCTCCTGGAGCGGCGCCCGACTCATCGATGCCGGGCGACATCCACGACATCGATCCGCGCGGCGTCTACCGCGCGGCCGGGCTCCTCGTGCACGGCTCACCGCTCGGCTTCGTGGGAAGCGTGAGCTTTCTGGGGAGCGACTCTCCCGACAGCACGCTGGTGCTCGTGAGCATCGCGCTCGCCAACCGCGCGCTCGAGTTCCGGCCGGAGGGGACGCTGCAGCGGGCGAGCTACACGGTGGCGATCGACTTCCACGCGAAGGGTAGCGATTCCACCGTGGCGAGCGTGCTCTCGCACGAGAGCGTGCGCGTGGCATCGGCAAGGGAGACGAGCGCGAGCGGCCCGAACATCGTCTTCGAGAAGCTCGTGCCCGTGCCGCCGGGCGAGTACACAATGTTGCTGAGCGTGCAGGATGATCGCTCGCCGGAGGCGGGCTCGATGCGCGACACACTCACGGTGCCGCGGATCGGAGCGGGCTCGCTCTCGTCCATCGTGCCGGTGTTCAGCGCGGCGCCGCGTGCGAGCGCGGACAGCAGCCCATCGTTCATCGCGAACCCCAGCGCCACGGCGGTATTCGGCCGCGACTCGGTGGTGAAGCTGTACCTCGAGGGGTACGCGCTGTCGGACAGCGCGCGACTTTCCATCGCGCTGCTCGATGATGCGAACGAGCGCGTGCTCGAGGACTCGGTGATGCTGAAGAGTTCCGACTCGTTGTCCGCGGTGGTGCGCGAGCTCCCCATCGCGCGCGTGGGTCCCGGGCGCTTCACCGTGGTGGCATCGCTCGCAGGTTCATCTGACAGCGTGAGAGCGCCGCTCTTCGTGAGCTTCGGTCCGGGGATCGGCATCCTCACCTTCGACGAGATGCTCACGCGGCTTCGCTATTTCGCCACGCCCGAGCAGCTCCGCGCGCTCGGTGCCACGCCGCGCGCCGAGCGTGCCACGGCGTGGGCGCAGTTCTGGAAGGAGACCGATCCTGTGTCGAGCACTCCGGAGCACGAAGGGTTGCGCGACTACTTCGATCGCATCGCGAGCGCGAACCGGCGCTTCGCGGGCGAGGGAATGGATGGGTGGCTCACCGATCGCGGGAAAGTCTACGTGGCGCTCGGCGCGCCCGACCGCATCCAGGTGGACGACGATCGCGGCTCCGGTGTGCGCGCGAGCTCGCAGAGCTGGGACTACATCGACTACGACGTGCAGCTCGTCTTCGTGTCGGACATGGGCTTCGATCGCTGGCGTCTCACGCCGGCGAGCGAGCTCGATTTCGAGCGGGCGTTGCAGCGCGCGCGGCTGCACTGATCGGTGACGTCGACCGAGTCGCACGTACCGACGGACGGCGTGGCCACGCGGCTCTCGCTCAGGCGCGAGGTAGCGCGAAAGGCGCTCCATCTCGTGTTCGTGGTGGTGCCGGTAGCGTACGCGTTCGGTCTCCCGCGCCACTGGCTGGTGACCGCGCTCGGCGCCGCGGCTCTTGTGGCGGTAATCATCGAGCTGGCGCGTGCGCGGCACGAGGCGACGCGCGAGCGCTTCGTGCGGTGGGTGGGCGTGCTGCTGCGCGAGCACGAGCATGCGAGGTGGTCGGGTGCCACCTGGATGGTGCTTTCCATGCTCGCTCTCGCGGCATTTGTGCCGCGCGGCGTGGCGGTGGCTGCGATGTGGGCGATCTCGGCGGGCGATGCCGCGGCCGCGTTGGTGGGACGGGCGTTCGAGAGGCGGGGACAGGAAAGGGATGTAACGGGCGGACCGGCACTTACGACGCAGCCGGAGAGCGGTGGAAGCATGGGAGTCCAAAGCGCCGAGCGGCGGAGGGGCGGGAAGACCATCCGTGGGAGCGTGGCGTGTTTCGTGGTCACTCTGGCGGGTGCGCTGGCACTCGCGCGTCTCTCTCCGGTGGAGAGCGTGGTGGCCGCCGCGCTCGCGACGGCGGCCGAGCGTCCCGGCGGGTGGCTGGACGACAACGTGCGGATAGCCGCGGCCGTGGCCTTGGGTATCCTGTTGTGGCACAAGGTGTTCTCTTGACAAAAACGCAGGTTGAACCTATATAGGCGCTCGCAGGCCGCCGTCGGTCTGCCCCGCACAACGCAGTGCAGGATCCGTTTGACCCCGCAGGAGGCAGCTCGAATGGCCAGAGGGAAAGTAAAGTGGTTCAATGATGCCAAGGGCTACGGCTTCATTGAGCAGGAGAGCGGTGAAGACGTCTTCGTGCATTTCTCGGCAATCGCGATGGACGGTTTCAAGACGCTCGCCGAGGGACAGGAAGTGGAGTTCGAGATCCAGAACGGCGACAAGGGCCTGCACGCAGCCAACGTTCAGCGGATCAGCTGAGCACCTTCCAAACGACGGGCCATTCGAGGTAGCTGCGCGCACCCCCAAGAGGGGTGATGAGCGTTTGCGCATCGTAAACTGGTTCGCCTGAACACGCCCCGCTCGAGAGAGTGGGGCGTGTTTTTGTTTGGGTTGCATCGCTTCCACAGCGCGAGGCGAGCACGCCAGTGCGAGTCTGTACCATCTTGGGAACCCCCTCCACCTCTCGCCCGTTCTCGTATACCGTTCTGCAGCAACCGAGGTACACGAATGATCGACGAGACGGACGCGGCGGTCACTAACTCTTCCGGGCCGCTTCTTGACTGATACAGCTGCGCGCGCCCCATCGCGCGCCAGGGTGATCGCAGGCTTCGGTACGGTCTACCTCCTCTGGGGATCGACCTACCTCGCGATCCGCATCGGCGTCGGCACCATCCCACCCTTCGTCATGGGCGCGATCCGCTTCCTCATTGCGGGGAGCGTGCTTTATCTCCTGGTGCACCCGCGCGAGCGGCCCACGCTTGCGCAGTGGAAATCGGCCGCGATCGTCGGCGTGCTCCTTCTCGTCTTCGGGAACGGCGCGGTGATGTGGGCCGAGCAGAAGATGCCGAGCGGAATCGCCTCGTTGATCGTGGCTGTGGTGCCGCTCTGGATGGTGCTCCTCGATTGGGCGCGCCGGGGCGGGAGGCGCCCGACTGCGATCGTGATGGTGGGAGTGATACTCGGCCTGGGGGGCCTCGCGATCCTCGTGAATCCGTTCGCCCCGTCGACGACTGCGGTGGACCGCCTTGGCGTGCTGGCGCTGATGGGCGGCTCTCTCTCGTGGGCCGTGGGCTCGCTCTACTCGAAGCACGCGCTGCATCACCCGTCGCCGCTAGTAGGGCCGGCGATGCAGATGCTCGCGGGCGGCGTGGGGCTCGCGATCATCTCTGTGGTGAGTGGGGAGCTCGCTCGCTTCCATCCGAGCACGGTTTCCACTCACTCGATGCTCGCCGTGCTTTACCTGGTGATCTTCGGATCGCTGGTGGGATACAGCGTTTACATCTGGCTCCTCCGCGTGGCGACGCCGTCGGCGGTGTCAACCTACGCCTACGTGAACCCCGTGGTCGCGGTGTTTCTGGGCTGGCTCATCCTCTCGGAGCCGCTCACTCCGCGCACGCTCCTGGCAGCCGCGGTGATCGTGGGAGCGGTGGCGCTCATCACGCGCGGCTCGGGACGCGAGGGGCGAAAGCCGGAAGAGTCGGAGAGCGGTGATCGTGAAATGGAGCTGGGCGATCGCGCTGCACGCGGTGCGGTGAGAGAGAAGCGTTTGGCGAGGACGCCCAAGTCGGCGGCGTGAGCGATGTGGCAGCTCGCTGCTTGCGAGCTGCCACCGACTCCCATGAGCGCGGCTGCCAACCCGCGCCGATGTGGACTCCGGATACGTGTCACCGTATCGTTTCCACCATGCGCCTCCAACTTTCTTCGCTCCTTCGCGCGGCCCGAGCGGGATCCTTTACCGCCGTCCTGGTCGCCCTTCCGGCTGCCACGCTCCCCGCGCAGCGGCCAACTCTCTCGCGCAACGTGCTTCAATACGTTGCGATCGATACGCCGACCATCGCGCTCACGCACGTCCGCGTGATCGATGGCACGGGCGCTCCCCCGCGTGAAGACCAGACGATCCTCATTAACCACGGACGCATCGCGGCGATTGGCGACGCGTCCACCAGGATTCTTGCCGGCGCCCAGGAGATCGACCTCACCGGCAAGTCGGTGATCCCGGGGCTCGTGATGCTGCACGAGCACCTCTACTATCCCACCGGGCCCGACGTCTACGGCAACCTCTCGGAGAGCTTCACGCGACTCTATCTCGCCGGCGGCGTGACGTCGATGCGCACCGGGGGAAATGCGAACGGCTACGGTGAGATCGGTATCGCCCGCGCGATCGAGCGCGGCGAGAAGCCGGGTCCCTGGATGGACGCCACCGCGCCCTACCTCCAGGGTCCGGGACTCGACGTTGGGCAGATGTACGAGCTGAAGGACGCCGCCGACGCGCGCCGCATGGTGAACTTCTGGGCCGACGCGGGTGCCACGTCGTTCAAGGCGTACATGAACATCACCCGCGCCGAGCTGCGCGCGGCGGTGGAGGAAGCGCACAAGCGGGGGCTCAAGATCACCGGGCATCTCTGCTCGGTCACCTACCGCGAGGCGGCGGACGCAGGGATCGATGACCTGGAGCACGGCTTCTTCGTCGCCACCGACTTCGTGAGCGACAAGGAGCCGGACGTATGCCCGGGGCAGGCGAAGGGGATGGCCTCGCTCGCGAAAATCGACACGAGTGATTCGCGCTTCAAGGAGCTAGTGGCGTATCTCATCGCGCATCACGTAGACGTCACCTCCACGCTCACGGTGTTCGAGACCTTCACGCCGGGGCAGCCGGAACCGCCCGGGCTCGAGGTGCTCGACCCGATCCTCCGCGATCGCTTCGAGCAGTTCCGCGCCAGGGTCGAGCAGAACCCGCAATCGGTGTTTGCGACGCTCTTCGACAGGGAGCGCGCGATGGAGGTCGCCTTCGTTCGCGCGGGCGGGCTCCTCGTGGCGGGCACCGATCCCACCGGCGGAGGCGGCGTCATCCCCGGCTTCTCCGACCAGCGCCAGGTGGAGCTCCTCGTGGGGAGCGGCTTCACCCCGCTCGAGGCGATAAGGATCTGCACGCTGAACGGAGCGACATACCTTGGGCGGGCGAACGAGATCGGCTCGATCGCCATGGGAAAGCAGGCGGACCTGGTCGTGATCGATGGCAATCCGGCGGCGAACATCTCCGACATCCGCAAGGTGGAGATGGTCTTCAAGCAGGGCGTAGGCTACGATCCGGCGAAGCTCATCGCATCGGTGAAGGGACAGGTCGGGCTGTTCTGAACATGGATCCCCGCTTACGCGGGGATGACTGTATTTCGGGGGCCCCGCCGCTCTGGTGCTCCCTCTCTCGTGCGGCGACTTTTCGCGCATGGACATCTCTCCGCCCCCTTCGCCACGCCTCTTCCTCATCGACGGCTACGCGCTCATCTACCGCGCGTTCTTCGCCCTCATCTCCCGGCCGCTCACCACGAGCCGCGGTGAGAACACTTCCGCCGCCTGGGGGATCGTCAACTTCCTCCAGCGGCTGATCGAGCAGCACAAGCCGGAGTACCTGGGCTGGGTGCTCGACTCCGGACTCTCCTTCCGCCACCAGCGCTACCCGGCCTACAAAGCCACGCGCGAGAAGCTCGGCGAGGAGCTCCAGGCGGACTTCGACCGCGGGATGGAGCGCATCGGCGAGATCCTCTCGGCCTACAACGTCCCGGTGCTCTCGCTCGAGGGCTTCGAGGCTGATGATGTGATCGGCACGCTCGCGCGCCGAGGGGCAGAGCAGGGCGTGAACGTGGTGGTGGTCTCGGGCGACAAGGATTTCTACCAACTGATAGCGCCCAACATCTTCCTCCTGAACCCCGGCCGCGGCGGGCCGGCGAGCGTGGACGAGAAGTGGGTAGGCGTCGAGAACGCCTCCGAGCGACTGGGCGTGCCGCCGGAGTACGTCACCGACTACCTCGCCCTCGTGGGTGACTCATCGGATAACGTCCCGGGCGTGCGCGGGATCGGCGACAAGACCGCCTGCGAGCTGGTGGACACGTACGGCCCGCTCGAGGAGATCCTCGCCCACGTGGACGAGATCAAGAAGAAGCGCCCGCGCGAAGCGTTGATGGAGCACGAGGCGGATGCACGGCTTTCCAAGGAATTAGTAACACTTCGCTACGATCTTCCCGTAGAGCTCGATCTCGACGAGCTCGCGGTGCGCGAGCCCGACCATGCGCGGCTCAAGGAGATCTTCGTGGAGCTCGAGTTCCACTCGCTCGCGCGCGACCACGCGGTGGAGGAGCCGAAGAAGAAAGAGCAGACGGCGAAGTACACCACGGTGGACACCATCGAAGGGCTGAACAGGATGGTGAAGCGCGCCCGGAGCGCGCCGCACATCGCCGTGGACACCGAGACGATCATCGATCCGGGGAGCCCGCAGATCGTGGACCCGCTCCGCTGCACGATCGTGAGCATCTCGATCGCTGTGGCGCCGGGCGAGGCGTACTACCTCCCGCTCCGCCACCGCGTGCAGCTCTCCGAGCAGGGCGACCTCCTGGTCGACGTGTCGGGTGACCGTTCCCCCACCGATGCACCGGAGGATCGCGGGCTCGTCAGAGGCGGCGACGAGGTTGATGGCGAGAAGTCGGCACGCGGCGCGGCGAAGACGACGAAGTCGGCGAAGAAGAAGAGCGCGAAGCAGAACTCGGAGCCCGGCTCCATCGCCGCGCGTGCCCTCGCCAACGGCGGCGAGCCGGTCAAGAATCTCCCACCGCTCGACTCGCCCGAGATGGAGCCGTTGCGCGCCCTCCTCGAGGACCCGTCGGTGAAGAAGACGGGGCAGAACGCCAAGTACGATCTGCTCGTGCTGCGCCGCTCGGGCGTGAACCTCCGTGGGCTCGACTTCGACACGATGATCGCATCGTACGTCCTGGACCCGGGGCGCCGCTCGCACGGGCTCGACGTGCTCGCGCTCGAGTTCCTCGACCACAAGATGATTTCCTTCGAGGAGCTGTGCGGAAAGGGACGCAACATCGTTCCCTTCGACGAAGTCCCCATCAGCGCCGCGCGCGACTACTCGTGCGAGGACGCCGACATGACGCTCCGGCTCCGCGCGATCTTCGAGCCGCAACTCGAGTCGTATGCGCTCACCTCGCTCTTTCACGAGATCGAGATGCCACTGGTGAATGTGCTGGCCGACATGGAGTGGGCCGGCGTCCCGATAGACACCGCCTGGTTCGCGTCGATGAAGGAGCGCTTCGGCCGGGAGCGCGAGCGCGTGGAGCACCGGATCCACGAGGAGGCGGGCGTCGAGTTCAACATCAACTCCAACCCGCAGCTCCGGCACATCCTCTTCGAGAAGCTGCAGCTTCCGGTCATAAAGAAAACCGCCACCGGACCCTCCACCGACGCGAGCGTGTTGCAGGAGCTGGCCGAGCAGGGGCACGCGCTCCCGGAGCTGCTCATGGAGTACCGCGAGCTCTCCAAGCTCGAGAGCACCTATCTCGATGCGCTCCCCGCGCTGGTGCATCCGGAGACGCACCGTATCCACACCTCGTTCAACCAGACGGTGGCCACCACGGGACGCTTGTCTTCGAGCGATCCGAATCTGCAGAACATCCCGATCCGCACGGAGCTCGGTCGCGACATCCGGCGCGGCTTCGTTCCGCGGAAGGGGTGGAAGTTCGTGGCAGCTGACTACTCGCAGATCGAGCTGCGTCTCCTCGCACACCTGTCGGACGATCCGGCCTTCGTTCAAGCGTTCCGCGCCGGCGGCGACATCCACCGGCAGACGGCGTCGATCATCTTCGACGTCCCTGTCGATGAGGTCACGGCCGAAATGCGCGCGCGCGCAAAGACGATCAACTTCGCCACGATCTACGGGCAGGGCCCGCGTGCGCTCTCGCAGCAGCTCCGGATAGAGCACGCCGAGGCGCGCCGGTTCATAGACGAGTACTTCGAGCGCTTCAGCGGGATCAGGAGGTATCTCGATTCGATGGTGGAGTTCGCGCGCGAGCACGGCTACGTGCAGACCATCTTCGGCCGGCGGCGCTACATCCCCGAGCTGAAGGACCGGAACTTCAACATCCGTCAGTTCGGTGAACGGACGGCGACGAATTCACCGATCCAGGGCTCGGCGGCGGATCTCATCAAGATCGCGATGATCCGCATCCACGAGCTGCTCTCGGAGCGCGGGGTGAAGTCGCGGATGCTCCTCCAGGTGCACGACGAGCTGGTTTTCGAGGTGCCGCCGGAGGAGCTTGAGGAGATCGCGGGGCTGGTGAAGCACGAGATGGAGAATGCCGCGCAACTATCGGTGCCGCTTGTAGTTGAGCTGGGTGCCGGGGAGAACTGGCTGGCGACCAAGCACTGACCCGGTAGCGGGGAACAGTCGGGTAGAGGAAGCCGTTCTGGCGAGCCGTCCTGAAACGGATGAAAGGCCGACTCGTCAAAACAGGTGACGGAGGGCGACGGAGCCGCTCCGCAGGACGCGCAGCCGAAACAGTTGCGTCACCTTTTTTCTCCTCTTACCCAACTCTCCATCATGCGCCGTATTCTCACCATCCTCGCGGCTGGCACGCTTGCCCTCAGTGCGTGCTCGGATGACAGCGTCAGCCCCCCCGCCAACTACGTGTTCGTCGTCATCCCCGATCAGGCCACAATCTCGCTGACCCAGGATGACTCCGTGGACGTCAGCGCCGCGGTCAAGGACACGATCTCCGGCGGCCAGATGTACCACCCCGACCTCGACTGGTCGAGCGATGATCCGGACGTCGCCGTCGTCGAGGCCAATGGCGATGGCTGGCAGGTCCGCGCGACCGGCCCCGGAACGACGAAGCTCCACGCGGTCTTCAACGCCTACAAGGGCCCCGTCGAGGGAACGATCGACGTTTCGGTGACCGGCGTTCCCGCCGCGAGCTTCACAGTGGACGACAACGATGTGTCGCTCTATCCGGGTGATGCCGACACCATCAGGGTCATGGTGAAGGATGCCGATGGCAACGAGCTCTCGCCCCATCGCGTCTCGTGGGAGAGCTCGGCCGACTCGATCGCCACGGTCGAGCCGCTTACCCGTGTATGGACGGATACGATCACCGTGGGCGATGAGGATTCGGTGGCCGTCGACTCGGTCACCTACTATGCCGTGGTCACCGCCAACGATGTCGGTTCCGCCGAGCTCACCGGCAGCGTCGAGGGCCTTGCTGACCAGACGATCACCGTCACGATCTCCGAGCGCCCCGTCGCCACTGTCGTGATGAACCCCGATGCGGCTGCGCTGCACGTCGGCGACAATTTGACGATCACCGCCACGCCGAAGGCCGAGAACGGCGAGTCGCTCGACCGCGACATCGTCTGGCTCTCGAGCAACCCTCTGGTCGCGACGGTCGACACCGTCGGTACCGTGAAGGCTATCGCCCCGGGTAACGCGACGATCACCGCAACCTCCGAGGGGAAGATCGGCACGACCTCGCTCCTCGTGGTAGCCAAGGAGAACTGAGCCTCCACGCCCCTTCGGGGCGGTAGTTGAAAGAAGGCAGGAAGCAGGAAGCAGAAAGCAGTGAACGGCTCGTAGGGGAAGGCCATCGACCCCGAGGCAGTTCACTGCTTTCTGCTTTCTGCTTTCTGCCTTCTGCTTCCTGCCTTCTCTCACCCCCCGTTACCCCTCTCCTCACCACCCCGTCCTGCTCTCGTGTCCACCTCCTTCCGCCGGCGCTCGGCGTTCTCGCTCATCGAGCTGCTCGCCGTCCTCGTGGCGGTGGGGGTGCTCGTAGGGCTGGCGCTGCCCAGGTTCCGGGCATACAGGCAGAAGGCACACGTGGCCACTATGGTGCGCGACCTCCGAAAGCTCGCGAGCGCGGAGGAAAACTTCTGGAACGCGGTGAAGCGCTACACCGCCGACACCCTCGCCCTCGATCTCACCCTCTCCCCCGGAACCATCCTCACCCTGCGCAGCGCCGACAGCACCGGCTGGTCCGCCCGCGTCTCCCGCGCCGGCGACCCCACCGTCTGCTCGATCTTCTACGGCTCCGCCCCCATTCTTCCCCCCGCTGTGAAGGCGAACGTGATCGGGTGCTCGGGGGAGTGAACTGGAGGGTTCAGGGGGCAGGGTTCAGGGTTCAGGTACTACAGGTAGAAGGGAACAGGAAACAGGGAACAGGTAACTGCCTCGGGGTAGAGGGCCCTCTCCCAAGAGCCGGTAACCTGTTTCCTGTCCCCTGTTTCCTGTTCCCTTGCAGTTCCTGAACCCTGAAGCCTGCCTCCTGAACCCTCTAGCCCCCATCGCATCCTGCCAGAGTTATTGCAAATCGAATTGGTGAAACAGGCGGACAGGGGAGGGGGAACGGGGGAAGTCGTTGTGGGACAAGGGGTTGAGAAAAATGGGGGTTGCGGCACCGGGGTTGCCATGGAGAGGGGGCCAGGACCGGGGTCTCCTCCGGGCCGTTCATCTCTTTGGAACAGGAAACGTCCATGCGCCGATCGCGACATTCTGGCTTCACGCTGATCGAGCTTCTGATCGTCGTGGTCATAATCGGTGTTCTGGCTGCGATCGCGATTCCGAAGTTCGCCAACACGAAGGGGAAGGCGTACGCTGCGTCCATGCGCAGCGACCTCCGCAATCTGGCTACCGCGGAGGAGAGCTATTATTTCTCCCACGACGCCTACACGCAGGACCTCACGGAGCTCGACTTTCAGCCGTCGAGTGGTGTGGTGGTTACCTTCGGCGAGGCGTCCACTGTCGGCTGGTCGGCCAAGACCACGCACCAGCTGTCGTCACCGATCAGCTGCGCGATGTTCGTCGGAGGGGCATCGACCCTCGCGCCGGCGGTGGACGCTGGGTCGATCCAGTGCAAGTAGCAACGCCGTTCAAGTTGGAGAGTGAGCGCTTACCCATCGCGTAGCGAACCCGACGCAGAAGTCACCGTGCCGCCCGTGCCGTACCTCGAGTTCGAGCGGCGCAGGGACGGGATGATCCACGCGATGGATGGAGGGCTCTGGCTGCACCGTCATGTCTGGCGCGGCGAGCGCATGGCGCATCTCGTCTCTACCGATCGCGAGCGGCTCCTCGAGTACGGGCGCTCCGTTGGCCTCCCCGCGCGGCGGCTGCAGTACAAGCCGCTCAAGGACCCGCGCACCGGCGTTCGTCGCGATGCGTGGCACTGGGACCTAGTGGGCCCCTTTCTCCCGCCTCGCTGATCTTCCACGCCGTCGACGGCGGCTACCCGCGCGCAGTCGTCAAGCACGCATCGCGAACCCGCTCGCCGCGCCAGCCGGCCTGCTCGCTGGATCCGCGCAAGTTGACGTGCGTGACGGAGCGAGAAAGATTGGACCGATGAACGCGTTTCGTCGCGCCCTCCGGATCATCCTCCTCCCGCTTGCCCTCGCCGCCTGCGAGCGCTCGAGCAAGCCGGTTCGCTCCGACACCACCCGGACCGCTCCCGCCCCCTCGGCCGCTCCACCCGAGAGCACGACGGCCGCGACCCCACCCGCCAGCACATGGGATGCGGACGCGGGACCGGTGCTCATCGTGCGCGCCGATTCCCCTGGACGGGCATACGTCGTGTACCCGCAGTACAGCGACAGCACCCTGCCGGACACCGTACACTTCGACGTCGCGCCGATCCGCGACGCCTCCGTGGAGCTCTTCGGTCACGCGGGTGCCCTGGGTGCCACTCGCGTGCGATCGGTGGGACCGCGCTCCTGGCGCGCTGGCGAATGCATCGAGTGGCCCACGGCAACCGTGGCTAAATCGACCGACAGCGCCTCCGCCGGGTGGAGTGTGGCGCTTCTGCCGAACGGCATCTCGGGGGTGCCGCTCGACTCGATAGAAGGCCTCTCTCCCCTCGACTCCGCGAAGCTCGCCGCCGACATCACTCGACTCGCGTCCGCCCTCGCCAGCGACACTTCGCGCGCCTTCAGCGGAATCCCCTTCGCCGTCCGCAACGCGTACCGCTTCACGGTGGATTCGGCCACCCCGGCGATAGCCGCCGACGTGGTGCGCAAGCTCAACCAGGAGGCGATGCCGCTCGAGGAGCACACCTTCCTGATCGCCGAGCGACGCGGCTCGAAGCAGAGCTACGACGTGGTATACACCAACCGCACCGCCGGCGCCGAGGAGTCGCTCGTCACCACCGAGCTCCTTGCCGCCCTCCGTCTCCCCTCACCCACCCGCACCGCCCTGGTTCTCCTCCGCGAAGGCTTCGACACCAACGCCTACGCCCTCCTCGAGCGCTCCCCGCGTGGCGATTGGAGGATGAAGTGGACGAGTGTGAGGACGGGATGCTGAACTACAGGGTTCAGGAGGCAGGGTTCAGGGTTCAGTGACTGCATCGCGATCGAAATCTCACTCCCGAGGTAGTCACTGAACCCTGAACCCTGCCTCCTGAACCCTTCCTACGGAGCTCTGCTTACAAGTCGCACTATCAAAACCTCCCCCCTGCACCAGGCCCGCACCGGGATCGCGACGCCGACTCCCGTCGTGACGTAGAGAGGGAATGGGGCATCGGGGATCCAGCCGCTGGCGGTGCGGCGGCCGCAGATGCGGCTGTGGCGGGAGAGGGCGCCGACGAAGGGGAGGACCACCTGGCCGCCGTGGGTGTGGCCGGCGAGGACGAGTGCGGGGCGTGCGGCGGGGGAGAGGAGAGTTATCGCGTCCGGAGTGTGCGAGAGCAGGATGCGGGGCGCGTCGGGAGGCGCGTGGGAGAAGCCGCCTTCGGGGTCGACACGAGCGTAGTGGGGATCGCGCACTCCGCCGATCGCCAGCTTGGCACCGTTGCGCTCGAGGAGCGCCGCTTGATTCAGGAGTACGCCGGCGTCGATGCTGGATAGCCAGCGGACAACGCGCCAGCCGCCGGTGTCGTAATCGTGGTTCCCGAGAACGGCGAGCATCCCGTCGCGTGCACCGATCGATTTCAGAATCGGGCCGAGCTCGCGCATGCCGCGGTCGTACATGTAGCGGGTGAGGCGAGTGAAGCGGCCCACTGATACCCCGTAGTCGCCAAGGAGCGCGACGAGATCCGGGTCGGCAGACCGCGCGATTGCCGCGGCACGCTGGGCGTGCGAGCGGGGTCGGAAGACGCCGCCGTAGTGCAGGTCGCTCAGGACGGCGATGGTGTAGCCGTCGAACTCGGGAGCGAGGCCGGGGATGGCTACTTCGATGTCGGTACGACGGAGTCGGCGGGGTGCGATGATGACGAAGTAGATCATCGCCGCGAGCAGCACGACGAAGGCTGCCAGCAGGAGCAGACGGAAAGAAGTGAGGGCGGGGTTAGGCTGCAGGGCGGTAGGCTGCAGGGTGGTGACGATCGCGTCTACCATCGCGGCTGCGCCGGTTGCACTTCCCGTCACTCAGGGCTGACCGAGCGCCGCTGGTGCGACGGCGCGCCGACCTCCCAGGCCAGCCAGCGCGAGGAGGGTGAGCACGTACGGGAGCGCGAGGAATAGCTGGTAGGGGAGTGCCCACCCCATCGCCTGGAAGAGAAACTGCAGCGCGCTCGCGGCGCCGAAGAGCAGCGCCGCGGCGAGCACCCAGAGCGGATGCCAGCGACCAAGTGCCACGATGGCGATCGCGATGAACCCTCGGCCGGCCGACATTCCCTCGGCGAAGGTACCTGCCTGGGATAGCACCAGCATACCGCCAGCAATGCCACCTAACACGCCACCAAGCAGGATAGCGCTCCAGCGAACGCTCGCCGGCGCCACACCCGCGGCGCGCGCGGCGTCCGGTCGCTCGCCCACGGCCCGGAGCGCGAGCCCGGACCGCGTACGGTAGAGCCACCATGCGAGCAGTGGCGCTACGCAGTACACAATGTAGGTGGGAGGCGCCTGGTCGAAGAGCGGGCGACCCACCAAGGGGATCCGCGCGAGGAGCGGGATGGGGAACGTCCCGGTGGTGGGAATGGTGAGCGCGGCGCCGGTCGCGCCGTAGATCCCGCGGTAGAGCGCGCCGGTGAGCCCGACCACGAGCAGGTTCACGGCGACGCCGGTGATGATCTGGTCGGCGCGCATGCTCACGGCGAAGAGCGCGAAGAGCGCGGCAACCAGCACACTCGCCACCACCGCGCCCGCGAAGCCGGCGACAAGGCCGGATCCCGCGGCCAGCAGTCCGCCAAACGCGCCCGCGAGCACT
>DASSNL010000173.1:0-2425 GCA_035688075.1 Gemmatimonadaceae bacterium
CTGGGCGAATGCCCAGCCCGCTCGAAATCAGAGACCTGACCCCGTCGTCCACCCGCCGCGCCACTCCCAGCGCTCGTCCGCGGGCGCGAAAACCGGATTCACCACAGCGGGATCGCCGAGCGTGAACGCTCGCCTCCTTACGGAGATGCTGTCGCCGGCAGAGTCGATGTCCACCAGCGTGCACTCGAAGGGCGACTCGATCATCGACGCGACCGTGACCTGAAGAACGTTCCCGCTCGCCGCCGAGCAGCGCGAATGTACATGGCCGCTTAACACCACCGTGGGGACGCCCGACTGCCGCAGGAGCGACTCGAGCTCGGCGCGGTTCACGAGATCGCCTGAATACGGAAGCCCCGCCGCGGTGATCTCGGACTCGTGCGAGATGAGCGGGAAGTGCGAAGCGACGATGTCGAACGATCCGTCGCGCGGCGGAGCGCTCAGAGTGCCGTGGAATTCCGCCGAGCCGGCTGCGGCTTGCGTGATGCCGACTCCGAGGAGCGCAGCGCCTGCCATAGAGGTGGAATCGCGAGCGAGGAGGCGGATATCGTGGGCACGAGCGCTCGTCGCGAGCGCGTCGTGGTCGACGCCATCGACATTTCCCGCTACGACAGCCACGGCAGCACCGCAATCATGGTTGCCTGCGACCGCGGCGATGGGCGGGCTGCTCGACTTCCGCACTCGACTGAAAACGAAGTCGAACGCCTCGCGGTCGCCCAGCTCGGTGGTATCGCCCAGCAGCAGGACGAGATCGGGTCGCTCGGCGGAGAAGATCTCGATTGCGGCGTCGAGTCGCCGTGGCAGCTCGAGCGGCTCGTAGCGGTTGATCCAGCTCCGCTCGCGCGACGGCGCGAGGTCGCAGTGCAGGTCGCTGAGAAGGCCTATGCGCATCGGACAGTGTGGTAAGGCGGGGTCAGATTTGGACTCATATCCCATGTCATCCCCGCGAAAGCGGGGACCCATGTTACTCGACCGAACATGGGTCCCCGCTTTCGCGGGGATGACGATGTCATGCCTCCATAGGGGCCCAGACCTGACCTCGCCGGTGCTGCTGTCCAGCGGGACAGCAGCCTTGGTCTCGGTTAGAGTGGGCCCGCTCGGAACCCGGCCTCTCCGAACATCCGGTTCAACGGCGCACGGGTGAGCACGGTTCCGCCGATGCAGTCCGATCCCGGCGCTATGGAGCGTTGGCTCACACTCCGGTGGAGGGACGTACCATGGACGGCCCCGTGCAGTCACGTCGTGACTTCATCGCCACGCTGGGTGCCTCCGGCGGGGACTGCAAGGAAGCAGGAAGCAGGAAGCAGGCAACGACCTCGGAGTAGAGGGCTCTACCTCCAAGAGCCGGTACCTGCTTCCTGCTTCCTGCTTCCTGCTTTCTGTTTTCTTTCCCCCTCACCCCCTCGGCAGTTCACTGCTCTCTGCTCTCTGCTCTCTGCTTTCTATCACTTCATCCCTCTCCATCTCCGCCTGCCAGCGGAAGAAGACTACGGAGATAGCGCCGAGGACGATGGCGGCGCCTCCCAGGAGCATCAGGCCGCCGGCGAGGTCCTGGTCGGTGAGCTTGGTGATGCCGCTTATCGGTGGGGCGAGCTCGTAGGTGCTGTAGACAGGGAAGCGCGCGAGGAGGAGATACATCGAGACGCCGGTGTGCGAGAGCGAGCTGGCGAAGATGTAGGCGATGTTGAGGGGGGTGCGGAGCGGTGGGCGCCCGAAGGGGCCGCCGATGAGCGGCCACCAGAAGACGATGCCGGCGAAGAGCCAGGTCATGTCGAGGAGGAAGGAGCCCGCCTGGCTGGCCATCAGCGAATCCACGACCGGCGGCGCGTGCGTCGCGACTACTACGACATCGAAGATTATGACGGCCACCACCGGGTGGGTGAGCGCGTTCACCAGCGAGTGGAGGGGGCCGGTGCGCGCGGTGTAGCGCGGCGCGAGCCGGGATGCATCGACAGCCGATGTATCACCGGACGCGGCGGCAGCCGATACGTCGACAATCGATGTATCGGGCTTTCGCCTGGCCGCGCGCCGGCCTTCCGGCGCGGGAGCGGCGGGTGGCCAGCCGAACACGAGGAGCGCCGGCGCGATCATGGCGATGAGGAAGAACTGCACCATGTGCACGCTCGCGAGGTAGCCGGCGCCGAGCGTGCCGATGGGCCAGTCGAGCGCTATCCAGAGGAGCGCGATCCCGGCAATGGATGCGACCACGCGAGGGGTGCGGAGCCGCGGGTGCACTCCATCCCACTCCCGAGCCGCGCGCGTGTACGAGCGCCAGTACCAGATCGCGAGGACGAGCACCATGAGCCAGACGCCCGCATACGGCCGCCAGCTCCACGTCCAGGCGATCCCCTGGGCGGAACACCACCACTGCATGGCTCGGCGGGGTCAGGTCTTTAATTTCGAGCGGACTCGACCGTGGCTTGGCCAC
>DASSNL010000188.1:0-33867 GCA_035688075.1 Gemmatimonadaceae bacterium
GAGCCGCCCACCACCCCGCACGCACTTCATCTTTACAGAATGAAAATCGCCGTACCTCGCGAAATCACGCCGGGCGAGAAGCGCGTGGCGCTCGTCCCCGAAGTGGTCGCGCGCCTCGTCAAGGATGGCCACGCGGTAGCCGTCGAACGCTCGGCCGGCGAGCCCGCGGGCTTCCTGGACGAGGCCTTCCGCGCCGCCGGTGCAACGATCGTGGACGACGTCGCCTTGCTCTACTCCGCGGCGGACGCCGTCATCAAGGTCCAGCGCCCGCGGCGCGATGCGACGACCGATCTCGATGAGATAGCCCTTCTCGGCCCCGGATCCACACTCATCGCTCTCCTCTCGCCGCGCTCTGAGCCCGAGCTCCTCCGCGATCTCGCCGCGCGCGACGTCACCGCGATCGCGCTCGAGCTGGTGCCGCGCATCACTCGCGCGCAGATGATGGACGTGCTCTCCTCGCAAAGCACGGTGGCGGGCTACAAGGCGGCGCTCCTCGCGGCGAACGCGGTACTCCGCTTCTTCCCGCTCCTCATGACCGCCGCGGGTACGGTCCGCCCCTCCAAGGTGCTCGTGATCGGCGCCGGAGTCGCCGGTCTCCAGGCGATCGCCACCGCGCGCCGACTCGGCGCGGTGGTGGAGGCGTTCGACACACGGCCGGTGGTGAAGGAGCAGGTACAGAGTCTTGGTGCTTCCTTCGTAGAGCTGGACGTCTCGGCCGCCGACGCGCAGGACGCGGGCGGCTACGCGAAGGAGCTCGCCGAGGATCACATTCGCCGCGAGAAGGAGTTGATCCACCAGCACGCGGCCAACGCCGACGCGGTGATCACCACTGCGCTGGTCCCTGGCCGGCGCGCGCCGGTGCTTATTCCCGAAGCCACAGTGGCCGCGATGCGACCGGGATCGGCGATCGTGGATCTCGCCGCCGAGCAGGGTGGAAACTGCGAGCTCTCGGTGCCGGGCGAAGCGGTGGTGCGCTATGGCGTGACTATCATGGCTCCCCTCCACCTCCCCAGCGAGCTCTCGCACGACGCGAGCCAGATGTACGCGCGCAACGTGGCCGCGCTTCTCAAGCACCTCGCGCCAGAGGGATCGCTCGCGATCGACCTCTCGGACGAGATCACGGGAGCGATCACGGTCACCGCGAACGGTGATGTTCGCCTCGACCCGGCCGCCGGAGCGATCGCGCCGGAGACCCCGACCCCAGCGGCGGTAGCCACCAAGGAGCAATCGAGATGACGCGTGAAACTATCCTTGCCATTTACGTGGTGATTCTCGCGATCTTCACCGGCTACGAGGTGATCTCGCGCGTGCCCTCCATCCTCCACACGCCCCTCATGTCGGCCACGAACGCGATTCACGGGATCGTGCTCCTGGGCGCGATCATCGTGCTCGGCGCGGCCGACACCACGCTTCTACGCGTGCTCGGCTTCATCGCCGTGGTGCTCGGCGCGGCCAACGTGTTCGGCGGCTTCGTAGTCACGGACCGGATGCTCGAAATGTTCAAGAAGAAGGCGAAAGAGGAGGTCAAGTGACGCTCGGTCCGATCGAGAGCATCATCGAGGTCACTTACCTCGTCGCGGCGGTACTGTTGATCATCGGCCTCAAGCGGCTCAGCTCTCCCGCTACCGCGCGATCGGGGAATCGGCTGGCTGCGGTGGGCGTCTTCCTCGCACTCCTGGTCACGCTACTCGACCAGGGTGTGGTCTCCTACGTCGGGATCATCATCGGTGTGATCATCGGCGGCGGGATCGGAATCATCGCGGGTCGCAAGGTGCAGATGACCGCGATGCCGCAGATGGTCGGCCTCCTGAACGGTCTTGGCGGCGGCACGGCGGCGCTGGTATCGCTCGCCGAGTACATGCGCCTCGCGGGCGAGGCGCCGCCAGTTGGCCCGGGCGAATCGCTCTCGGTGGCACTGGGGACCGCCATCGGGGCGGTGTCGTTCACTGGAAGCATCATCGCTTTCGCGAAGCTGCAGGAGCTCCTCTCGGGGAAGCCGCACCAGTTCCCCATGCAGCGGCTCGTGAATCTCCTCCTCGCCGTGGCGATCGCGGTGCTCGCGGTACTTCTCATTGCTGGAACGGGCGGGATGCCCGCGCTCTGGGGCATTTTCATCGTGGCGCTCACGCTCGGCGCGCTGCTCGTACTGCCGATTGGCGGCGGCGACATGCCGGTGGTGATCTCCACGCTGAACGCGCTCACCGGGATGGCAGCGGCCTTCACGGGCTTCGTACTGCACAACCAGATGCTGGTGGTGGCGGGAATTCTGGTGGGTGCTTCGGGAACGCTGCTGACGATCCTCATGGGTCGCGCCATGAACCGCTCGCTGGCCAATGTGATGTTCGGTGCCTTTGGCGCGACCGGTGCGGCGACCGTGGGCGCCGAGGGCGGGATTCCACGCACGGTCCGCCAGACGACCGCCGAAGACACAGCGGTCGCTCTTGCGTACGCGCGGAACGTTGTCGTCGTCCCAGGCTACGGGCTCGCGGTAGCCGAAGGGCAGCATGCGGTGCGTGAGCTCTCGCAGGAGCTGGAGAAGCGCGGCGTGGACGTGAAGTTCGCGATCCACCCCGTGGCGGGGCGCATGCCGGGACACATGAATGTGCTCCTCGCGGAGGCGAACATCCCGTACGACCAGCTCCTCGAGATGGAGCAGGTGAACGGCAACTTCGGGAACACCGACGTGGTGCTCGTCGTGGGCGCCAACGACGTGGTGAACCCGGCCGCGCGCGAGGATCCCGCGAGTCCGATCTACGGGATGCCCATCCTGGACGTGGACAAGGCACGCAACGTGATAGTGCTGAAGCGCAGCATGGGTCACGGCTTCGCCGGCATCGACAACGCGCTCTTCTATCGCGACCGCACGCGGATGCTCTTCGGTGACGCGAAGCGCAGCTTGACGGACCTGGTGGAGGCGCTGAAGACGGTCTGACCGGGGGGCAGCAGCAGGCGCGCCAATGCAGATAGACGTCACCGTAGCGTACAATACCGCCCAGCGGATACTCCTGCAGCTCTACCAGGCGATCCCGCGGCTGCTCATTGCCACGGTCGTCGTCGTGGTGCTGTACTACTTCGGGAAGCTTCTCCGCGTCGGGCTGATGGCGGGGAGAGACCGCTGGCGCGGCCGCGAGAATCTCGAGCTCGCGGTGAGCCGGATTTTCCAGTCTCTGGTCATCGCGATCAGTCTTCTGATCGGCGCCACGGTGGTGTTCCCGACGGTGACGGCGGGTGGGCTGATTCAGCTCCTCGGCATCAGCGGCATTGCCGTGGGCTTCGCCTTCAAGGACATCTTCCAGAACTTCCTTGCGGGCATCCTGCTCCTCGTGACGGAGCCCTTCTCCATTGGCGACGAGATCAGCGTGGCGGGCTTCGAGGGAACGGTGGAGGATGTCCAGACGCGCGCGACGATAATCCGCACCTACGACCACCGCCGCGTCGTCGTCCCCAACGCCACGCTCTTCACGCAGTCGGTGGTCGTCAACACCGCCTTCGCCGTCCGCCGCTCGGACTACGACCTCACCATCTCCTCCTCACTGGACATCGAGTCGCTCAAGCAGCACATCGTCGAGCGCCTCGAGTCGAGCGTCGAGGGCGTCTCTCGCGCCCCCCGCCCCGAGGTCCTGATCCTCAAGACCGACGCGACGAACACCACTCTCCGCATCGGCTGGTGGGCCCCCCCGCGCCAGCGCGAATCTCTGGCAGTGCAGGATAGAGTGTTGGAGGCGGTGAGGGGAGAGGTGAAGGAGGAAGAAAGCAGAAAGCAGAAAGCAGAGAGCAGCGAACTGCCGGGGGGGTGAGGGAGAGGAAGGAAGCAGGAAGCAGGTACCGGCTCTTGGCGAGAGGGCCCTCACCCCCGAGGCCGTTCACTGCTCTCTGCTTTCTGCTTCCTGCTTCCTTGCAGTTACCTGTTTCCTGTTTCCTGTCTCCTTGCCGTTCCTGCTTTCTGCTCTCTGCTCTCTGCTTTCTCATCTCCCCTCCCCCGGCCACTCCCCCGGCTCCGCCCTCTTCCCGACGTAGAAGTTTCCGAAGTCAGCGTAGCGGGCGGAGGTTTCGTCGAAGCGCATGTCGGTGACGAGCTTCTTGAAGTCGAGGGGGTCTTTCGCGAATAACGTCACGCCCCACTCCCAGGCGTCGAGACCGATGGCGCCGGTGATGATCTGCATCACGCGGCCGGCGTAGCGGCGGCCGACCAGGCCGTGCGAGTACATGAGACGGCTGCGCTCCTCGAGGGTGAGCGAGTACCAGTTCTGGTCGGGGGCGCGGCGCTTGGACATCGGATAGAAGCAGACGTACGGCATGTCGGCCGGCGGCTGAGGGAAGAGGCGGCGGCGCACGTGCGGCGTGGCCTCCTCGGCGGCGCTGCGTTCGGCGAGCGACTTCTCGAACTCCGCGTCGCCCACGCTCCCGCCGCGAGCGGCGGCGTCCTTCGCTAGCTGCGCCGTGATGTGGTAGAGGCCGGCCTCCGTGACGCTGAGGAAGGAATACACCGGCTCGAGGCGGCCCAGGAACGGGTCGCGTCGGACGCGTCGCTCGGCGATGCCCAGCTCGTCGAGCGTCGGTCTGAAGTGCATGAGCATGACATCAGCCAGCGAGCCGACGAGCGGCACGGCCATGCTCCAACTTCCACTGGGGCCGCAGGCGATGTCCGCGAGGGCCTCGCGCGCTGCGGCCAGCTCGGATTCCGTGCTATGGGAAGCGCGAGGAAGAGAGAAGAGCTGGTGCGAGGCGTACCAGCCCTCGATGGTTGCTGGAGGATGAGCTACGGTATCCATGGCATCCCGAGTGGTGAGGTTGCACCGCGCAATCTACGCGGGGGGCCATGGGAAGGTGGAGCGCCTCGGCGCGCCTCGGCGCGCCTCGGCGCGCCTCAGCTCACGTCAGCTCGCGGCCACCGAGAGACCGCCGAATCTACGCTCGCGCGTGCTGAAGTCGCCCACGGCCTCGGCCAGCGCATCCGCGTCGAAGTCTGGCCACATGATGTCCGTGAAGTACAGCTCGGCGTACGCGCACTCCCACAGGAGGAAGTCGCTGAGGCGCCGCTCGCCACCAGTACGAACCAGAAGATCGACATCAGGGGTGCGCTCGCCCTCTTCCTGCGAGCAAGCACGCGCTATCAGCTCGGCGAAGCTCTCGCGCGTGTGGGTGACGCCTTCGCCCGCGAGTCGGGCCGCGCGGATTATCGAGTCGCGCGCCGAGTAGTCTATGGCGAGGCGAAGATGAAGCCGGCTCCCGGAGCGCGTACGCCGCTCCGCTTCCTCCATGGTCGCACGGAGGACCGTGGGGAGGCGGTCGCGCCGTCCGATCATTGTAAGACGCACACCGTTGTCGATGAGACGGTCCGTCTCGCTGCGGAGGTAGCTGCGGAAAAGTCTCATGAGCGCAGCTACCTCGCGCGGAGGTCTCCGCCAGTTGTCGGAGCTGAACGCGTAGAGGGTGAGGGTGCCGATCCCCAGTCCCGGTGCCGCTTCCACCACACGCCTCACCGATTCCGCCCCCTGGCGGTGGCCGGCCGCCCGCGTCATCCCCCGCGCCGTGGCCCATCTTCCATTGCCGTCCATGATAATCGCCACATGCAGGGCGGCGCCGGGCGTTGGCGCGTACAGAGCACTCGTCGTCATGTAATCCGGTGAGAGAATAGGGAGATGACGCTCAGCGATCGAGCGTGTCGCGCGTGGCCTGGATCAGCGCTTCCATGTGGTCGAGATAGCGTTGCAACGCGCTGCGTCCCGCCGCGGTGAGGCGGTATTCGGTGCGCGGGCGGCGTCCCTCGAAGCGCTTCGTGCACACCACGTAGCTCGCGTCCTCGAGCTTGCGCGCGTGCACGCTGAGGTTTCCGTCCGTCGTATCCATCAACGATTTGAGCTCGTTGAAGGTAAGTGTGTCATTAGCCGCGAGCGCGCTCACGATGCCGAGCCGCATCCGGTGATGGATGAGGTTGTCCAGCTCGCGCGACTCGGCCGGTCCCGCCGCCTCGAGCCGGCTCACCGCCTCCAATCCCCGCTTGCGCTCGTGCGTCGAATCGGTGCGCCTCGTGGGCGCTGCTCCCGATTTAGCCACCGTACCTCCGTGCGATTACCCAGCCGAAAACGATGTGAAGTCCCCCGAAGCCGGCGATGAGAAGCCATGCACCCCACACCGGCCCCGTGAAGAGCGCGAGGGCGCCGAGGAGCATGAAGCACGCTCCCATGACGGGCACCACACGCACCGAGAAGACCCCGCCAGTCATCACCGCGGCGCCGTAGAGGAGGAGCCAGAGCCCGGGTAGCGCGCTCGAGATGCCGAGCCGCGTGTGTGCCAGAGTGATCACGGCACCCACGAGCACCGGCGGCGCGAAACCGAGCGCGAACTTCCGGAGCGGTCCGTTGAGCACCGGGAGCCGCGCGGCTCGCGCTTTCCACACGGACGCTACGAGCCCGATCAGCATCGAGAGCACCGCCTCCGCGAGCCAAACCGCGAGCCACCTCGCTGTAGTGCTCTGGCGCATGGCGATCAGCCCCGCCGCGATGGCGGTGCAGCCGATGACAGCCTGCCCCCATCCCGACACCGCGGTGAACGACGAAGCGTTCTCCATGGTGCGCCTGATGAAGCGCAAGTCCTCCATTGCTCTGGCATGCAGCGCCGGCGGCTCGTTCGTCTCCAGCCGCAACGATCGGGGTGATGACATGGGTGGGATGATATCAGGGTTGGTGGCGCCCGTCAAGTACTTTGTTCAATAAAGCCACGGAGCGCCCTCGGGGGGTGAAAGCAGAGAGCAGAAAGCAGAAAGCAGTAACGGCTCCTGATGGGAGAGTCCTCACCCCCGAGGCCGTTACTGCTCTCTGCTTTCTGCTGTCTGCTTTCGTCGCTAAACCACGACCCTCGTATTCCTCGTCGCCGCGGCACTCCACACGCCGAGGATGAGGACGATGATGCCGAAGATCACGCTGTTCCAGGTACGCGCCATGTTCGTGGCGGCGTAGCCGTACACCCAGGGGGAGATGATCATCCAGACGCCGAGCAGGGCGTTGATCCAGCTCAGCCCTACCGCCGAGCGCGGCGAGAGGAAGCGAATGGCGGCGAACACCGCTATGACGATTCCGACGATGATGCTGTTCCACGCACTCCCGCTGGTGTAGATGGCGCCGTAAACCCAAGCGGAGATGATGATCCAGATGCCTGCCAGGAAATTCAACCCGCTGGCCACCTTCACCTGGCTCGTGTCGGTGTCTGCAGTTCGCATTTCCACGTGAGCCTCCTCGACGTGGCGGGCGCTTGAAGTTGGCTCGGGCACCGGCCGCCAGCCGGGTGAGCCCGCCACGCATCGGCTGCGGCCTGCCCGAATCATATGAGGTGCATGGCATATGCCGCGAACCCTCAGGGTCGCCTCTCGTCGGACTCGCGCCGCATGCTCACGTACTCGCCCAGCGACGCCATGTCTGATGTCCGGCGACACGGAATCGCGAAGGCGAACACCGACCCCACCTCGGGGAAGTCCGCCCACACCCGGCCGCCGAGCGCCTCTACCGTCTCGCGCACGATGCTGAGACCGAGACCGGTTCCGTCCACCGCCGGCACGCTATCCTTGTGCGCTCGGAAGAAGCGATCGAAGAGCTGACCGCGCAGCGCTGCGGGTACGCCTATCCCGTTGTCGTGAACCTCCACCACCACCTCGCTCGGCCGATCCGCCTCGCTCACCATGACGTAGCCGCGCACTTCCGCGACGCGCGACTCCTTCGCGGAATCGGCATACTTGATCGCGTTGGAGATGAGGTTCATCAGGCAGAGCTCCACCGCCGCCGCGCTCACCTCCACGTCGGGGAGGTCGGGCGCGATCCGGATGTCGACTCCGGCGGCCTTCGCGGCATCTCTCAGGTGCCTACGCACCTCGGCCGCGGCGCTGCGCAGCCTCACATGGCGCTGCTGGCGCGCGTCGTCGTTCACACGTGAGAGCTCCAGAAGGTCCTCGAGTACCACACGCATGCCGGTGGCGTTGCGTACTATCAAGCTCCCGAGCTCGCGACGCTTCGACTCGGAGAGCTCCGGGATCTCCAGCAGCTGCGCGGCGCCGGAGATCGCGCCCATCCTGTTCCGCAGCTCGTGCGTGAGCGCGCGGTTGAACGAACGGAGGCGCTCCTCTCGCTCCCCGAGCTGCGCCTTCATGAGCTGGAGGTATTGAGTGGCCGTGGCCTGCTGGATGAGCGAGATGGCCTGGAAGAGGCGATGCGCCACCGTCGCCATCTCGCTTCGCGAGCAGTCGTCCCCTTCCTCGCTCACGATCCGCGCGAGGAAGTTGAAGAGGATGCCGCCGAAGATCTCGTACTCCTTGAGGATCTCGAACTCGTCGAAGCCCTGCGAATGGCGCAGCGCTCCGAGCTCCCGCGCCTTGGAGATCACATCAGTATCGGCGGCAACCGCTCGCGACGGATCCTCCACGTAATCGGCCACCCCGCCAATGAGTATCGGGGCGTGATCGAGGAGTTCCTCGGTGGGAAAGATCCGGTTGGGGTTGATCGAAACGCGCTCGCTTATGCGATCGAGCCAACGCGTAGTCAGCTCCGTTCGCGCCGCTCGCAGGCGCTCCGCCATGATGGCGGCCAACTGGCAATCGACCGAAGAATCCATGCGCTACTCCCCGTTGGTGCGCGGCGCGAGGGCTGCTCCGCTGCAGGCCCGTGGAATGGCTGGGCCGTAGTTACACCGAAACAGGGTCGCCTGACGGTGACACCTCGCTCATTCCGCTGCCGCACGGCCAATGATGACCTCGGGCTGGAAACCGAGAAAAAGTCCGGTTTCCACTACACCAGGACGGTTACGCAGGGTGCGCGCCAGCCCATCGGGATCATCCAGACCGTGCGGGAAGCGGGCGTCGATGATGTAGTGCCCCTCGTCGGTCACGAACGGCGATTCCCCCGAACCCTGCCTCAGCGCGGCCGCCGCCCCCATCGCGCGAAGCGCCTCGGCGTGTCCCGACCAGCCAAATTTAACGACCTCCACAGGTACGGCATACCTGCTACCGAGACGGTCCACCACCTTCGTGGAGTCGCCGATTATCACCCAGCGGCGGGTGCGCGCCGCCACGATCTTCTCGCGCAGCAGCGCTCCGCCTCCCCCCTTCAGGACCCGCTGCAGCGGATCTATCTCGTCGGCGCCGTCGATGGTGATGTCGATGGTGGGTGCGCTCTCGATGTCCACGATGGGAACGCCGCATTCGAGGCCGAGCCGGTGCGACGCGTTCGACGTCGGCACGCCCGTGACGTCGGTCAGCTCGCCGGAGCGGATGCGCCGGCCAAGCTCCTCGATCGCGAAGGCGGCGGTGGAGCCGGTCCCCAGCCCCACCACCGACCCGGAAGTGACCAGCGCGGCCGCCCCTTCGGCGGCCGCGCGCTTCTCCCGCAGCAGTACGTCGGTCATGGAATGCGCCACGACGCGTCGTCGCGTGCCACCAGCGCGCCGGCCACGCTCGGTCCCCACGACCCCGCCTCGTAGTTGGGAATACCGGTGGGGATCCCCTCCTCCCAGGCGGCGACCACGGGATCTATCACGCGCCACGCCGCCTCGACCTGGTCGCCGCGCGCGAAGAGCATCGCGTCGCCCTGCATCGCGTCGAGGAGCAGCGTCTCGTACGCCGAGTGCGTGCTCGCGCCGAAGGCGGTGTCGTAGGAGAAGACCATGCGTACCGGCGTCAGTCGGACGTCCACACCGGGCGCCTTCACCTCGAAGCGCAGCGAGATCCCCTCCTCGGGCTGGATGCGTATGGCGAGCACGTTGGGCGCAACTTCGTCATCGACATCGACTGGGAAGAGCAGGTGCGGAGGGCGCCGGAACTGCACGGCGATCTCCGTGACGCGCTCGGCCATTCGCTTCCCCGATCTCAGGAAGAAGGGCACTCCCTCCCAACGCCAGTTGTCGATCATCAGTCGGAGCGCCGCGTAGGTGGGCACGCGCGAGTCCGGTGCGATCCTCGGCTCTTCGCGGTAGCCGGGCACGCGCTGCCCGTCCATAGTCCCCGGTCCGTACTGTCCCACCACCGATGCCGTGCGCGCTTCCATCGGCGTCATGGGGCGGATGGAGCGGAGCACCTTCACTTTCTCGTCACGGACGGTGTCCGCGGCGAAGGAGCTGGGCGGCTCCATCGTGGTGAGCGAGAGGAGCTGCAGGAGGTGGTTCTGGAACATGTCGCGGAGCACCCCCGCCTCCTCGTAGTACGAGGCGCGGTGACCAACGCCCACGGTCTCGGCCGCGGTGATCTGTACGTGCTGCACGTGCTCGCGATTCCAGATCGGCTCGAAGATCGAGTTGGCGAAACGGAGTACCAGCAGGTTCTGGACTGTCTCTTTTCCCAGATAGTGGTCTATGCGGTAGATCTGCCGCTCGGAGAAGATGCTGCGCACGAGCGCGTTGAGCTCGCGCGCGCTCGCCAGATCTTGACCGAAGGGCTTTTCGATGATCAGGCGCACCCACGCTGACTTCGCCTCGCTCGCGCGCGGAGCAAGACCGCTCGCCGAGAGATGGCGGAGTACGTCGGGGTAGAGACTCGGTGGAATCGCGAAGTAGAAGAGCCGCCCGCGCCTCTCCACCTCCTGGCCTTCGATCGCGGCGAGGCACTCCGCTATCCGGGTGTAGGTCCCGGCATCGCGCAGGTCGCCCGAGACGAAGCGAAGCTTCTCCAGGAATTTCGCGCGCGCCGCGCTATCGGTCTCGCCCGTCTCGGCGGAATTCTGGATGGCGCGGTCCATGTTCTTCCGGAACGCCTCATCGCTGATCGAGTCTCGAGCCACGCCTATCACGGCGACGCTCGGGTCGAGGAGTCCATCCACGTCGAGGTGCGCGAGCGCGGGCATGAGCTTGCGGCCCGTGAGGTCGCCGCATGCGCCCATTATGATCACCGTGCAAGGCCCCGCGCCCCGCAGTTCGGGCGCGGCGGGCTGGGTTTCGTCCAGCTCGCAGCTGGCGGTAAGCGTCGCCGACATCTCGCTCACTTCTCCTTCTTCACCGCGTGCCCGCCAAACTCGTGGCGCAGCGCGGCTATGACCTTGGCACCGAACGACTCGCTCTGACGCGAGCGGAGCCGGGCGAGGAGCGAGAGCGTGATGACCGGGGCAGGAACGTCGATGTCGATCGCCTCCTGCACCGTCCAGCGCCCCTCGCCGGAATCTTCCACGTAGCCGCGCAGATCGGCGAGCCCCGGATCGTTGGCGAACGCACGCTCGGCGAGCTCGTTGAGCCACGAGCGTACGACGCTGCCGTGATTCCAGACCGCCGCCACCTTCCGCAGATCCACGTCGAAGTGCTTCGATTCGTGGAGGATCTCGTACCCCTCGGCGTAAGCTTGGAGCATCCCGTACTCGATCCCGTTGTGCACCATCTTCACGTAGTGCCCCGCGCCGGTGGGGCCCACGTGCGCATAACCGTCCTCGGGCGCGAGCGCGAGGAAGATCGGCTCGCAACGAGTCACCGCGGCATCGTCGCCACCCACCATCAGGCAGTAACCGTTCTCGAGTCCCCAGATCCCGCCGCTCGTACCGCAGTCCACGAACTCGATCCCTCTCGCGCGGAGCTCCTCGCCGCGGCGAAGAGTATCGTGAAAGTTCGAGTTCCCGCCGTCGATGACGACGTCACCTTTCGCGAGGTGCGGTAGGAGCGTGTCGATCGTGTCGTCCACCGGCTTGCCGGCAGGGACCATGAGCCACACCACGCGCGGCGCGGTGAGTTGTGCGCAGAGATTGGCGAGGTCGCTCGCTCCGAACGCCTCCGCTCTCGCGCTCCCCTTCCCCTCCTTGCTGATTCGCTCTATCGCCTCGGGATCCCGGTCGTAGCCTACCACCTCGTGTCCGGCGCGCAGCAGCCGGAGGGTCATGTTCCCTCCCATCCTCCCCAGACCGATCATCCCTAGTCGCATCACACTCTCCCTGTTGGTGCGTTCCTGCCTGCTGTTGGTGTCGAGTCGAAGTTGGTTCCCGGGCGCCGTCGGATCGTCGGGCGCTCGCCTCGTCAGCGGCCGAGCATCTCCATTGCCGTCTTCACCGCGTGCTCGGGGGTGAGTCCGAATTCCTGGTAGAGCCGCTGATACGGCGCCGATGCCCCGAAGTGATCGAGGCCGATCACCGCGCCTTCGTCGCCCACGATCCGATACCAGGGCATCGTGGCGGCGGCCTCCATCGCGACGCGCGTCTTCACATCCGGCGGAAGCACCGAGTCGCGGTACTCGCGTGGCTGCGCTTCGAAGCGTTCGATGCTCGGCATGCTCACGACTCGCGCACGAACGCCCTTCTGCCGGAGCTGCTCACGCGCCTGGAGAACGATGTGCACCTCTGATCCACTCGCGATGAGCACCACTTCCGGCTTGCCGCCCTCGGCATCGGCGAGGGTGTAGCCGCCCCTGGCGAGCCCGCTCGCGGCGCCGAGCTTCGAGCGGTCGAGCGTCGGCACGTTCTGCCGGGTGAGGACGAGCGCCACGGGTGCCTCGGTCATCTCGATCGCGGTCGCCCATGCCTCCGCCGTCTCGTTCGCGTCGGCGGGGCGGAAGAGCGTGAAACCGGGGATGGCTCGCAGCGCGGCTAGCTGCTCGATCGGCTGGTGCGTGGGACCGTCCTCGCCCAGCCCGATCGAGTCGTGCGTGAAGACGTAGATCACGTGCTGCCGCATGAGCGAGGCAAGCCGCATTGGCGGCCGCATGTAATCGGAGAAGATCAGGAACGTTCCGCCGTAGGGGATGATCCCGCCGTGCAGCGCCATCCCGTTCATCGCCGCGCCCATGGCGTGCTCGCGGATGCCGAAATGCATGTTGCGTCCGCGGAAGTTGTCGTGCTCGAAGGCGCCGCTGTCATCGAGCAGCGTCTTGGTGGATGGCGCGAGATCGGCCGCGCCACCCATCAGCTCGGGGATGCGCGCGGCGAAGGCGTTGAGCACCTTCGACGATGCCGCCCGCGTGGCCAGCCCCTTCGCGCTCGCCTCGAAGACGGGCATGGCGCTGCGCCAGTCGGCGGGGAGCTCGCCGCGGAGCCGCCGATCGAGCTCGCGAGCTTCGTCGGGGTGCTTCGCCGTGTACTCCTTCAACCGTGCCTCGTACGCCTTGCGCAGCTCCTTCCCGCGCGCTCCCGCATCGCGCCACACGCGCAGCGCCTCATCGGGAACGAAGAACTGATCGTCCGGCTTGGGCCAGCCGAGGTTCTCCTTGGTTAGCTGGACCTCGTGCTCGCCCAGCGCAGCGCCGTGCGCCTCGGCGGTATCGTGCTTGTTCGGGCTGCCGTAGGCGATGTGGCTGCGCACGATGATGAGCGACGGGCGGTCGGTGACTGACTGCGCGAGAGTGATCGCCTTGTCCAGTGCGTCGAGGTCGTTGGCATCCTCCACGCGCTGGACGTGCCACCCGTAGGCAGTGAAGCGCCCTGCCGCGTCATCGCTGTAGGTAAGGTCGGTGCTCCCTTCGATCGTGATGTGGTTGTCGTCGTAGAAGCCGATCAGCTTGCCGAGGCCGAGGTGACCGGCGAACGAGGCTGCCTCGTGCGAGATCCCCTCCATCATGTCGCCATCGCTGGCAATGAAGTACGTGCGGTGATCTACGAGCGGCGGCTCGCCATCGCGGTTGAACTCGGCCGCGAGGTGCGCCTCGGCGATCGCCATCCCCACGGCGTTCCCGAAGCCCTGCCCCAGCGGGCCGGTGGTGACTTCCACGCCCGGCGTGTGGCCGTACTCGGGGTGACCTGGCGTCGCGCTACCCCACTGACGGAACTGCTCGATCTGCTCGAGCGGGAGATCGTAGCCGGTGAGGTAGAGGACGCTGTAGAGCAGCATCGAGGCGTGGCCGGCGGACAGGATGAAGCGATCACGCCCCGGCCACTTGGGGTGCGTGGGATCGTAGCGCAGGTGCCTCGTCCAGAGGACGTAGGCGAGGGGCGCCAGCGCCATCGGCGTTCCCGGGTGGCCCGAGTCCGCCTTCTGCACCGCGTCCATCGAGAGGGTGCGGATCGTGTTGATGCACAGTTCGTCGAGCTCGGTTCCAGCGAGCGTTGTCGCTTCTTGCATCTCAACTTGCTCCGAGTATCCGTTTTTCGTTGGGCGCGCCGGCGCCGGAATCGTCGTTTTCGGGAGCGTCCTCGCAGGCGGCAACCGCCGCGCCTACCAGGCCGATGTGCGCGTTCACCACCACGTTCACCGGGATCCTGCTCAGGAGCTCCCCCATGCGCCCCTTGTCGCGGAACGCCGTCATGAAGATACCATCGCCGCGCAATCTGGCGGCCATCGCCTTGGCGATCCCGCCCACCAGGTAAACGCCTCCGGTGGCCAGGACGTGCAGCGCGAGGTTCCCCGCCTGCGAACCGTACGCCGCGGCGAACATCTTCAAGGCCTCCACGCAGATGGGATCGCTCCCGTCGAGGCCGGATCGCGAGATGGCCACGGCGCCCTCCGCTCTCACCGCGGCCGCCACGGCGGGATCCTCGCGCGCTCCCTCGACCGATACGAGGAAGCGGTAGATGTTCTCGATCCCCTGCCCCGACACGACGCGCTCGTACGAGACGTGGCCGTGCTCGCTCGCGATGGCGTTGCGCAGTTCCCATTCCTGTGTCGTGCGCGGGGCGAAGGTCGCGTGTCCACCCTCGGACGCGAAGGCACGGTAGCGCGAGCCGTCCCACGCCAGGTAGGCCTGCCCGAGGCCCGTCCCTGCTCCGATGAGCGCGATCACTCCATCCGGTACGGGCTCCGCTTCCTGGAGCGGCACCAGGTCCGCCGAGCGCATACGCGTCACGCCGTACGCCATGGCGTGGAGATCGTTGATCACCGATGTGGCTGCGATGCCGGTCTCGCTGGCGATGGTGCGCGCACTCACCTTCCATGGAAGATTCGGTGTGACGCAGTCGCCATCGGTGACGGGGCACGCCACGCCGAAGGTGGCGCGCTCGAAGCTCTCGTCGCCGCGTGAGATGAAATCGACGACGATCGGCGCGATTGCGGGGAAGGCGCGACTTTCATACTCGCGGAAGCGCCCGACGCGGACCGTCGTGCCATCCACGTCCACTGCAGCGAGTCGCGCGTGAGTGCCACCCACATCTCCGGCGAGCACCTTCACGCCGGCACCACGCGCAGCAGCGATGCCGCATCGCCATCCAGGATCCAGCTGCCACGGAGGGCGATCTGCACCGGCAGGACGTATGGGTCGAAGCTCCCTTCGAGCGCACGCGCGACTACCGTCGACTTCGATTTACCTGCGGCGATCACCGCCACGTGCTGCGCTGCGGCGATCACCGGGGGCGTGATCGTGAGTCTGTCGACCGGAGGAGCGGGGCTCGTGGAAGGTACGACGCGCTTCTCGCGCTCGCGCAGCTGCGGTGCACCAGGGAAGAGCGAGGCCGTGTGTCCATCTGCGCCGATACCGAGGAGGAGGACGTCCAGCGATGCCGGGAGCACGCTCTCGTACTCGCGCGCGGCCGCCAGCGCGTCGGCGCGCTCGCCTTGCATCCGGTGGACGTGAGCCGGCTCGATCGGCACGCGGCTGAGGAGCGCCTCGCGAGCCATCTGGTAGTTGCTCGCGGGATCGTCGGGTGGCACGCGGCGCTCGTCGCCGAAGTAGATGTCCAGCAGCGTCCAGGGGACGTTCACGTAGCGATCGGCCAGGTGCGCATAGATCGCGCGCGGCGTGTGGCCTCCGGCGAGCGCCACCGAACATCGCTCGCGCTCCGCCAGCACGGCGGCGATGGCGTCGGCAATCCACCCCGCGGCCGACTCGACGAAGGCGATCCCCTCCCGCACCAGCACGCGCTCCGGTCGCGCTATCTCGCCCGGCATCGCTCCACCCGCTTCCTCGGAACTCACGTGTCTCGCTCTTCCTCCTCGTTGCGCCGCTTCCAATCCTTCTCGCGCTCGTCCTGTAAATGCAGACCCATGGTCTGTATGTCCAGCGCCGCCTCCAGCTCCTGCGCCGTGGGGTCGCCGATCTCGCCCGACTGGACGAGATGGTGAATCACCCGCCGTTCGGCCTCCAGTACCTCCGAGCGCGCACGCCTGAGCGACGCATGCGCATCCACCTCGTCGGGGCTGACCGGGGTGAGTGAGCGTCGCAACTGGCGCGCCTCGCGGCTCGAGATGTTACCGTCAGCCCGCATCTTCCGAATGTGTCTCTTCGCCGCGCTGATCGCCGCTCGCCGCGCCACGATACGCTCGCGCCTTCTGGCAGAAGGATCGGCCATCCCCAATGCACGAACGAGGGGACGAAGTGTGAGCCCCTGCAGAACCAGCGTCGCGAAGATCACGCCAAACGTGAGCAAAATTATCTCGGCGCGCGCGGGAAATGGCTCGCCGCTCGCCGTTCGGAGCGGTAGCGAGAGGGCTACCGCCAGTGAGACCACGCCCCGCATCCCCGCCCAGCCGAGGATCGCGAGCCCACTCACCGAAGGGATGCCATGTTCGCGGCGCACCGGGAGAACGGCGCGCAACACGGCAGGAACGATGAACATCCACGCGAGGCGCACCCAGATCACCACTGCGCTGACAAGCGCCGCGGCGCGGAGCGTTCCCGGCGGCATCCCGGCCGCGGCGATCTGACCGATCTCCAGCCCCACGAGGATGAACACCGCCCCGTTGATGAGAAAGATGAGCGTCTCCCAGACGCCCCTGCTCACCAGCCGCGCGGATGCATCGCCCGGCACGGAGCTTCTGCGCTGGAGAAAGAAACCCACCGTGACGGCCGCCAGTACGCCCGACGCGGAGAGACGGTCGGCGAGGAGGTACGCGAGATACGGAGCGAGGAGCGCGGCGGCGGTCTCCAGCACCTCGTCGTGCAGCGTTCGCAGCGCGAGGCCCGTACCCCACCCCACTGCCAGTCCGGCGGCTACGCCGACGCTGCCGGCGAAGATGAAGCGCGCGCCTGCTTCGCTCCACGTGAAGTAGCCGGTGGTGGCTGCAGTCACAGCTACCTGGTAGGCCACGAGCGCAGTGGCGTCGTTCACCAGTCCTTCGCCCTCGAGGATGGTCACGAGCCGATTCGGGAGGCCGAGCGAGCGGGCTACCGTGGTAGCGGCTACCGGATCGGGCGGCGCGACTATCGCGCCGAGCGCGAGCGCCGCCGCCAGCGGGATCTCCGGCGCGACCGCGTGAACCACGAAGCCGACCGCCGCCATGGTCGCGAGGACGAGCCCGACTGCGAGGAACGTGATCGGGCGCAGATTGGCGCGGAAGGGTCCGAAGGGGATGTCGAGCGCTGCCGAGGCGAGGAGAGGCGGCAGGAATACCAGGAAGACGATGTCGGGATCGAGCGCGACCGGTGGCAGCCCCGGGATGAAGCGCGAGACCACGCCCAGCAGGAGGCCGGCTACGACGAGCAGAACGGGCGTGGGAGTGGCGATCCCCTTGCCCAGCCGCCCCAGCGCGACGGCCACGACGAGGAGGCCGAGCACCAGCTCCATGGTGTTCACGCGGCCGTCTCGCGGGCAGCGCCTCGCACGCCCACGCCCCACGGCAGCGTTTCATATTCTGGAACCTGGGACCATATTACGGGAACGACTTCGCTCCGCCGGTATGGCGCGCGCGCCGCTGTCAGTGCTAATTTCCTCACCACGTCACACCCACTCTCCCATCCGCAATGACAACTCGATATCGCATCCTAGTGACCGATGACATCGATCGCGAGGGCGTCGATCTCCTCGTGAACGAGCCCGGGCTGCAGGTGGACTCCGTTCCTACCCTGCCGAGCGCCGAGCTCATCGAGAGAATCGGTGACTACGACGCACTCATCGGCCGCAGCGCGACGAAGATCTCGGAGGAGCTCCTCCGGCGCGCCGGCAAGCTCCGCGTCGTGGGGCGTGCGGGAGTGGGAATAGACAATATCGCGCTGAGTGCCGCCACCGAGCTCGGCGTGGCGGTCATCAACGCTCCGGCCGGCAACACGGTGGCCGTGGCCGAGCTCCTCTTCGGCGGGCTCATCTCTCTCCTCCGCCACCTCCCCGCCGCCGACAGCTCCATGCACGCCGGCCGCTGGGATCGCAGTCGCCTCCTGGGACGGGAGCTGCGGGGACGCACGCTCGGCATCGTGGGCGTGGGGCGCATCGGCGGCGAGGTCGCCAAGCGTGCCCGCGCCTTCGGGATGACGCTGGTGGGCTACGACCCGTACGTGGCCGAGGATCGCTTCAACACGTTCAAGGTGCGCCGCGCCGGCTCGCTCGACGAGCTCCTCTCGGTTGCCGACATCCTCACGGTGCACACACCGCTCAACGAGGAGACCACCGGGATGATCGGCCGGCGCGAGATAGCCCGCCTCCCTGGAGGGGCGATAGTAGCCAACCTCGCGCGTGGCGGCATCGTGGAAGAAGGTGCACTGATCGATGCGCTCCGATCCGGGGCCCTCTACGGCGCCGTGGTGGATGTGTATGCCGCCGAGCCGCTCGCGCAGGACCATCCGCTTCGTACGATGTCGAACGTCATGCTCACTCCCCACATCGGCGCCTCCACCGCCGAGGCGCAGCGCAACGTGGCGGTGGACGTTTGCCTCGCGGTGCGTGACGCGCTCCTTTCGGGCGAGCTCTCACGCTCGCTGAACGTGGCCTCGGTGAACGGGCTCCGTTGGGATGAGCTGCAGCCGGCGCTCCTCGTGGCACGTCGCGCGGGAGCCATCGCGCGTGCGCTCCTCACCGACCGTGGCGTGCGAGCGCTCAGCCGCCTCACCCTTCGCTGCGGTTCCGCGCTCAGCGGCGGAAGTGGTGCGATCCTTTCCGCGGCCGCGATGGGCGCGCTCGAGGGGGTGCTCGACGTCGAGCGCCTCAACCTGATCAACGCACGCTCGCTCGCCGAAACTCACGGCCTGGAGCTCATGGTGGGCGAGTCGTCGCAGCTCGAGCACCCCAACGCGCTCGAGGTGGGGCTCGGTGGCGGCGTGCAGGGGATCGCGGTATCCGGCTTGGCGGCGCCCGGCTCGCCCGCGCGCATCACTCGCATAGGCGACTTCCACATCGAGATCACGCCGCGCCGCTCGCTGGTGATCCTCACCAACCACGATGTGCCCGGCGTCATTGGGCGAGTGGGAACGGTGCTCGGTGCGGCCGGCGTGAACATCGCCGAATACCACCAGGCGCGCCTCCTCCAGGGCGGAGAGGCGCTCGCCGCGATCTCCGTGGACGACGACATCCGTGAGCCGCTGCGCAAGCAGCTCCTCGAGCTCCCCGACGTGCTCTCCGCCACCATCGTGCGCTTTCAGGATTCATGACGCTCTCGCAGCGGCGCTCGCCGAGGGGCGGTCGCCGGTGAGCACGATCCCAAACAGCGACGAGTCCGTTCGTCGCGCCTTCGCGCGCGATGCATCGGGGATCGAGCTCCTTCCGGAATCGGTAGCGCGTCCCGAGTCGGCGGAGGAAGTGGTCGAGATAGTGCGCGCCGCGTCGGCCACGCGTACTCCGGTGACGGCGGCGGGGGGCCAGTCGAGCACCACCGCCGCATCGATTACCGATCGCGGGATCCTGCTCTCGCTGCGCGCGCTCGACAGGATCATCGACGTCGATGCCGCAGCGCGTACGGTGCGCGTGCAGCCGGGCGTCTCCATCACGGACGTACGGCGCGCCGCAGCCGAGCAGGGTCTCCTGTTCGCGCCCGACCCCACCAGCGAGGAGGAAGCGACCATCGGCGGCGCGCTCGCGTGCAATGCGTCGGGTGCGCGCTCCCTGCGCTATGGCACGACGCGCGACCACGCGATCTCGCTCCGCGTGGCGCTCGCGAACGGCGAGATCATCGAGTTGCGGCGCGCCCGGCTGGAGAAAAACACGGTGGGCTACGCCATGGCGCAGCAACCGATCGACTGGTTCATAGGAAGCGAGGGGACGCTCGGCGTGATCGTGGAGGCGGAGTTCGCGCTCCTCCCGCTCCCCACTTCGGTGACCGGCCTCGCGATCCCGTTCGAGAGTGAAGCGGACGCTCTGGCGTTCGTGGTGGCCGCGCGCGAATCGACCGAAGTGAGCCCGCGCTGCCTGGAGTACTTCGACCATGGCGCAGTGGAGATCGTACGCGATGCCGCGGGTTCCGACGGCTGGAAGCTGGGCGGTATAGGATCGGCGCTGGTATACGGCGAGGAGGCAGGCGACGAGCTCGCGCTCGAGCGATGGGTGGAGCTCGCAGAGCGCCATGGCGCTCGGGTGGCCGACGCCCGCGCCTTCGAGAGTGAAGCCGAGCTGCGCGAGGCGCGCCGGCTGCGCCACGCGGTTCCAGCATGCATGAACGAGCGCGGCTCGTCGTTCCGCGCCAACGGCGGCCGCAAGGTCTCCACCGACTGGGCGGTCCCCTTCCGCGATCTGCACGAGGCGATAGTTGCAGCGCGTGCGGCGGCGGGGCGGCAAAGGATCGCGCAGCCCGTCATCTACGGTCACGCCGGGAACGGCCACCCGCACGAGAACTTCATCGCGCGCGATGCTGCCGAGCTCGAGGCGGTCGAGCGCGCCGTGACGGAAACGCTGAGCCACGTGCTCGGCGCCGGTGGCACGGTGGCGGCGGAGCACGGGATCGGAAAGCTCAAGCGGCGTTGGCTCCCGTTGCAGATGAGCGAGCTGCAGATACGCGCGATGCGCGCGCTCAAGCAGGAGCTCGACCCGCTCGGTATCCTGGCACCGGGCAACGTCCTTCCGTGAGCGCGTACGCCGCGGTGGTTCTGGACATGGATTCGACGCTCGCGTTCGTGGAAGGGATAGACTGGCTCGCGCGTAGACGCGATCCGTCCGTCGCGCGCGAGATCGAGGCGCTCACCGCGCGCGCGATGGACGGCGAGCTGGCGCTCGACGACATCTACGGGGAGCGACTCGCTCTGATCCGGCCGTCGGAGGTGGAGATAGACGAGCTGGCGCTGCGCTACGAGAGCTCCCTCGCGCCCGGGGCCATCGATGCGATTGCACGCCTGCGCGACGAAGGGGTAGCACTCGTTATAGTGAGCGGAGGCATCCTTCAGGCGCTCCTGCCAGCAGCGCGGGCGCTCGGCTTCGCCGACACGGAAGTCCACGCGGTGCGCGTGGACTTCGATTCGCGTGGCGAGTACGCCGGCTTCGACAGCGCGTCTCCGCTCGCCACGCAGCACGGGAAGGTGGAGGTCGTGCGCGCCCTCTCCCTCCCCCGCCCGCTCCTCGCGGTGGGCGACGGATCCACCGACGCGGCGCTCCTGCCGGTAGTGGACTCCTTCGCAGCGTTCACCGGCTTCGTCCGCCGCGAACCGGTGGTCGCCGTGGCCGACAGCGAGGTGCGGTCGTTTGACGACATCCTTCAACTGGTTCTCGCATGAGAGTAGAGCCCGGCTTCGGCCGCTTCTTCCTCCCCGGTCCCACTGAAGTTCGCAGCGAGGTGCTCTCGGCGATGCTTCGCCCGATGATCCCGCACCGCGGCGCGGAGTTCCAGGAGCTCTTCGCCCGACTGCAGAGTGGCCTGCGGAAGACATTCCTCACCGATCGCGCGGTGTTCGTGAGCAGCTCCTCCGCGACGGGGTTGATGGAGGCCGCGGTGCGTTGCGCCCCGAGCGGAGCGGTGCTCTCGCTGGTGAATGGCGCCTTCTCCGCGCGCTTCGCCGAGATTGCCGCGAGCTGCGGACACGAGACCGACATCGTGGAAGCTCCGTGGGGCTCCACGGTAGAGCTGGATGCAGTCGAGCGCCGGCTTGCCGCAAGGCGCTATGCCGCTCTGACCGTTGTGCACTCCGAGACTTCAACGGGCGCGCTGACGGATGTCCGCGCGATCGCCGAGATTGCGCACCGGCACGGTGTGCTCTGCCTGGTGGACAGCGTTTCCGGGGTGGGTGGCGCGCCACTCCGCGCCGACGACTGGGAGCTCGATCTCGTCCTCACGGGCTCGCAGAAGGCGCTCGCCCTCCCACCGGGGTTGGCGTTCGGGGTAGCATCGTCGGCTTACATGGAGCAGGCGGCCGCCGCTCCGGCGCGCGGCAAATACTTCGACGTCGTGGAATTCGCTCGCTACGCCGCGCGTGACGAGACGCCCAACACGCCGGCCATCTCGCTCCTCTACGCGCTCGACGTGCAGCTCGCATCCCTCGCCGCCGAAGGCCTCGAGCGCCGCTGGCAACGACACGCAGCCATGGCCAGCGACACGTGGGAGTGGGCGGACTCCTTCGCGGAGCGACATGGCGTGGAGCTCTCGATCCTTGCGCCCAAAGGAAGTCGCTCACCTACCGTCTCCGCCATCGTCCTCCCCGAGCAGATGCGCGGACCGGACGTAGTGGCGGCAGTGGCCGAGCGTGGCTTCACCATCGGCGCTGGCTACGGAAAGTTGAAGGAGAGGACGGTGCGCATCGGCCACATGGGCGACCACGACACGACCACGCTTCGTGCGTGCCTCGATGCGTGCACGGACGCCATCTCGCAGCTCGCCGTGCGCGTCGCGTAGCAGGTCGTTCGTCCGGCGTTATCTGTTTCGCGGCGGATTACGGCCGATGTGACCGACGGGAGCGAAGCCAGTCATTAGTGGTATGGCAGCTATCCCACGAAGCAGCGCGACGCCGGTCCGACGCACCGCGGACGGCGCGTCGGCGACAGATGAAGGTAGCGCCCTCGATGGCACCCTGGCCGCTTCTCTGGAGCGTACGGCGCGCCTTGCCGCGACCGTGCTTCAGGCGCCGGCTGCGTTCGTGGCGCTGGTAGGGTCCGACCGCCGCTGCTTCGGCGGCGGCTCCGAGCTCCCCGCCTGGTTCTTCCACGACCCCGGAGTGCTGATACGCTCGGGCCTCGGCACGCGCATCGGTGACGCCAAGGGAGTCGTGACCGTTACCGACGCGCGCGGTCGCTCGCCCGTGCGGCACAACGGGAGCTGGCACGAAGCGGAGATCGCAGAGCGGCTCGGCATCGCGAGCTACATGGGTGCCCCTCTCACGGGCGACGACGGAGAGCTGCTCGGCGTTTTCTGTGTGACCGACGTGATCCCGCGCGCCTGGGGTGCGCGAGAGATCGCCATCCTCTCCGACCTCGCGTCGGGCGCATCCACCGAGCTGGCGCTGAGGCACCGGATCATCCAGCGCGAGCGCGTCGAGAGGCAGCTGCGCCACGCTTCGCGCCACGATCCGCTTACCGGCCTCCCCAACCGGAGCTTCTTCACCGAGCGCCTGGCGCAGGCGGTGTCGCGGGCCCGCGGCGCGCACGGCCACCTCTTCGCGCTGATCTTTCTCGACCTCGACCACTTCAAGGTGGTCAACGACAGCGTGGGGCATCACGCCGGCGACGAGCTGCTCGTGGCGGTGGCGCGTCGGCTGGAGGGATGTCTGCGCGGTGGCGACATGGTCGCCCGCCTCGGCGGCGACGAGTTCGCGCTTCTCCTCGAGCGCGTCCAGGACGGGAGCGATGCCGCCCACGTGGCGGAGCGGATCCAGGCGTCGCTCTCAGCTCCTGTGAACGTGGGCGGGTACGACCTCTTCACGACCGCGAGTCTCGGGATCGTGCTCAGCTCATCGGCGCACGAGCAGCCCGAGCACCTGCTGCGGAGCGCGGACATGGCGATGTACCGCGCGAAGATGAGCGGGAGGGCGCGCTTCGAGATCTTCGATCCTGCTATGCACGCGGCGGCGCTGATCCGACTCCAGCTCGAGACGGATCTCCGGCGTGCGGTAGAACGGAGGGAGTTCGAGCTGCACTACCAGCCCGTGGTCGACCTGGCATCGGGGACAATCGCCAGCGTCGAAGCACTCGTCCGCTGGCGTCACCCGCAACGCGGGATGATCCAGCCGGCTTCGTTCATAGCGGAAGCGGAGGAGACGGGGTTGATCATCCCGATCGGCCTCTGGGTACTCGAGGAGGCGTGCCGGCAGCTGCGGAGCTGGGACGAGCTACCCGAGCTGCAAACCGTTCGCAGGCCAAGCGGCTCCAGCGCCAGCGAACAGGATGATGATTCGACCGGTAGCGGGCTTACGTTGGCGGTGAACGTCGCCGGCCGTCAGCTCATCCAGCCGGAGCTCCTGCGCTCGGTGGAGAGGACGCTCATCCAGTATGGCGTCAGTCCCACGCGGCTGCGGCTCGAGATCACCGAGAGCGCGATCATCGACAAGCCGGACCCCGTGGTCCGGATGCTCCACGAGATCAAGGCGCTCGGCATCCAGATCTTCCTGGATGATTTCGGCACCGGCTACTCCTCGCTCAGCTACCTGCACCAGCTTCCGCTAGATGCGTTGAAGATCGATCGCGCCTTCGTGAGTCAGATCGAGAGCTCGAAGCGGGCGTTTCAGCTCGTGCAGACCATCCTGCAGATGAGTGCCAACCTCGGTCTCGATGCGATTGCGGAAGGGGTGACGACCATGGAACAGATGCGTCGGCTCCGCACGCTCGACTGCGGCTACGGGCAGGGCTACCTGTTCGCTGCCCCGCTCGATGCGGAAGCGATGACCGCGCTGCTCCGCTCGCGGCCATCCTGGTAGCCAGCGGGCCGCCTACCGCTCCACTTTCGGACGGCTGTCCCCCGCGCGGCGGCCGGGCGTTCCACTCCCCTCGGGCGAGTCGGGAACACGGCGGTCGAGCGGGACCTGATCCGCTCCCGTGGCAGTTGCGTCACCGTCTCCGGAGTGAATCTCGCGCAGCCGCTGGAACTCCTCCCGTAGCTGCTCGAGCTGTGCGTCGGACAGGTCTTCCAGGTCCACCAGGCGCGTGCGCGCCGTATGCAGCGCCCGGATCAGCTCGTCCAGCTTCAGGTGGATGGCTTCCGAGTCGCGGTTCTGGGTGTTCTGGATGAGGAACACCATCAGGAAGGTGACGATAGTCGTGGTGGTGTTGATCACGAGCTGCCAGGTATCGGAGTAGCCGAACACCGGACCGCTCAGCGCCCATCCCACGATCAGAAGGACCGCCAGAACGAAAATCCACGGTGATCCAACGACTCGTGCTGTTGCCGCGGCAAACTTTCGAAACGCTTCCCGCATGTGATCTCTCCCGGCGATCGTGGTTCCCCATCATCACGCACGCCCCCGTTCGGCCGCGACCTGCCCGTGGTTGAGCAGCGCAACGAAAAGGACTCCGCCAACGATGTTCCCCAGGACCGCCGGAACGACGAAGCGAGCCACAGCGTCTCCCCATCCCGTCGCACCACTGGCCGCCAGGTAGAAGACCTCGACCGCGCCGGCGATGGAGTGGCGGAATCCGAACGCACTGATCGGTGCGATCGTGAGCCATATGAGCACGATCTGCGCCAGGGTCCGCTGCGTGGCCTGCACCAGCCAGGCGGTGAGAGCGATCAGCCACCCCGCGAAGATCGCGAGGTAGAACACCCGGCCGAAGCCCCCTGCCAGCGCTTCGCCGCTTATGTGGAGGAGTTGCGGTCCCAGCTCCGAGCGCAGCATTGGCGTCGTGGCGGCGAGGAGCGCAAAGATGAGCGCGCCCACGAGGTTGCCGCAGAGGACGATGGTCCAGAGCCGGAGCACCAGCCGCAACGTCTCCAGATCGTGGTTCTCCAGGAGCGGTATCACCGGCTCCAGCGTGTTCTCGGTGAAGAGCTGGTTGCGGCCGATGATCACCAGGGCGAAACCGAGCGGGTAGGCCAGAGCGGCGGCCGTCCCGGCCCATGCCGGCGGTGCGACGCTCGCACCGTAGGCGCTCGCGACGAAGCTCCAACCCATGACAAGCCCGGCTGCAAGCGACGACCAGAACAGAGCACGCCGCGGTCGGCGCAGCTCGTCGCCAGCCGTGTCGAGAACGTTTTCGTGTATCTCGCGGGCGGACAGTCGTGTCCCCGCCTCGGGGGAGCGATCCCTGGTCTCGGTCAGCTTCTCTCCGGAGCTACGTCAGCATGAGCACCAGCGCCGCGGTATCAGCGCGTCATGCGTCCCACTCCATGCACTTCTCCGGCCATGGTGTCCGAGCCGGAGTCGCGCTGCAGCGATTCTCCGCCCGAGATGATGGCGCGCGGCAGACTCAGGACGAACGTCGAGCCCTGCCCCACCTCGCTCTCTGCGGTGATGTCGCCATCCATCCGCCTGGCCAGATCGCGTGAGATGGCCAGCCCGAGCCCCACGCCCTGTTGGCTCACGTTCGTCAGGTGGCGATCCACCTGAACGAAGGGCTCGAATATTCGCTCCAGCTTGTCGGGCTCGATGCCTCGACCCGTATCCCTCACGCTCAGCCAGACCGTGTCTTCCGAGCAGCGGCACTCCGACCAGACGCTCCCGCCGGCGTCGGTGAACTTGATCGCGTTCGTCACAAGATTGAGGAGGATCTGACGGACACGCTCCTGGTCCGCCCGCACGCGCACGTCCGCTTCACCGACATCGCAGGAGTAGCTCACCCCGCCCGCGGCCAACTGCGGCGCCACGAGCGGTTCGAGCCCCAGGAGAAGCTCATGCACGTCCACGTCCGAGGTGGAAAACTGCACCTGGCCCGCTTCGAGGCGGGCGAAATTCAGGATGTCGTTGATCAGGGAGAGGAGGTAGCGGCCGTTCTTGCGGATTCGATCGAGATCCTCGTGCTGCGAGTCGGTGACCGGACCTCTGATCCCCATCGCCAACAGGTCCACGTAGCCGGCGATCGCGTTGAGTGGCGTGCGCAGCTCGTGACTCATCGTTGCGAGGAACTCGCTCTTCGCCTCGTTCGCCGCCTCGGCCTGGGCGCGAGCCTCGTTCGCCGCGCTCCGCTCCGACTCGAGGTCGTGCACCGCGGTTTGCAGGGCGGCGTTCGCTTCCTCGAGCTGTTCCGTCTGCGCCTCCATCTGACTCGTCTGATCCTGCAAGTGCTGTTGCTGGAGCTCCATCTCGAGCGCCTGCTCGTGCAACTGCTGGTTCTGCAGCTCGAGCTCCAGCGACTGCTCGCGAAGCCGCTCGTTCTGTTTGTCGAGCTCGCGCGCGGCCGCCTCGCGCTCGCGGGCGTGACGCGTGAGGAGCAGGTTGATGAGGAGCGAGGTGGCAACGGCCAGGAGCGACCCCGCCACGAGTATCAGCCGCACCTGCCGCGAGTACTTCGCTTCCCTGTCCAGGCGTGCCTGCAGACGACTCGTCTCGGTACTCTCCATCTCGTTGGTGATGCGTCGCGCATCATCCATCAGGTGCCTGCCACTGTCGGTGTTGACCACGGCCAGCGCGGCCGCGAGCCCCTCTTCACGGCGGAGAGCGAGCGTCCGATCGAGCTCGGTGAACTTGGACTTCGAGATGCTGGAGAGCGTGTCGAGTCGAGCCCCCTGTAGCGGCTTCTTCTGCGTCAGCGTGTCGAGGATCGCGAGGTAGCTCTGCACATCACGCTCTGCTGCCTCGTATGGCTCGAGATACCGCGCATCGCCGGTGAGGAGGTAGCCCCGCTGACCGGTTTCGCCGTCGGCCATGCGGCCGAGCGTGGCCTCCAGTGTCCGGATGATTCTCGCCGACCTGTCGGCCCTGTCCTGAATCTCCTGCTGCCTGACGATGCCGGCGTAGGTGAGCGCGGCGAATAGAAGAACGACTACACTGGATCCGACGGTCGCATATAAGCGCTGCACCGCCGTCCACTGTACCAGCTTCACTTCCGCGCTGCGCCCGCCCCGGACGCCGACCGGCCAATGTGTTTGACCAGCGCGCTCGAGGGCTCGGGGCCTCGACGAATGTCGAGCGATGCGGGAGCTCCAAGCACCAGGCGCGCCCCGCCGGCGCCGCGTGCCACCGATGATCCCCTGGGGTGGATGAAGAGGCCGCTCGCATCCACCGTGTCTATCGCCACCTCCTCCAGCAGGTCGCCGGCGTCGCGCAGTCGCGGTCCGCGGTGGGCGACGGCATCATCGTAATCGACGGCCAGGTCCATCAGTATCGGCTCCTCGCCGGGGAGAACGAGCTTCCCGCCCATGATCAGGATGTTGTGCGCACCGCCCTCGTTGGATTCGAGCGACTCGTACGAAGCCGGGTCCGCGTTCGTGTACCTCCCCGTTGCGATGGCATCGAGCACGCCGAGTATGGCTGCCGCGTTGAGCGTTCTGAGCTTCTGCTTCTCCGGATCATCCGGAAGCGCTCCGCTCTCGATCAGCACGGTGCTCGCTCCCCACTTCTGCATGTTGTCGCCGAATGCGCGCGGGTTGAACGTCTCGTCGTACTTGGCCACGCGGCCGGGGATCTGCGACTGGAACATCTCGGCGAGCGTAGCCGCTACCAGACGGCCGCGCGTTCTCACATCGTTGTACGAGCCATCCGCCGAGTACGCGGGGACTTCGAGAGCGATTCCCGCCTGCTTGCCATTGGGGCCGACGCGGGTCCTGGCATTCTGATCGTGCAGGTTGAAGCCGAAGTCCGGCTGCAGGCGATCTCGCTCAGCCTTGAGGGCGCGCGCTTCGGGCGTGGAAAGCCGACGAGCATCGCGGTTGATGTCGATCGCGGCGGCGTTCCTCCTCTGGAAGACCTGAGCGCCGTCCGGATTGAGCATCGGGATGAAGACGATGGTGAGCCCCTCCTTCAGCCGATCGCGCAGAGGGTCGCTTCCCGGCGCCGCGAGGTAGTTGAAAATGTCCGCCAGCGCCATGGTGGCCGTGGACTCGTCTCCGTGCATCTGCGACCAGAGCAGAACTTTCGTCTTCCCCTCGCCAAAGGTCACCGTACGGATCGAGCGACCCTGCATCGACTTCCCGATCTCCTCCGTGTGGAAAACCGGCGACTTCAGCGAGGGAGCGACGATCCGCCAGTAGGCGTCGTGCGTGAAGCGTCTGCTGTCCAGGCCAGCAACCTTGAAACGCTTCGCGATCTGCAGCGCATCGGCGAAGCTCGCGCCCTGGTCGGCGGAAGTCGAGGAGCTCTGGGCGAGTACGGGGCTCGCGACGGCTGGGATCAGGAAGGCGCCCATCGCGAACGAGGCGATGAAAACTGTCCGGGCTTGGAAGAGTGTGGAATGCACGTGAGCAGGTGTTGAAGATGTCCACGGCTGCCGGGCTGTCTGCCGCGAGCTGGCGGACGCCTCGGAACGCCCTATCATCACAACATGGCCCCGGGTCCGCCACGACGCCACCCCGGGCATCGGCGCGCTCTCGGCATTTACATTGGTGACGCGCAGCGCTCTCCCCGTGCGCATCGTATATCTTGGTCCCGAACTCCACCCACCCAACAACGCTTGCTCGACGCCCTTATTCTGGCGGCTGCGCTGATCTCCGCGCCCGCCGATACGCAACTCGTTTACGACGGCCGCGCGCGCCAGCTCGACGTGGCCATCCCTCGCATCGACACATCCGTCGCGATCGACGGCCGGCTGGACGAGCGGGTCTGGCAGCGTGCAGCGCGCCTCACCGGCTTCTCGCAGTACCGCCCGTCGGACGGGAGGCCGGCCGAGGAGAAGACCGAGGTGCTGGTGTGGTACGCGCCCGATGCCATCTACTTCGGCATCCGCGCCACCGAGTCGCACGGCACGGTGAGGGCGACCCTCGCCGACCGCGACAACATCGACGCTGACGACAAGGTCCAGATCCTCCTCGATACGTACGACGATCACCGGCGCGCGCTTCTCTTCTCGGTGAATCCACTCGGCGTGCAGGAGGATGGCGTCTGGAGCGACGGCTTCAGCGGCGGGGCGGGCGGCGCGAGCTCGGGCGGGCGCTTCGACGCCTCGGTCGATCTCAACCCGGACTACGTATACCAGTCGCGCGGCCACGTCCTCGACGACGGCTACGAGGTGGAGGTGCGGATCCCCTTCAAGAGCCTCCGATATCAGAGCGCTAACCCGCAGGATTGGGGAATCCAGATAGTTCGCACCGTGCAGCACTCGGGTTACGAGGATACCTGGACGCCGGCCGTGCGAGCCAACGCGAGCTTCCTCATCCAATCGGGTACCCTGACGGGACTGAGAGGGATGCGCCGCGGGCTCGTGATGGACTTCACCCCGGAGTTCACCACCCGCCTCGACGGCGCACCAACCGCATCGGGCTACGACTACAAGGGCGACGCCGACATCGGCGGCACGCTGCGCTGGGGTCTAACTCCCAATCTCACCGCGATGGGCACGGCCCACCCGGACTTCTCGCAGGTGGAAGCCGACGTGGGTCAGGTGACGGCCAACGAGCGCTTCGCGCTCTTCTTTCCCGAGAAGCGCCCCTTCTTCCTCGAGGCGCTCGAGCAGTACGACACGCCGAACCGCCTCATCTACACGCGGCGCATCACTCAGCCAGTTGCTGGTGCGAAGCTCACGGGGAAGATGGGCGCCACCAGCATCGCCTACCTCGGTGCGGTGGATGCCGAGGACGACGAGAGCGGGAGCAACCCGGTGTACAACGTCCTGCGGCTGCGCCGCGACGTGGGTCCCAGCTCCACTCTGGGTCTCGTCTACACGGACAAGATCGTCTCCAGCGACTATAACCGCGTGCTCGGCAGCGACGCGCGCCTGGTGTGGGGGAAGGTGTGGTTCTCGCAGCTCCAGGTGGTGGGGTCGCGCACGCGGAGCGGCGGCGCGGTCAACAGTGGTGCGCTCTGGGATCTCACTCTGGCCGATAGAACGGGCCGGGCGTACGGGAACCACTTCGAGCTCACGGGGATCAGCCCCGACTTCGTGGCGGCGAGCGGCTTCGTGAATCGCACGGACGTGGTGACGGGCCGCCTGATGAACCGCTTCAGCTGGTACGGAGCTCCGGGCGCGCTCCTCGAGCAGCTCACGACCTTCGTAAGCCTGAGTCCGCTCTGGAGATACGACGACTTCCTCAACGCGCGCGGGACGATCGAAACGGAGATCTCCAACAACTGGAACGCCACTCTCCGCGGTGGCTGGCAAGTCGAGGTGAGCGCCAGAAACCAGCAGCAGGTGTTCGAGTCGTCGGACTACGTGGGTTACAGCGTACCCGGTCCCGCGGACACCGTGGCGTTCGTCGTGCCGCACGGCCTGTACAACCTCTGGTCAGGGAGCGCGGAGGTCACTACGCCCAGCCGCCCGCTCACCGCAAACGTGAGCGTGACGTACGGCGCCGCGCCGATCTTCGCGGAGGCCGCCGAGGGGAGACAGTTCTCGCTGGAAACGGAGATCAACTGGCGCCCGACCACCGCTCTTCGCCTCAACGCGCTCTGGACGCACCGGACCCTCGACCGAGCGCGCGACGGGAGCCGCTTCGCCACGGCGGACATCCCGCGCCTGAAGCTCGAGTACCAGCTCACGCGCTCGATCTTCGTCCGCTACGTGGGTCAGTACTTCGCTCAGGAGCAGGCGTCGCCGCTCGACCCGCGCACCGGGGCGCCGCTGCTCGTGGACTCGCTCCTCGCGCCCGGCGCCGCCGGCTCGGTGATTCGCGAGTTCACCAGCGACGTCCTGTTCTCGTACAAGCCGACGCCGGGCACCGTGGTGCTGCTGGGATACGGCGCCGCTCTCGCGGAGCCGCGCGCCTTCCGCTTCGCCGATCTTCACCGGGAGTCGGACGGCGTCTTCCTCAAGATCAGCTATCTGTTTCGGATGTGACGCCGCTGCGGCACTAGCTTCTTCGAGATCCAAGCCTCTCTCTGCGCCCTGGTGCGGCGCCGTGGTCGATATCGCGCCCGGGAAGTTGTATGATTACGAGGTTCGACTCGCAACGATGCGCCGGCGCCACTCCGCGGCGACGCCGGTCGTATCGCCAGAGATGCAGGCCGCGGACAGAACAAGCAGGTGCAGTATGCAACAGAAGAAACAGCGGACCCCCGCCAGCGGGTCCGCGCGACGGCGGGTGAAGAGCGCCAACGCCAAGGGAGCCGATATCGTGACGCCGACCGAGCAGATCGCCACGTTCGATGAGCGCGTCGCGGCACCGGATAGCTCCAACGAAGAGGCGATCCGCACTCGCGCCTATTACCTCTTTCTCGAGCGCGGCGCCCGCGCAGGCCACGAGCTCGACGACTGGCTTCGTGCCGAGAGAGAGATCAGCGTGTAGCTCGCGCTCTCGCTTCTCCGTCCCCGGCCCTCCTGGCAAGTCCGCGCAGGGAGGGTCGCGGGATGCTCCCTTTTTGCGCTGTAGGTAGCACGCACTCTCCCGGGCCGCTCCCGGCGGCCGCACCGCCCTCCACCCACCTCGGAGTCCAGCACGTGCGTACTTCAACGCTGCGCAGCATCCTGAGCGGCATAGCGGCAGGATCCGCGTTTGCCGCGCTCCCCGTCGCGGCATCCATCTGCACTCCCTCCCACTTCGCGGTCGCCGCCCAACAGACTTCTCCTCGAAAGGCACTCTCGCAATCGCGCATCGACGCGCTGGGGCGCGAAGCGATGGCCGACGTCGAGTCCCACGCGCGCTTCACGCAGCAGATGATCGACCAGATCTTCAGTTACGGCGAGCTCGGATTCCAGGAAGTGGAGACCTCGCGCTACCTCGTGGACATTCTCGAGAGCAACGGCTTCGAGGTACAGGAGGGTGTTGCCGGGATCCCGACCGCGTGGGTGGCCACCTGGGGGAGCGGAGAGCCGGTGATAGCGCTCGGCTCCGACATAGATGGTATCCCACAGGCATCGCAGAAGCCGGGCGTGGCATGCCATGAGCCCATCGTCCCGGGAGCACCCGGGCACGGCGAGGGACACAACACCGGCCAGCCGGTGAACATCACCGCCGCCCTCGCGGTGAAGCGGATCATGGAGCGTGAGAAGCTCCCGGGCACCATCAAGATCTGGCCGGGCGTCGCCGAGGAGCAGCTCGGGAGCAAGGCATACCTCGTACGCGCTGGCGTGTTCAAGGATGTGGACGTCGCTCTCTTCTCGCACGTGGGGAGCAACCTCGCGACGTCGTGGGGCCCGGGCGGCGGCTCGGGACTCGTGTCCGTGCTGTACTCCTTCGAGGGCTCTGCCGCGCACTCGGCCGGTGCTCCCTGGCGCGGACGCAGCGCACTCGATGCAGTCGAGTTGATGGATGTGGGGTGGAACTACCGTCGCGAGCACCTGCGTCTGCAGCAGCGCTCGCACTACGTGATCCCTGATGGCGGCGACCAGCCCAACGTCGTGCCGACCACCGCCAGTGTGTGGTATTACTTCCGCGAGCTCACCTACCCGAAAATCAAGGAGCTGTGGGCCATCGGTGACTCGGTGGCGCGCGGCGCCGCGCTCATGACCGGGACGAAGCTGGTGGGAGAACGTGTGCTCGGCTCCGCCTGGCCGCGCAACTTCAATCGCCCGATCGCCGAAGCGATGCTGGCCAACATCGAGAAGGTCGGCCTCCCGAAGTGGAGCGAGGCCGACCAGCAGCTCGCGAAGGCGGTGCAGAAGGAGATGGGCTCCGAGGAGCGCGGACTCGCCACCGCGGTGGACTCGACGGCGGCACCGCGCGACACACCCAACATGGGCGGCGGCTCCGACGACATCGGCGACGTGAGTTGGAACGTACCGACGATAACGCTCAACTACCCCTCGAACATCCCCGGGCTGCCCGGTCACCACTGGTCGAGCGCGATCGCATCGGCGACGCCCATCGCGCACAAGGGCGCCACCGCTGGCGCCAAGGCGATGGCACTCACGATGCTCGACATCCTCGGGAAGCCGGCTCTGGTGGACAGCGCGTGGGCATACTTCCGGAACGTGCAGACGAAGGACACCAAGTACGAACCGCTGATGCGCCCCGATGAGCAGCCGGCGACCTTCCTGAACGCCGAGATCCTCGAGCGCTACCGTCCGCAGATGAAGAAGTACTACTTCGATCCCACCCACTACTCCACGTACATGGAGCAGCTGGGGATCAGCTACCCCACCGTGCCCGACGCCTCGGGGAAGTGCGGCCCGGTGATGTAGGGAACCGATCATGGACGCACCCGCCGAGCGCCGCTCCCCGAACCTTTTCGACATCCTCCGCTCGCGCGTCCGCGCGGCGTCGGATGGTCAACTGGTCGTAGCCGCGTCGGTCGGCGTGCTCGGTCTTCTCGCGCTCGTCGTCCTCCGCCGCTGGCCCTGGGCAGCCGTCGCCGCGTGCGGCGTGCTGCTCGGCGCCGGCGTGTGGGGAATCCTCGATCGGAGCAAGGCCCTACCGTCCATCCGCGGGCATCGCATCCCCACGCCCTTCGTCACGCTCACTCGCATCGTCGCCGGT
>DASSNL010000194.1:0-3476 GCA_035688075.1 Gemmatimonadaceae bacterium
GATCAAGCGCGGGATTCTACCAACGCACATCTATCCCATTGAGCGACCTACCGGCAACAGAACTAGAGCGGGTAACGGCGCGCGTGAACCGCACCCTCAGCCGATTCGAAGCCCTCGCCCATCACGCCCTTCTCTACCGAGTCGGCGAAGTCGGACAGAATCGCATCGAGCCCCACCTGCTCGCGAGAACGTTGCGGGAGGTCGCGAATAACCGCCGCCCTAGACATGGTCAGTGCCCGGCCGGCCCGTGGTATACGCCGGACGGGATGTACGTCGATCACGAGCTGCCCCAGGATGAAGCACAGGACGTCGTCGTCACCAAGCTGCCGAAATTGGTGTCGATCGTGGGCCTTCTGAATCCACGCGCCAGCCTGGAGCTAGCCGACCGATTTGCCCCGGAAAGACACGCGACGATCCAGCAGTTCGAACCGAAGATTGCCGATATCGCCGCTGACCTGGCCGTCGACGCATCCAGCCATATCACGTCGATCGAACCAGCGAAGGGTATCCCTATCAAAATCTGGTTCACAGCGGACGCAGACTGGCTCTACCCGAGCGATCCTCGCCTGTGGAGGTTCTTACAGGAGTGCTCCGTCACGAAGAGTGGAGCCGTCGTCGTTGCTCGGAAGGTCCCGCTAATGCTGCTCGCGCTTTTCAAAGCGCTGGAGATTCGTGTCGTCCAGTACTACGCGTACCTCGTATCCGACGAGGACTTTCACGCTACAGAAGCTCTGAAGACGGAGTCGGGGTGGGCAACGCTTACCACGACTTCTCGCCTCGCCGAAACACCGTTCGTCACCCAGCTACGGAACGCATCAAAGGCTGTCGCAACTGCGTCCACAGTGAGTCGCGTAACAGAAGCAGTGAGAACAGCGCAAGAATTTGGCTTCGTGACCGGAGAGACCATCACGCCGGTCCGCCTACTAGAATGGTGGGACTCTATCCCTCTGGATTGCCCGCGCCCTACACGAATCGAAATACAACGATGGGCCGACTGGAGCGAGTACCACCCGCCAAGCAGGCGAATTGCTTTCGAGCCCAGCTCGCACGATACTCCGTCACTACGCGACGAAAGCAGCAATGACGAGGAGCCCACAGCCGACCCTGACCACCGGACCCAGGACGGGTTTGGGCGAGCGACCACCGTAGCTCGCGTCCCGATAAGAGGGTATTGAACGAAGTGCCGTCACAGCCGACGTGGAAACCCCACCTCGCCCTGCGCCTGCTCATCGGACTACTCGGCTCGCTGTTATTCGCCGTCGGTTTATTGCTCACCGCCACGGAGCTCCGCTGGGCATATCTCGGGTCACCGCCCCTTCCCACCTTCGCTGCGGCGATCGTCTGCCTCCTAGTTGCTGTGGGAGGCGCATACCTGCTACATGGCGCGTGGCGCGGCCGAATCACCCCGTGCCGATCTTCGACTCACTAGGCGTCGCAACCTACCCACGATCGCAATGCCTCCCTTGCACCGCCTCACGCCACCATTCTCTGCACTCTCCCTGATCCTCCCGCTCGCGTTCTGCACCGGGACTCCCGCGCCGAGTTCCGATTCCCTCCACTCCCACGTAGTCACCGTCCTCGGCTCTGTCGCCCTGACACCGCTTCCTGCCGGCGACACGCTGATATCCTGGAATGGCGGCCGGCCCGTGCTCATCCACACCGGACACCGCGACTCCGCAGGCGTTAGCGCAGGGATGCTCCGCTTCGACAGAATGGAGGGCATCGCCAACGTCCGCTGGGACGCGCACTCGCACTCACCAACGTCCTTCGATGTACGTTGGCTCACCCCGAAGCAGAACGCCGTGGATTCGCTCATCATCTCCGGCGTGGCGACATCCGACCAACTGCAGCTCACGCGCTCGGGGATGGAAGACACTTCTCTGGTTCTCCCTGAGTTGCCATGGGCCGTGGCCGACTACGGGATGGAAGAGTTGCTATTGCCGCTCTTCGACGGCCCGCCGCACGCCACTGCACAGAAGGTGGCGGTATTCCGACCCTTCGGCTTGAAGTGGGACACACTCTCGCTGGTCACCTCTGCCCCGGACTCCACTTGGATGGTCGCGACGTGGACCGAGGGCGAGCCCGAGGAACAGTGGCGCGCGGCCGTCCTCGATGGCCGGCATCTCCTCTGGCTCCGGCGTTCGCTCCACCCGGACGACGAGAAGCGGCCGCTCGAGCAGACGCCGTTGGGCCGCGAGTTCGAACGCCTGCACTCGGTGCTCGCACCAGCCACGGTGCCGAGAGCACCGCAGAAATAGAACCAATCGTCAGCAGATCGGGGTCGCATCGGCGATGCCTAGCCTCGTTAGACCAATGTAGGGTCCGATGCGTGATCGCAACCACCGCGCGACACGATCACCGCAGCAACCATGTCGGCAGTCACGTTCGTCGCCGTACGGAACATGTCCGGTACCACATCGACCGCGAGAAGGATCCCCACTCCTTCGGCGGGGATCCCGAGGCCCGCGAGTACGGGCACGATGACCAGCAGCACGCCACCCGGGATTCCCGGGATGCTGAAGCTGAGCAACACGGCCGATACGGCAACCGACGCTACCTGAGCGGGAGTGATTGGCACGCCGTACACGCGGGCGAGAAACAGTGTGCTGGTCATGATCGATATCGTCGCTCCGAGCTTGAACGTCGATACCGCGAGCGGTAGGACGAAGCCCGTGGCGGCGGCAGGAAGTGCGAGCTGTGTCTTCCCGGCCTCGATCATCGCCGGCAGTGAGGCCAGCGATGACCGTGAGCTGAACCCCACGACTTGCGCCGGTACGATCGCGCGGACGAACTGTACGAGCGGTACGCGTCCGAACACGACCGCCACGATGTACAGGGCGCATACGAAGATCGCGCACGCGATCGCCACGAGTATCACGAGCGAGACTATCGAGCTCGCGCCCCCGATCCCCGTGCGCGCGCCAAGTGCGTAGGCCAGCCCGAATACTCCGAGCGGCGCGATCCAGAGCACCCACCGCACCAGCTCCAGCATCACATCCGCTACCGCGCGGAAGAAGCCCACCAGACTATTACGTGGCTCGGGAGCCAGCCGCGTCGCCCCGATTCCGAACGCGATGGTGAAGATCACCAGTGGCAGCAGCGCCCCGCTGGACGCAGCAGCGATCGGATTGACGGGAATGAGCGCGTCTATCCAGTCCCAGAATCCATGTGCGGGATGTGGCGCGCCGATGGCGGCGCTCTGCTTGGCGACCTCGCCCAGCCGGCCAGCCGAATCCGGGGTCACGCCGAGCAGCGTGAGCAGCCACGGCGTGACGAGTGCCATGACGATCGCTCCCGCGACGAGCAGCGCGAGGAAAACCACCACCACGCGCGCGCCCATCCGCCCGACCGCGCCCGCGTCGGAAAACGATGCGATCCCGGTGATCAGGAGCGCGACTACCAGCGGCACTACCAGTGCGCTGATCGCCTTGACCCAGATCGTGCCGATGGGTCCGATCGCGCCGGCGAATTGTGGA
>DASSNL010000196.1:0-20092 GCA_035688075.1 Gemmatimonadaceae bacterium
ACCGGTACGAGCGCTTCGCCGCTCGTACCGGTTCACGGTTTCAGACCTGACCCGGGATCATCCTGAGGGTGAGCGCGAGTGCGATGACGAAAGCCGAGGCGGCGATCAGCATCGCGATGTGCATGCCTGATGTCCCGCCCCCTTGCACGGTCAACCGGGCGGCGAAGGCGCCGAGGATCGCGACCCCGAAACCGCCCCCCGCCTGCCGGCTCGCATTCAGGATCCCCGCGGCGAGTCCGGCGCGCTCCTTCGGAGCGGCCTCGATCACGGCGACCGTCATGGCCGGCATCGTCGTGCTCATCCCGGTGCCGATGAGGAGAAGCGACGGCGCGAGCAGGATGTACGGGGTACTCACGTGCGCGAAGCTGAGTGCGGCGAATCCAATCGCGCCGAGTGAGAGACCGATCGCCATGGGGAGGCGTGGACCAGTCCTGCTGGCTAGTCGTCCCGAGAGATAGGCCGCGATGGGGATGACGCAGCTCTCGGGGAGGAGCGCGAGGCCGGTGGCGAGCGGAGAAGCTCCGCGCGCATGTTCGAAGAAAAGCGCGAGAAGAAAGAGCTGGCCATAGAAGCCGAAGTTGATCAGCAATCCCACCAGCGTTCCAGCGCTGAAGGCTCGCTTCCTGAAGAGCGATGGCGGAAGCATCACCGGAAGCTCGCGTCCCTCGCGCGCCAGCTCGCGCTTCACGAGTACGAACGCCGCGATCAACGCGACGGCGGCGATCAGGGTGGACGACGCGGCGGGCGGCCAGGCATGCCCGCCTTCGACGACCGCGAAGGTGAGAGCGCCGAGCGCGAAGAGAGCGAGCGCCTGGGCAGGGAGATCGAGTCCGCCGCCACTCCGATCGGCCGGCGGTGCGCCCACGCGTCTGCGCACGAGGATGATGCTCAGCACTCCGACCGGGATGTTGACGAAGAAGACGCCGCGCCACCCCCAGAGCGAGACGAGTGCACCGCCCAGCACCGGTCCGGTGCTCGCTCCGATACCGGAGATGGCTCCCCACCATCCTATGGCACGAGCGCGGGCGCGGGGATCAGTGTAGGAGTGGCGGAGCAGTGCCAGCGAAGTCGGCACCACGATCGCCGCTGACGCACCCTGGACCACGCGCCATGCGACGAGGCTGTGGAGCGTAGGCGCCGCGCCGCACAGCGCGGATGCGACGGTGAACGCGACGACGCCAGCGAGAAAGGCGAATCTGCTTCCGTAGCGATCGCCGAGCGCGCCTGCTGTCAGAAGACACGCGGCGAATGCAACCGCGTATCCGTCGACCACCCATTGAAGGCTCGACAATCCACCGCCGAGTCGGGTGGCCACGTCGGGGAGTGCGACGTTCACGATCGTCGCATCGACGATCGTCATGAAGTAGCCGAGCGAGATGGCGAAAACGGTGAGGAGGCTGACCCGCTGCCCAGCACCGTGCGGGCGCCCGGCCGGGACGGGCGCGGACGATGTATGCCGCGCCGCGGCGGCGGCCCGAGGAGAGTGTGCTGCTTCCATTATGGGATGCTACCGCGCGGAAACTTCGGGCTGCGCCGAAATCGGCGAACCGGCGGTCCGCCGATCCCGGGCCGACTCCGCACCGCGCTCTACGTCATCGCGTGACGAAGCCCACGTGCGCTCCAGCGAAGCTGCACCGCGGTCGGACTCGAGCAGTGCAGGATGCCGCTCCAGGTAGGTGTCCCCCCAGCCTCGCATGAGCTCGATAATGGGTTCCAGGATGTAACCGAGCTGGGTGAGCGAGTACTCGACTCTGGGCGGTACTTCCGCGTACACCGTGCGCGTGATCACGCCGTCCGCTTCGAGCTCGCGGAGCTGGGTCGTGAGCATCCGCTGCGTGACTGCCGGGAGGAGACGCCGCAATTCTCCGAAGCGACGGGTGCCACCGAGCAGGTGATGAAGAATCACTCCCTTCCACTTGCCGCCTATCACTTCGAGGCATGCTTCCACCGAGCAGCCCGGGGTACGCTTGTAAGGTTCGAACCGCATCCGCTACGCTCCTGTGAGTATCAGTCGTGATACTACAACACATTTTTGTGCGTTCTTGTTGCAGGGAAGCGTACCCCGCTACTTACACCTCGAATTCCCGCAGTGGGAATCGCGCCGGAGCCGCAGTTCCGTGGCGGCGCCGGTGGCAATGCACCGGAACTCGGGAGCAGTGGCGTATGCGAGCATATCGAACTCATGGTGATGGTATCGACCGTCTCACTACGGTAGAGGTGAAACGCCCGAGAGCGCGCGCGGGTCAGGTGGTGCTGCGGATGAAAGCGGCTTCGATCAATTACGTCGATCTGCAAATAGCGCGGGGCGAATTCGGCGGGCCGAAAGCCGGCGTCATTCCTCTATCCGACGGAGTCGGAGAAATCATCGAGGTGGGAGAAGGCGTGGAACGCGTCGCGGTCGGGGATCGCGTAGCGGGGATTTTCGAGCAAGGCTGGATATCGGGTCCCCTTCTCCCCAGCTACCCCGCGACCCACCTCGGCAATCGGATCGACGGCGTGCTGGCGGAGTACGTAGCGCTCGACGCGAATGGTGTGGTACGCGTTCCCGATCACCTCACCGACGAAGAAGCGGCGACGCTCCCATGCGCAGGAGTCACAGCGTGGAATGCGTTGGTGGAGATGGGCGATGTACGCGCGGGCGATACCGTGCTCGTACTGGGTACGGGCGGTGTGTCCCTCTTCGCGCTACAGTTCGCGCGAGTGATCGGCGCACGAGTACTCATCGTGTCTTCGAGCGACGCCAAGCTGGCCCGCGCCTCCGAGCTCGGAGCGACGGCCTGCCTCAACTACCGTACGACACCGGACTGGGAGCGCTGGGCGATCGAGCTTACCGATGGCGCGGGCGTCGACCACGTCGTCGAGGTCGGGGGACCAGGGACACTCGGCAAGTCGTTGAAGGCCGTGCGGATGGCGGGGACGATAAGCTTGATCGGCACCCTGACGGGTGACGCGGGGATGGTCCGCACCACTGACATTTTCTTCCGGAACGTGCGGGTGTTGGGGATCCACGTAGGCTCGCGAGGGATGTTCGAGAACATGAACCGTGCGATAGCACATCATCAGCTGCGACCCGTGATAGACAGAGTGTTCTCCTTCGACCAGGCAGTGGAGGCGTTCCGCCACGTCGAGGGCGGCAGTCACTTCGGCAAGTCCGTCATTCGCATCGCGGCGTGAAGGAGGAATCGATGGCCGAGCAACTCCCGCCCGAGCTCGATTCCGCGGCCACCCGTTCGCGGCCATCGTCGAGCGCCAACCTCCATCTCGGCTGCCGACGCTGTGCGTGCCGCTCAAGCGGCCCGCTCTCCCGGGGACTGCCCATCATGGCGGTGAGCTATGTTCGCCGGCGCCCTCTTGCTGCGATCGATCGCGGCGCGCGCAAGCTCCGCGGCCACCAGCCCCCCGAGCACGAGCGCTCCGCCGATGGGTCCGAGCATGTAAGGCCCCACTGCTCGGATCCCCGCGGCCCCGACCACGCCAGCGAGCGCTACTCCGGCGTAGAGCACCGACGAGTTGAGCGCGATGAGCAGTGGCGCGTTAGTGGGAAGAATCTCGACGAGCCGATGCTGCTGCGGGGCGACCAGCCCCCAGCCGCAGATCCCCCAGACGACCATCGCGACGAGTGCCGTGCCGAGATGCACCGTGCTCCAGGGAAGAAGAAGGAAGTTCAGCGCCGCGAGTCCCGCCGCCACGTTGATGACGCGCCGGCTGCCGTACCGGTCGATCATGCTTCCCGCTGCGAGATTGCCGACAGTTCCCGCTACACCCCAGGCGAAGATGAGCGCGGCGAGCACGGAAGCGCTGCCGCCGGAGGCGCGGTCGAAGCTGATGCCCGTGTAAGTGTAGACGGTATAGAAGCCGCCGAAGACGCAGAACGTCGTGAGAAGAGTCAGCGCGACGCGTCGATCGGTGATCGGCGCGAGACGCTGCCGCAGACCCACCGGTGGCGGAGCTGGCACAGCGGGGAACACGAGAGCGATGATGAGAGCCGCGAGGAGTCCGATGAGCGCGACGAGCCACATCGTTCCACGCCAGCTGGCGAGACCTCCCACGATCGTGCCGATAGGAGCGCCGAGCGCCGTGGCCGCGCACAACCCCGCGATGACTATGGCGAGGGCACGGCCGCGCTCTTCCGGCTCGACGAGGAGCGCCGCGGTGGCGCTGGCGGTCGGAGTGAACATCGCTGCCGCGAGTCCGGCGAGCGCGCGGCTCGCGAGCAGGAATGCGAACGCAGGAAGGAGGGCACCCGCAATGTTCGCCGCAACGAGCACCGCCAGTCCGCTCAGGAGGAGTCGCTTGCGGGACCACCGCGCCATCAGTGCGGCGACGACGGGTGAGAAGAGCGCATATGAGAGGGCGTACACTGTCATGAGCTGGCCTGCGGTGCCTGCGCTCACGTGCAGCGAGTGCGAGACATCGGGCAGTATCCCAGCCACGACGAGGCAGTCCGTACCGATCGCAAACGTGCCGACGGCGAGGCTGAGAAGTCGCTTGTCCATCGCGTTACCTGCTTGTTGATGCAACTGTCGTAGCCGGATCAACGAGACGGTGACGCGTAGAGTTCCACTGCGATCGTCGCCTAGCGATCTACATTGCGTACTTCACTCACCGCCACCAGACCGCAGATGATGAGCACGATGCCGAAGCCCTCCATTGCGTCCGGCTTCTCGTGCAGGATGAGCCAGGCCATCAGCACAGCGACCACAGGTACCGCGAGACTCGTGAGACCTGCGACAGTGGCGGGGAGTCGCTGGATCACGAGGAGCCAGAGGAGCCAGGCGAGGCTCGAGGCAAGCAGCACGCTGTAGGCGAGACCCGCGATGAATGCTGGTGTCCACGCAATAGCCCGCGACGGAACGACGAGCGCGATGACGCCGAGGCCGAGCGCACCCAGCAGCATCTGCCAGGCAGTGAAAGCGAGCGGTGAGGGCGAGTAGCGATCGAACATGCGCTTGCTCAACACCGTGCCCAGCCCCCATGAAGCGCCGCCTCCGATCGCGAGGAGTGTGCTGTGCATACTCCCCAGCGCACGCCACGGCTCGATAACGCACACGAGACCGCCCGCGGCTAGTGCGAGGCCGAGCCTCTGACGCGATGATGGGCGCTCGGCCAACAGCAGCCAGGCGAAGAGCACCACCCAGAATGGCATCGTGTAGGCGAGCAGCGACACACGTCCGGCACCGCCGCCCACCAGCGCCCACTGCGTCAGGGCCTGGAAGCCGGTGGTCTGGCAGAGGCCAATGAGGATCGTCAGCTTCAGCGGCGGAGATCTGAGCGACTCCCCGCGCAGCACGAGCACCGCGAAGAGCACTGCCGCCCCACCGAGGTAGCGCATGGCCGCGAAGTCGAACGGGCCGACGTAACGCAGCACCTGCTTCATCACGATCCAGCTGTAGGCCCAGATCAGTACCATCGCGGCGAGCGCCCAGAGCGCGCCGCGGCGGGGAGAGGAGTCGTTCATCGGGGACGGTTACGGGGGCCGCGAAGTCGCGGGGGAAGGCGACAAGATAGTGGGTTGCGGCTTCCGCATCCGATTCCGCCCTTGCCGTACATGGGTCGGGATGAGGCGGCCTACCCGGGCCACCCCGAGACTACCCTGGTGCATCAGCTTCCGAGCGCGCTCGACCAGCCCAATGGCTCCGCCTCGGCGGACGAAGGAGAGTCGCGAATGTGCCGAGCACGGTCAGGCGGAACCGAAGCTCGCCACACCTTCCAGTTCATCGATCGCATCCTCCGGAAGCACCAGTTCGGCCGCGGCGAGGTTCTCGCGCAAGTGCGCGAGCGAGGAGGTGCCGGGGATCAACAGGATGTTCGGCGAACGGCGGAGCAGCCAGGCGAGCGCGGCTTGCATGGGCGTGGCTCCGAGTCGGTCCGCGACGTTCGACAGCGTCGATGACTGTAGTCGGCTGAACCCACCGAGCGGGAAGAACGGCACGTACGCGATGCCGTCGCGGGCGAGATCGTCGATCAGCGCGTCGTCATCTCGATGTACAAGATTGTATTGATTCTGCACGCAGACGATCTCGGCGATCCGGCGCGCTTCCGCAACCTGCGCGGGCGTCGCGTTACTGATCCCGATGTGGCGCACCAGTCCCTGACGCTGGAGCTCGGCCACCGCGGTGAGCTGCGCCTCGATCGGACCGTCGGCTGGGCCATGCGAGTCGAACATGCAGCGAAAGTTGACCACGTCGAGCACGTCCAGGCCCAGGTTGCGCAGGTTGTCGTGCACTGCGCGGGTCAGCTCTTCCGGAGAGGAGGCACGAAGCCATGATCCATCATCGCCGCGCCGCGCGCCGATCTTGGTGACGATGACCAGGTCGTCGGGGTAAGGGTGAAGCGCTTCGCGTATGATCTGGTTGGTCACGTGCGGGCCGTAGTAATCGCTGGTGTCTATGTGGTTCACTCCGCTGTCGACGGCCTCGCGCAGCACAGCCAAAGCTTCGTCGCGATCCCGCGGCGGGCCGAACACACCCGGCCCCGCAAGCTGCATGGCGCCGTAGCCGAGCCGCTTCACGGAGTGGTCGCCGAACGTGAACGAGCCGGATTGGTCGAGGTTGGGCATGATGATCTTTACTGAAGGTTCGAACGTGGGGTGGTAGTGCAGCCGCGCGCGCCGCCGTCGGACCGTGGCGTCCATCGAGCGTGCAAGCGGAACGTCTGTCATCGGAACGCTTCACTGCTCCCATACGTTCCTCATCGCGCTCGCCCGGCTCTGGTACGCTCGCACAGCCGACTGCCGATTCGCTGCAGCGGGGAACCGGGCAGGAGTCGTGAGCGCTTACCTAACCGCGCGAAAGTGTGACGCGCAGCTAATCGAGAACCCCATCCGATCCCAACGTATGCGAGTCGAACTCGCCACACTCCTGGACCTTCCCGCGATCCGTGCTGTTTACGCCGATGCGAGGGAGATCCAACGCGCGCAGGGCGCGATCCTCTGGGAGGAGTTCCCGGTGCAGTTGACCATTTCCGAAGTCGAAACGGGGCGACTCTTCCGTGTCATGGACGGTGACGCTCTGGCTGGCGTGTTCACCGTCGCCTACGAGGACGAAGCTATCTGGGGTGAGCGCGAGAGCGGTGAGCACATCTATCTGCACCGGATCGCGCGTGCGACCACATACCCGGGGCGGGGGATCATGAAGCCGGTCCTCGAGTGGGCGTGGTCGGAGTGTCGCAGGCTCGGGCGAGCGGGGCTCAGGATCGATACCTGGGCGAGCAACCAGGCACTCATCGACTTCTATGAACGTCAGGGCTTCCGCTTCGTCGGCGTGCGGAGCATCGGGGTCGAGCCTCGACTGGCGCCACACTACCAGGGAATCGAGTTGGCGTTACTCGAAGCGACCCGCCGACCTATGCCCGGAACGTGAGCGCGTCGGTCTGCTCGCTACCTGTCGCTCGTGCTTCAGCTCCGTGGCGAGATAGACCGTGGCCATCCCGCCCGCGCCGAGCTCACGCTCGATGCGATAGCGGTCCTCGACCGCGGCGAGGAAGAGCTCGCTCACACCGGACAAAACACGTCAGGAAAAAATTGCCCGTGCGTCGACAGCAAGAAGGCCGTCTGACGCGGCATTATAGGGAAACAGTGGGGGGCTGGCAACGGCCTTCGGCCTCTTTCGGAAGTGGCCTATCGCCGGCATGTTCGAGTCGAACCGGGCATAGCCACAAAATCGGCGCTGGCCGAAACCACAGCCCCGGCTACAGGGGAGGCATCGATGCGACGTGTCGAGCGAGCTCGCCGGATTGTCGTGCTATTGAGCCTCGGGGTTTGTGCCTGTACGCCTCATCGCGGTGTCGCGGTCCAGGAGAGTACCGCGGTTCCCGCGCATTCGGCGGAATCCGCTCCCGCCCTCCCGGATGCACCGGATGATCTCGTAGCGCCGCTACGAGTAGGCCACTACAAAAGGGGTGAGGCGAGGGACTACGGCTCGGCGCAAGGTGGAGTGAGCTATGACTACAGCGACAAGGAGACGAGTCTCACCGTCTACTTCTACGCGCGCGACACGACGATGCGAGGGCTCGGTGCAATCGAGGCGCTGGAGGCGGAGACCGGGCGTTTCAAGCAGGTACTCGAGATAGAGCGCCAGCGCGGACGTTGGGATGAATACAGGGTCGCCTTCGACGATCGCGATTCGATCGTGGTAAAGGGCCGACTGCTGCCCGGACGTCAGCTGGGCTTCGTCATCAAGCGAGGGCAGGCGATGGCCGTCTCGTTGTTCTACCTCTACGCGGTGGGCAACGAGTGGATCAAGGTCCGTGGAACGGTGCCGGTATCGAGATGGCAGAAGACCGATATCCCGGTTTTCGCGCGGCAGGTCTCTGCCATGTCGGTATCATCGGGCGCGGAGCGCTGACACGCAGAAACCTGCGACAGCATCGCTGCGGGGCGGGACGGCAGATGGAGGTGTGTGAGCGAGGCACACTTCATTATGAGAAGACGTCCGGCCCATATTGAAGCCAGCCTATAACATGGGGCGCCTACTCGGGCAGGTATGGGGATTTGGCGTTGGTCAGCGACCCTCACGAACCGGAATGGATAAAGCGCAGCTCGCAGCGGCCATCGCGAACGTGGCAACCCTCCGTGGCGAGTTCCGTCTCCGCTCGGGCACGCTCGCAACCGACTACTTCGACAAGTACCGCTTCGAATCGGACCCGGCTCTCCTCGCTGGGATCACCGAGGCATTGGTGCCGCTGGTCCCGAGCGGCATCGATGCGTTCGCGGGGCTCGAGCTTGGCGGGATCCCTCTGGCGACAGCGCTGTCGCTTCGCACCGGTCTGCCGACGCTCTTCGTGCGCAAGCGCGCAAAAGGCTACGGCACTTGCCGGCTCGCCGAGGGTGGCGAGGTGGCCGGTCAGCGACTTGTCATGGTGGAAGATGTAGTCACCTCGGGCGGCCAGGTCATCGCTTCGTGTGAGGAGCTCCGGACGCTGGGCGGGGTCGTCGAGCATGCCCTCTGCGTAATCGATCGCGAGGCGGGCGGCAGGGAAGCACTCCAAGCATCCGGAGTTGAGCTGCATGCTCTATTCAGGAGGCGTGACCTGGAAAGGATGCTGGGTCCCGTCTGATCCTCGACCCGGACGGGGATCTCCTCTCGGCTTTGCATCTCGCAACTACAACGAAGCATTCTTTCGCCGGAAGAGCCCAGTCCTGTTGGAGTCGCGAACTGAGGTTTTAGCCAGCAATACGCGTTCATGCCAGGAAGAGCCATGAGCACATTGCGAATCGGTCGCTGTGGCGAACTGCTTGTTCAGTACAAGCTGTTGAAGTTGGGCATAGAGTCGGCACCAATGACTACCGATTCAGGCGTGGATCTCGTGGTCTTTGCGCCACGCTCCCGACAAGCGGTCACAGTGCAGGTGAAAGCGAATGATGTGGCGAAGCCTGGGGGTGGGAAAGGGAAGCTTGCCTTGGATTGGTGGATTGCCGATGACTGTCCATCAGAGCTTGCCGCATTCGTCGATGTATCCACCGACACCGCGTGGCTCATGACCAAGGCAGAGGTTGCCGAACTGGCGCAACAGCATTCGTCGGGCCGTTATCACCTCTACATGTATGTGGACCCAGCGGCGAAGCCCCGCGGTACCCGTCTCGCCATGCGTTGGGACTTCGAGAGCTACCTGCTCGAACGCAGAGTAGCGTCTCTTCTGGCTACTAGATAGTGTAAGGTGTTGTACGTGGTCGGGTTACGGTGCAGCGGCACGCCATTTGGTGCAACGACGTGTTGTTTCGCACAACACCATGTCGTTTGGTGCAACAGCTCACGATGCGGTGCAACGAGATCCCAAACGGCCTGTAGGTCGGGACTAACCGAGACGAAGCTCTTGCACCAAGGCTCATGAGCGCTACCAGGCGGCCGGTGTACGTGTAAGGTCCACCCCATCTTGACACCTTCGTCCTCATTTCACACCTTCTCCCCTAACCTCGTGCAATGAGCGTCCATGCCCCGCGACACCTCCGACCTCCTCCACGGTACCCTAGACCTCCTAGTCCTCAAGGCGCTCTCCACCACGCCCATGCACGGCTTCGGCCTCAGCAAGTGGATAGAGCAGGGGACTCGCAATGAGCTCGAGATAGTCGACTCGGCGCTCTACAAGTCGCTGCACCGCCTCGAGGACTCGGGAGCCATCACCTCCGAATGGGGCGTCTCCGACAACAATCGTCGCGCCAAGTACTACTCGCTCACCGCCCGCGGCCGGAAGCTGCTGCGCACGGAGACGGCTACATGGAAGCGCTACGTAGTCGCGGTCTCCGGCATTCTCGAAACGGCCTGACGCTCATGACTCTCTTCTCGCCGAGAATTCCGCCGAGTGTGAAGCTCCCGCCGGGCGTCCGCCGTCTCTTCCGTCTACCGGGGAGCCGTGCCCGTATCCTCCGCGACCTGGACGAGGAGATGCGGGTCCACTTCGCGATGCGCGTCGACGAGCTCCGCGCGCTCGGGATGAGCGAGGCAGATGCGGAGGCGGAAGCGCTGCGCCGCTTCGGCGATGCGGAGGAGTACCACGACTACGTCGAACGCCGCGCGGCTCGGCGGGCGCGCTGGCTGAGCTTCACCGAATGGTTCACGGAGTGGACTCCGGACGTCCGCTTCGCGACGCGGCAGTTCCGCAAGTCGCCCGGCTTCACGGCGGTCGCGGTAATCACGCTGGCTCTCGGAATCGGTGCGAACACCGCCATGTTCAGTGTCCTGAACGGGATGTTGCTCCACCCGCTACCGTACCCTGACGCCGATCGCATCGCTCTCGTCTTCCTCCAGCCTCGTGGTGCTCCCCCTGGCTCGTTCATGATCCCGCCGGAGCCGTCCCAGCTCCGCTCGTGGCGCGCGCAGGCTCACTCCTTTGCCGCGATGGAGGGTTTCGACGTCGCCGACAGGAGCCTGCTGCAGTCGGGCGGCACCGTGGCCGTACTGCATACGGCTCTCGTCACGCCCGGATTCTCCACCTTCGCCGGCCAGCGACCTCTCTTGGGTCGTGGATTCTCCGCCGCTGATACCGCGCAGGGCGCGCCGCGGGTCGCTCTTCTGAGCGAGCATCTCTGGCGCACTCGCTTCGGCGGGAGCGGTCAGATATCGGGCAGCAGCATCACGCTCGATGGAGAACCGTACGATGTCGTAGGAGTCCTGCCGGATGCGCTCTCGCTCCCTCTGCGCGGATCCCTGCGCACGCCGGATGTATGGCTCCCTCTAGACCTCGGTGCAGCGAGAGGAGCGATGGCGGTCGTGCGGCTTCGTCCGGGCATCTCCTTCGCAGCCGCGACGAGCGAGCTGGAGATGCTGCGGGCGCGTGCGGAGCCCGCGACTGACGCGAGCGCCTCGCACCTCGCGCTCTCGCTCCGGCCACCGCGGTCGCTGGTAGGCTCCGGCGACACTCTGGTGATGCTCTGGGCGGCCGGCGCGCTGGTTCTGCTCATCGCCTGCGTGAACGTCGCACACCTGCTCCTCGCGCGCTCCGCTGGCCGCGAACGCGAGCTCGCCATCCGCGCCGCGCTCGGTGCCGGGCGTTGGCGCCTCGTTCGCCAGCTTCTCACCGAGGGCTCCATGCTCGCAGCGGCGGGCTGCGCCCTCGGCGTGTGGCTCGGCTGGCTCGGCCTGCGCGAGCTCGTCGCCTGGCGCCCCGCGGAGCTGACCGCCTTCGGCGTGCCGCGGCTCGACGGTATCGTCCTCGCGCTCACGCTCGGTGTGTCGGTGGTTGCCGCGATCGCGTTCGGGCTGGCCGGCGCATGGCAGCTCGGTCGGCGATCCACGGGCGCGGCGCTCAAGGTCGGCGCACCCTTCGCGTCGGCGGGTCGAGGGCAGCATCGCGTGCGCTCGGCGTTGGTGATTACGGAGATGGCGCTCTCGGTGATTCTCCTGGTAGGCGCGACTCTGCTCGTGCGCAGCGTCGTCCACCTCGCATCGATCGACCCGGGTTTCGACGCGCGGGGAGTTTACGCGGTGCGGGTCGTCTTTCCTCCCGTCGATTCGTCGACTTCCGCGGTGCGTGCCGCGTTCCTGAAGGAGCTCGCGGCCAGGGCCAGCGCTCTTCCCGGCGTGCGTGCCGTGGCGCTGGGAGATCGAGTTCCTCCGGAGTTGCTGGGCATGGGGACCGGAACCGTGCAGACCGATGGAGGGGAGCCGATCCCGCTCCGGGGCGGAGCGTTCGCGCGGGCGACCAATCTCTCGCCGGATTACTTCCGTGTCGTCGGCCTCCCGATAGTGCACGGGTCGACGTTCACTGATTCGAGCAATGCATCGAATCAGATCGTCATCAACGAGACGCTGGCCAACACTCTCTGGCCGGGCGAGCGTGCGGTCGGCCAGCGTCTGCAGCTCGGCGGGATGATTGCCGTGGGGCCGAAGCAACGGGAGGTCGTCGGTGTGGTGGCCGATGCGGCCGTCGGCGGGCTGCTTCGTGCATCGACCCTCCCCGCCATCTATCAGCCGAAATCGGATCCAGCCAATGCGCAGGTGATCGTTCGCATCGATGGTTCAACTGATCCCTCGGCGCAGCTCCGATCGCTGATAGTCTCCATGAATCCGCACCTGCCTCCGGCGAGGATCACCAGCGCGGAGCACGTGCTTGCCGAGTCGATGGCACCAGTGCGCTTCGCCATGACGATCCTTCTCGCGTTCACCGGGATCGCGCTGCTGTTGGCTGCAGTGGGGTTGTACGGAGTGCTGGCTCAAGCGGTCGCGCAGCGCAGAGGCGAGATCGGGATTCGCATCGCGCTCGGAGCTACGCCGCGACAGGTAATTCGACTGGTGGTGGGGCAGGGAGTCGCGTTGGCGATGATAGGAGGCGCGGTCGGGCTGGTCGGTTCCTGGTGGGCCACGCGGATCGTGGTGAAGCTGCTCTATGGTGTCACGCGCACCGATCCGTTGTCGTTCGCGATCGGCGCGGCGGTGCTGCTGGGCGCCGCGCTCGTGGCCTGCCGTGTCCCGGCGCGACGCGCGCTGCGCGTGGATCCGGTGGAGGCGCTACGAGAGCTCTGACCGGCGGCCCGGTTGGCGAGGCGTTCGAGGCGGCAACGGTCGGCGTTCGAGGTGGTTACCTGGTTGGGTCACTGGTTCCGCTGTACCAGAGTCGCTGACACCCTCCCTGGGCAATCCCGCTCCGCGAGAGAGCATCGGATCTGGACCGACCTCTGGCCGCCTCGATCCGCCTCTCGCATATTCTCCGAAGTTGAACGACGCGGGATGATCCATCGCGACGTGGAGTTCCTCGTCGTGAGCGAGCACTCGAGGACTTGAATGTCCCTGATCTCGATCGTCACCCAGGCCAGCGGCCAAGTCATCGTCGGCATCGGCGGAGACACCGGCGGCTTCCTCTCCAGCTTCCACTGGTTCTGGGCGATCCCTCTTCTGATCGGCACCGGTCTCTGGTTGCTTCTAGCGCGCAGCACACTCGTCCGCGGAGGAAGTATGGAACGTCCGGAGCGTGTCCCGCAGCTGTACGGCTACACCGTGTGCCTCGTAGCCATCGTCGTGATGCTCACCAGCGTGAGCAACATCGTGAAGCAGAGCTTCGCCATCGCTGATCCGATCACCAGTGAAAATCAGTTCTCCTGGGCCGAGCCATCCCTGACGTCGTTCGAGGCGTACAAGGCGACGCGCGACGCCACTTTCCCCGGCGCGAGAAACGACAACAGAGAGGCCGCAGGGCGTGCGGAGCTGACCGACGCAGAGTTGCGCACGCGCTACGAGGCGCTGCGCGCCGATCGGGAGAGAAATGTCCGTCATCGCTCACAACGTGAGCTGGCGAGCAGCGTTCTCCTTTTCGTTGTCGCCGCCGCGCTGTTCGGGTGGCACTGGCGCTGGATGCGCGGCGCGCAGATGCGAGCGCTCGCCGCCGTTGCCACCGACGAATGAGTTGCTTCATCGAGGATACTTCACATGTGCCGTAACATCAGGGTGCTCGCGAACTTCGATCCGCCGGCCACCGAAGAGGAGATCCGCGCTTCGGCGCTGCAGTTCGTGCGGAAGTTGAGCGGGTGTACGAGTCCGTCGCGCGCCAACGAGGCGGCGTTCGACCGCGCGGTGGATGAAGTGACCCTCGCCGCCCAGCGGCTTCTCGAGGCGCTGGTGACGAGTGCTCCGCCTCGCGACCGTGGCGAAGAGCGGCGTAAGGCACGGGAGCGAGCCGCGAAGCGGTTCGGAAGTCAGTCGGTGAGCGGCTGACGGCAGCTCCGTACTTCATGCTCGGGATCCGCCCCTTCACTGCTCGCGCGTCTCTCTGCGCGGTCTTCTGCGTTGTGGCGCCCGCGCGCGTAGCGAACGCGCAGAACGCGCAGCGCGGGCCTGTCGGCACGGTGGTGGTCAGCAACATGAATGACCATACGGCCACGGTGCTCGATGCAGCCACCGGGCGCGCGAGCGCTGCTGCGCGCGACCTGCTCCAACCACGAGCTACAGGATGCGTTCCCAGTAGCCGACGTCTATCCACCTGTCGAACTTGAAGCCCACCTCTCGCAGGTGTGCCACCTTCGAGAGCCCGAACTTTTCGTGGAGGGCTACGCTCGCTTCGTTCGGCAGCGCGATGACGCCCACCACGGCGTGAATTCCCCGATCCTGCACGAGCGGCAACAGCTTCTCGTACAGCCTGGAGCCGATCCCTCTTCCGGTGCTCGATGGGACGACGTAGACGGTGATCTCCGCCGAGAAGCGATACGCTCGACGCTCCCTCCACGGTCTCGCGTATGCGTACCCCACGACGCCGCCCTGTCGCTCTGCGATCAACCACGGCAGCGAGAGAGCCGTGGTGTTCTGGATGCGCAGAGCCATCTCCGAGGCAGGAACCGGCTCCTCCTCGAATGTCACGATCGTGCGGGTTACGTAGTGATCGTAGATGGCGGCGACGGCGTCGGCATCGGCCACCGTCGCCGCGCGAATCGTCAGGTCATCTCGCGCAGTGCTCACCGCGGTGCGAAGCTATGAAACGGACGCGCTCACCCTTCGAGCTTGTAGATCTCCCGCTTCCCGTAGTCGACCAGATCGTGGTATCCCTTCATTATCTCTTCGAGCTGCTTCATGTCCTCGTCCGACCCCGGTGGCGATGACATCATCTGCTCGAACGTCTGCAAGTCCTGAACTTCCATCTCAGCTACCACGGTCCAGTAACGCTCCGCGGAGAAGTCGGTCATGACGCGCATACGCGGCATCCCGGACTTCTCGCCCAGCTTCGACATCGCCAGGAACTTGTCGACCATCGGGCGTACCTTGCCCGGCTTGCAGTACATGATTTCCCGGATAAGCAGCATGGTTGCTCCTGGTTGATTGTTGCTCGCGGCCATTCAGGCACTCAATACTCGTGGGACTCGGAAAGACGTCAAGAGGAGGCACGGCGAGCTCGGCACGATCCCGGCGACAGCTCGCGGGTGCGGATGACACAAGCACCCTGAGCTCCCCGTACGTACTCGCGAGCTCATCCACATCCTGCGCACGCGCTCACCTTCTGTCACTCCTTTCATAGATGCCCCGACTTCTTCCGTCGTTCGCTCTTCAACTGTTCGCGGCCAGCGTCCTCGCGCTCTCTCCCCTCGCTTCGCAATCCACCAACGAATGGCCCGCCTACGGCCGCGACGCCGGCGGCGCCCGCAACTCGCCGCTCACGCAGATCACTCGCGACAACGTGGCTCGCCTCTCGGCCGCGTGGACGCATCGCACCGGCGACTTCGCGCGCTCCGACGATCGCACTCGCTTCGAGGCGACGCCGCTGATGGTCGACGGCACGCTCTATCTCTCGACCCCTTTCGGCCGGGTGATCGCGCTCGACCCGGCTACTGGTCGCGAGCTGTGGACGTACGACGCCCACGCGGATGCGACCGCCGACTTTGGCGATCCGGCGAATCGCGGCGTCTCCACCTGGCTCGACCCTGACGCCGAAACGAACGCGCCGTGCAGGCGGCGCATCTATCTCGGTACGCTCGACGCCCGCATCGTCGCACTCGACGCGAAGACGGGCGCGCCCTGCCGCGACTTCGGCATTGACGGCACGATCTCGCTCCGCGAGGGGTTGCGCAACACGCCGTTCGAGACGCCGGAGTACGAGCTGACATCTCCGCCAGCGGTGATCGGCGGGATGATCGTGACTGGCTCGGCGGTGGCCGACAACGTTCGCACGAACGCCGCGAGCGGTGAGGTGCGCGCCTACGACGCCCGCACCGGAGAGCTCAGGTGGACGTGGGATCCCGTGCCGCGCGATTCGACCGACCCGGCGTGGAGCTCCTGGCGCGGCCCGATGGCTCACACCACGGGTGCGGCGAATACCTGGTCGGTGATCGCGGCCGACTCGGCCCGCGACATGGTGTTCGTTCCTACCGGCTCGCCGAGCCCCGACTACTACGGCGGCGAGCGACTCGGCGACAATCGCTACGCGAGCTCGATCGTGGCGTTGCGTGCGTCCACCGGCAAAGTCGTCTGGAGCTTCCAGACGGTGCACCACGATCTCTGGGACTACGACAACGCCGCGCCTCCGGCGCTCGCGACGATCACTCATGATGGAAAGCGAATCGACGTCGTCCTGCAGGCTACGAAGACGGGTCAGCTCTTCGTGCTCGACCGCGACACCGGCAAGCCGGTCTTCCCGGTGGAGGAGCGACCGGTCCCCTCGAGCACGATAGCCGGCGAGAAGGCGTCGCCCACGCAGCCGTTCAACACGGTCATCCCGCCGCTCTCGCCGCAGCTATTCCCGCTGGACAGCGTGTTCGGGTTGGCGGCAGAGGATCGGGAGGCCTGCCTCGCGCAGATTCGGCCGCTGCACTACGAAGGCAGCTACACACCACCGAGTTTGAAGGGAACGCTGGTGATGCCGGGGAATGTCGGCGGGGCGGCGTGGGGCGGCGTGGCGTTCGATGCGGCGCGGCAGATCGCGATCATTCCGGTGAATCATCTCGCGGCGATGGTCCAGCTCATCCCGATCGCCGAGCTGGATACGGCCGAGATGCACCGCAACGTCTCGCGGCTCGACGACCAGTACACGCGGATGCACGGCACGCCGTACATCATGCGGCGCCGCTTCCTGAGAGCGCCGAGCGGGGCGCCCTGTGTGCCGCCGCCCTGGGGCTCGCTGGTCGCCATCGACCTCACGACTGGTGCCAAACGATGGGACGTCCCACTCGGCGATCCATCCACGCTGCTGCCAGGTCTGGCCGCGACCTCGAAGACGCCACTGGGCCTCCCCAACCTCGGCGGCGCGATAGTGACGGCGAGCGGAATCACCTTCATCGCGGCGACGTTCGATCATTACCTCCGCGCCTTCGACACCGAGACCGGCGCGGAGCTCTGGCGCGGGGCGCTCCCGGCGGGAGCGCGCGCCACGCCGATGACGTACTCCGTGGGAGGGCGGCAGTACGTGGTGATCTGCGTGGGCGGCGGAGATGAGTGGGGACGCGGGGACTATGTGGTCGCCTACGCACTCCCCCGCTGATTCGCACTCCCGCACTGATAGCGCGGGTATCGCCTACTACTCCGGCTTCAGTCGCCCGTCGCGCAGCTCCTCAGCCGGGCATGTCGAAATCCCGTCTCCCCGTTCGACGTCCTTGTGGAGCCACTCACGATCCGGCCGAATGGCGGCCGGAACCCCGGCTCCCCACCTTGAACGGGAGACAGGACAATGCGAGTCAAGAAGATCAGCCTACTGCTCTGGACTGCCCAGCTACTGCTCGCCGCGCTCTTCATAACCGCGGGCTGGGTGAAGCTGACGATGCCGGCGGAGGCGCTGAGCGCGGTCTCTACACTGCCGGTTCCTTTCCTGCGGTTCATCGGCACCATGGAGATACTTGGCGCCTTCGGTCTCCTTCTTCCGGGACTGCTGCGCATCCGCAGGGAGCTCACGCCGCTCGCGGCCATCGGCCTGTCCATCATCGTTACCGGCGCGACGGTGATCACGCTGGTTGGTGGACAGGTCGGGCCTGCCGTGCTGCCGTTCGTGGCCGCATTGGTTGCGGCAGCCGTTGCATACGGGCGGCGCGACTGGCTAGCGCGGTCGTCTCGCGGGCGGATCGCACGTCAAACCCGCAAGGTGGTCGCCACCCGGATTGCATAGCCGATCGCGTCCCGTAGATTGGCGCGCTCGCCGCTGCTCCGTCGCGCGAACGAGTCAACGAGCATTCACCGACTAATCACGGCACTGCCGCGCCATCCGGAGCTCGGCCTCCGGGGCACGAGTGACACCAACCATAGCGAAGGAGATAGCACCCATGTCCAACTCCACCGGCACCGTCAGACTCCACCGCGTGCTTCGCGCATCACCGGAGCGAGTGTATCGAGCTTTCCTCGACCCCGATGCCATGGCCAAATGGCTTCCGCCCCACGGGTTCACTGGCAAGGTCCACGAGATGGATGCGCGGGTCGGGGGAAAGTACCGGATGTCCTTCACGAACTTCAGCACGGGGAACAGCCACTCGTTTGGCGGCACGTACACCGAGCTCACACCCCACGAGCGCATCAGCTACACCGACCGCTTCGACGACCCGAATCTGCCGGGGGAGATGCGGAATACCGTGCAGCTGCGCGCGGTCGGCGGCGGGTGCGAGATCAGCATCGTTCAGGAAGGAATTCCCGCCGCCATCCCTGTGGAGATGTGCTACCTCGGCTGGCAGGAGTCGCTGCTGCTCCTCGCGCAGCTCGTCGAGCCGGAGATCCCGGATGGCGCGTAGTCGAGCGCGTGCCGCCTCCGATGGCGGGATGACGATGTCAGGTCATCCCACCGTCGTTTGCGGTGGGTCCGGCTACTCATGCGCAGCTTGCCCGGCTCGCAATACATGATTTTCCGGATTGGCAGCATGATCGCTCCTGGTTGATGGTTTCTTGCGACTGTCGAGGCGTCCAATACCTGGAGAGCGCGAACGGGCGTGCAGAGTCGACAAGGCGAGCTCGGCCCGAATCACGCTCGCTACGTGCGGCGGCGGCATGCTGCCTGCCATCAGTCGGAGTTCACGCGGCACGTCGCGCGCTACCTGCCGGCAGTTGCAATGCACGTTGCCGGCGGGTTGCCAGGATCGCCACCGACAGTGCACATCGTAGTCCCCGTGGATCACTATCGATGGCGTGCGGCACGTGAGCGGCCCGCGTACGACCCTGGACGTGAAGGTCACGGCACTCGAATTCGAACGAGGAGCTACACCATGCGTGCAGTTGGTCTCACGGAGCTCGGTGCGCACCCACGGGTGCTCGAGCTCCCAGTGCCGGAGCCGGCGGAGGGAGAGGTTCGCGTCCGCGTGCGTGCTGCCTCCGTGAATGGCTTCGATCTCGCTGTCGCGAGCGGTCGACTGAAGGGGATGATGGAGCACCGATTCCCGGTCGTACTCGGAAAGGACTTCGCGGGCATAGTGGACGCGGTGGGCGCGGGGGCAACCGGCTTCGCGCCAGGGGATCGCATCTTCGGCGTAGTCACCAAGCCGTACCTGGGCGATGGCTCGTTCGCCGAGTACGTGACCGTGCATGTGTCGGCCGGCGTGGCCCCGCTGCCGCAGGCGGTGGACTTCCCGGCGGGCGGCGCTCTCGGCCTTGCCGGCGCGGCGGCGATCGCCGCGGTCGACGCCGCGGACCTCGATGCCGAAAAGACGGTTCTGATCGCTGGCGCCACCGGCGGGGTCGGTAATCAGGTGATCCAACTCGCGGCTACGGCTGGCGCCCGCGTGATAGCTACCGTGCATTCCACGGCGGAGAAGGTGCTGGTGAACACACTCGGCGCCGCGGAGGTGGTGTATTACATGGAAGACATCGCGACGCAGGTGCTCGCGGTACACCCGAGTGGTGTGGACGCTGTCGTTCATCTGGCGGGCGCGCCCGCACCGCTGCTCTCCGCGCTGCGCCCTGGCGGAAGGTTCGTCTCCACCATATTGAGCTCACCGGATCAGCTTCCGAGCGAGCGGGCCGAGGTCGTGCCAGTACACGCCGATCCGACGCGGGCCATCCTGGAGCGTCTCGCCGAGAACCAGGCCTCGGGGCGCACGCGCGTCATGATCCAGCGCAGCTACCCTCTAGACGAGATAACCGCGGCTCTCGCCGATTTCTCCCGGGGAACGCTCGGGAAGCTGGGGATAGTGATCGGCTGAGCCGCGACCCGGTAGACGAGATCTGCGCGCGCAGCGGCAGCCTGTCCGCCCCGGCCGCGGGGTCTGCGT
>DASSNL010000212.1:0-7619 GCA_035688075.1 Gemmatimonadaceae bacterium
GGGAAGGTGGTGGTGCTCGTGACGTCGAGCATCCACTCCACCGAGGTGGGCGGAATCCTCACGCCCACCGTGCTCGCGTACCGGCTGGCGTCGGGTGAGGACGAAGAGACGCGCTCGATCCGCGCCAACGATCTGGTGATCCTGGTTCCGTCGCTCAACCCCGATGGCGTGGACATAGTGGGCGACTGGTACAAGTCGAGTCTGGGAAAGCCGTGGGAGGGGAGCGGGCCGCCGGTCATCTACAACAAGTACACCGGGCACGACGACAACCGGGACTGGTACGCGTTCACCCAGGTGGAGACGCAGCTCACGATCGACTCGCTGCACAACGTGTGGCATCCCGAGATCATCAATGACATCCACCAGCAGGGTCCGCGCGCTTCGAGGCTCTTCGTGCCACCGTACATGGATCCGTGGGAGCCGAACGTAGATCCCATCATCGCAGCCGGTGTGAACAGCATGGGAATGGCGATCGCGTGGCGGCTGACGGCCGATGGGAAGACCGGCATCGCCACGAACGCCTCGTACGATGCGTGGACGCCCGCACGCTCCTACCAGCACTATCACGCCGGCATCCGCATCCTCACGGAAACCGCGAGCGCGCGGCTCGCCACGCCGATCGATCTCCCCTTCGACTCGCTCGGCGGCGGCCGCGGCTTCGATCCACAGGTCATGTCGTGGAACTTCGTCGCTCCGTGGCCCGGCGGGCACTGGACGATCGGCAACATCGTGGACTACCAGACCAGTGCCACCTGGGCGCTGCTCGTGCAGGCGGCGCTGGAGCGAGGGAAGTGGCTGGACAGCTTTGCGCGGATCGGCGAGCGCGCGGTAGAAGGGAATGCCGCGCCCGGACGCGAGGCTTGGCCGGTAGCGTATCTCATCCCGACCACTCAGCCGGATACGGCATCGCTGGAGGCGATGCTCCGCATTCTGCAGCGCGGGCAGGTGGAAGTCCGCCGCACGCGTGCGCCGCTCAGCGTTGGAGGGGCGAGCTACCCGGCGGGCACCTACGCGATCTTCATGGCGCAGCCGTACGGTAGCTTCGCCAAGGCGCTGCTCGAGGTCCAGCACTACCCCGATCTTCGCATGTATCCCGGCGGACCACCCAAGAGGCCGTACGATGTCACGGCGGCTACGCTGCCACTCATCATGGGAGTCCACGTCGCGGCGGTGAGCGACACGCTGGCCGTGGCGACCACGGGGCCGATCGCGCCGATCGCGCCGCCTGAGCTCGAGGTGCCGGGGCTGAGTGGCAAGTCGTCGCGGAGGATCGCGATCTACAGGAGCTACGATCCATCGATGGACGAGGGGTGGACGCGATTCGTCTTCGACCAGTACCACATCCCCTTCACGAGCATCGTCGATCGCGACGTGCGCGCGGGGAAGCTGCACGATCGCTTCGACGTGATCATCCTTCCCGACCAGTCGCCCCGCGGGCTCTCCCGCGGTGTGACGCGCGCTTATCCGGATTCCTTGAAGGGCGGGCTCGGTACGGAGGGCGCAGCGGCGCTTGCGGATTTCGTGGACGCGGGCGGCACTCTCATCACCTTCAATGAAGCGAGCGAGTACGCCATCGAGGCGCTCTCGCTGCCGGTAAAGAACGTGCTCGCCGGGCTCAAGTCGCAGGACTTCTACGCGCCGGGGTCGATACTCCGTGTAACGCTCGACGAGAGCAGCCCCGTGACGAGGCGGATGGTCGCGGAGCCGGCGATCTGGTTCGAGGAGGGGCCGGCCTTCGAGATAACGGATGCATCGAAGGCCACCGCGGTCGCGACTTATCCCGATGCGGGCAATCCACTCCTCTCCGGCTGGCTGCTGGGCGGTGAGAAGCTGCACGGCAAGGCCGCTCTCGTAGACGTCGAAAGGGGGAAGGGGCACGTGGTGCTCTTCGGTTTCCGGCCGCAGTACCGTGCGCAGACCATGGCCACGTATCCGCTCGTGTGGGGAGCGATGTTGCCGTGGCCGGAGGCGGCGGATCGGTAGCACGGTCGATGACGATCGCCATGCGAGCGGGGAGGGCGTCGGCGAGATCCGCTGGCGCCCTCTCCACATTTACATTCCGTATATGATTTCTCCTCGGCGAGAGGCGCCGCGTGCCGTGGTGCTGTTGAGTGGCGGCCTCGACTCGGCGACCGTGCTCGCGATCGCGCGCCGCGACGGCTTCGATGTTTCGGCGCTCTCGTTCCGCTACGGGCAGCGCCACGCCGTGGAGCTCGATTCGGCGAGGCGCGTGGCGCGGCACTTCGGCGTCCAGCGGCACGAGATCGTGGACATCGATCTGCGCGCGTTCGGCGGATCGGCGCTCACGACTGACATTCCGGTGCCGAAGGATCGGAGCGACGAAGAGATCGGCGGAGTGATTCCCATCACTTACGTCCCCGCGCGCAATACTATTTTCCTGTCGTTTGCGTTAGCATTCGCGGAAGTGGTCGATGCACGAGATATATTCATCGGCGTCAACGCACTCGACTACTCGGGCTATCCCGATTGTCGGCCGGAGTTCGTGAATGCCTTCGAGCGACTCGCGAATGTCGCCACGAAGGCAGCGGTGGAGAGCGGTGGTGGATTCCGGGTCCATGCGCCGCTTCTTCACCTCCGGAAGTCCGACATCATCTCGCTCGGCCTGTCGTTGGGCGTCGACTACTCGCTCACCTTCAGCTGCTACGATCCCTCTCCCGAGGGCGAGGCGTGCGGACATTGCGACGCGTGCCTGTTGCGGCTGAAAGGATTCGCGGAGGCTGGAGCGGCGGACCCGATACGCTACCGCGTCTCGGAGCGAAAGGACCTCCCCAGTTCGTCGCCGAGCCCGAAGTAGTGGCGGAAATTGTAGATCAGCGGTCGCCAGACATCAGGATCGATGTGGCGCCCGTTGGGCATGACCATCTCCTCGTGCGCGTGCACGCGTACGACACGCACTTCCGCGGCTGCTGCCTCCGGTTCGTCGGCTAGTGGGGTGATGGCACGTAGCCGCGCCTCGAGCTGGATCGGGCACTCCATGACTCGCGGAGGCGCAACCTCGCGAGACCGGAGCGGGGTAAGCCCCGCCGCCTCGAACTTGAGCGGCTCGAAGCGGCCGCCGTAAGCGAGCACACGTTCCGCAGGCGGGTTCCGACCGGTGAGTGGCGCCAGACGTTCGACCGCCTCCCAGAGCGAGTCGCTCGGAAAGTTGAGGACGCACTCGCCGGATCGCTCGAGGTTGGCGAGCGTCTGCCCCGTACGTCCGAGGCCGAGCACCATGGTCCACCCCAGCGCCCAGGCGGACGACATGGGTGCGAGGTTCGGCGTTCCGTCCTCGTTCACGGTACTCACGAGAACGACGGGCGTGCCCATGTAGAGAATCCTTGGCGACAGCTCGACGGTCTGCGGGGTCGAGGTGTTCGTGTCCATGCATTCGGCCGTCATGTCGATGTGCTTGCTCCTGTTCGTGGATGCGGTACGGATCGCGATCTCACGAAGGAGTACCCGGGTGACACTTTGCTTTCCGTCGAAGTGTCGCAAGCGTAGACTGAGTGTATGGCTATCGCACATCGAACCGACCCGGTAACGGCGGCGCAGTCGGCGACACCGCCCGCCATCTGCGACATCGCTGGCGTGGCTGCACTACTGGCGGACCCGGGACGCGCGGCGATCCTCTCGGCCGTACTCGACGGTCGCTCACTCCCGGCCGGAGAGCTGGCACGTGTCGCCGGAGTAACGCCCGCGACCGCGAGCACGCACCTGGCGAAGCTCGTGGACGGAGGATTGCTCGTTGCCGAGCGGCATGGGAGGCATCGCTACTTTCGCCTGGCCGACGCGTCGGTAGCGCATGCGATCGAAACGCTCGCGACCGTGGCTCGCCCGCGCGTCGCTGCCACCGCGAAGGAGGCGTACGTTGTGAACGGGATCCGCTTCGCCCGCTCCTGCTACGACCACCTCGCTGGTCGGCTAGGTGTGGAAGTGGTCGGTGCGCTACTGGCGCGCGAAGCGCTCGCGCACGACGAGCGTGGCTTCGTGCCAGGGAGGACAGCCGCCGCGAGCTTCCGGGCGCTGGGTGTCGACATCGACGCGGTGAGCGAGCGGGCTCGCAGGTCGAGGCGACCCCTCACGAGAGAGTGCCTCGACTGGAGCGAGCGCCGCTTGCATCTCGCCGGCGCACTCGGTGCTGCTTTGCTCGCCACGTTGATCGAGCGCGAGTGGCTCGCACGCGTGCCGAGCGGCCGCGCGCTGCGGGTGACCAACGAGGGGCGGAGAGGATTCAGGCGGGAGTTGGGAATCGTGACGGTGTAGGGGGCGGAGCGAGAGAGCGGACCGGTCACACCGGTCCGCTCTCAATCCTTGTACGGGTCGAACTCGTTCGCGCCGGCCATCACGACGATGAGCGGACGCAGTGTGTGCAACACTTCGACCGTGCCGCCCTGGGCCTTCAACACATCGGGCAGGCGGCGGTAGACCTGCGGTGCCTCATCGAGGCCGCCTCCGCGGAGAATGACTCCCTTCTTCGCGAGCCAATCCTTCATCATCTCCGGGGAAATCTTTCCGGGCTTAATTACCTGTCCGGTCTTGCGCTTCCTCTTGCCGGCAGCCTCGGTGCGTGACATGACACGGCCCGCGCCGTGCACGGTGGAGTAGAGCGCCTCCTGTTGCAGCTTCGTAATCGGCTCATCGTCGTGGGACTCCTCCACAACAGTGCCGCGCAGAATCACCGAGTCGTCGCCCATCGAGCCACCAACGAATCCCCGCTGGCCGGGAAACGCCGGAGTGGCACCCTTGCGGACCACGACATATCCCGCCGTCCCACCTTCAGGTGCTACGTGCGTCTCCTTGAAGGCGAAGTTGTGATGGTTGTGGACCAGGTCCATCTCCTGACCGCCGAGAAGCTGCACCACCTTGCGAGCCACCCACTCGCGGCCAGCGTAGGCGTACATGCCGGCCAACTCCATCAGATGCCAGTAGTCGTACCCGGCACCCTGGTTGATGTCGAGAAGGACCTCCACTTCCTTGGCGCGGTCTCCCCACGTGCCACCCTGTGAGATAGCCAGGAAATTCTGCGCGACGGTGAAGCCCAGGCCGCGCGAGCCGAAGTGGACGCCCACCCAGATGCGGCCCTGCTCATCGGAGAACACGTCCACGTAGTGGTTACCGCTCCCCACAGTACCGAGCTGCCTGCGTGCCTTGTCCTTCAACTGGTCACGGAAGCCACCCGTGTTGGGGAAGATGTACCACGCCGGCTCCATGAAGAGCGGGTCGTCGACCGGCGCGTCGTTCGCGGTGTTCTTGCGGCCAATGCCGAAAGACACCGTGTCCTGAACTTCGTTCGCCAGTTCGTTCAGCACAGGATTGCTCGCAACGCGATACGGGTTGGCCCTGGCCTCATCCACCCCGATCCCCGTGAAGCCCTCCAGCGTGAGGTCGGTGAGAATCGCGGCGTTGCCGCACGCGATGTCCACACCGACTCCCACCACGGAGACCTTGTCCCTGTACGCCGCGACACCGCCGATGGGCATGACGTAGCCAACATGCCCGTCCGCCATGAGCGCTGCGTCCACCGCGTTCTCGCGAACGCGCTGGAACTGGATAATGGTCTGCTCGTCGTGTGTCCCAAAAATCTTCATGGTCTTGCCCAATCTATGAATGAACCCGCGAACCGCGAGCGGGTGACATGCGATGGTCCGGTGGAGTACATCATTCGTCAGTCGTCCTCCCATGGACGACGATCTGCCTTGTCCTCCTGGCGCCGAGCGCGGTAGAAGGCGCGCCGCGCGGCACGCTGCGCCGCGGTGCTCTCCGACACGCGGTAGACGTGCGCGGTTACGACCCGGTGCCAGGCCCCGGCGAGATCGCGAAAGGCGATCCAGCGCGGGGTCGGGAGCTGGTCGAGCCGGCGCTCGACTTCCTCCGCCGTCTCTCGTGAGACGGCGAAGTAGTCGTAGTGCGTCTCGATCTCGAAGAAGTCTCTCTCGCTCTCCGGCTCCTGAGGATCGGCAAAGTAATCCTCGAGCCTGTTCATCTTCCTATTCAGTGTGTGTGGAGTGACGGGGCCGCACCGCGCGACCCCGCCGTGTACTTCGCGACGCCACCGACCGGGTGGCGCGGCGAGCTACTCCGCACCCACCTGGCCGATGAAGTCTCCCAGCAACTGCGGCGTGGCCGCATCGAAACCGACCACGTCGAGCATCCCGGCATCGTCGGGATCGGCAATGCTGAATCCGTTGGACGCCATCGCGACAACCACCAGCTTCGCCGCGATCCCCATGCGCTCCCGATAATCGCGGAGCGCCTGCACGGGGTGGATGCTCCCGGCCCACGTCTCGCTGTCGGTGTAGATGACGAACGCGTCCACGGTCCAACGGTTCTTCAGCGCTTCCACCATGGGGAGGGCGCAGTCGGTTCCGCCGAACTGCAACTCGCTCGTCGCCCGCACCACGTCGTCCAACCGCTGACGCGGCGAGATCGCGAGCGGAGTGAGGCCGGTGTCGTACAGCGAGCCGTACTGCGCCCGCCATGCCGACGGATGACTCCCGCGCGTGAACGCCACGAAGCGATGGTTCGGCTCCCTGGCAGCGGTCACCAGAGCCATCGCCGCCGAGGCCTCCCGGCACGAGATGAACGGCAACCCGTGCACGGGTGCGACCATCGAGCCCGACACGTCCAGCGCAAGCATGATTCGCTTGCCGGTGGACGGCGCGTTCTCGAAGGCCAGGTAGAAGGCGCCGTCCAGCGCGTCAACTACCTGCGACACAGGGTCCCAGCTGTTCTGTCCCCGCATCCCGCGCCCTTGCGCGTACGTCCGCAGCGCGGCGAGCAGCGCAACGGGATGCACGCGTGCCTTCCGCAGCGCCGACCGATCGCCCAGTCGAGCGACGACCGTGTTCACCGCGGTGCTGCCAGGCACGAGCAAGCCCACCTTGCTCATCACGCCGAGATTCCTCACGAGCGCGCCGAGCGGCATGCCGTCGAGCAGTGCATCCCACACCTCGGCGTGTGAGAGCAACTCGGTGGGAATCATCTCACGCGTGAGCTTGTAGATCCTGATCACGCTGGCTGCCTCGCGAGGCTTCATCGAGCGGATTGCCTGCACCGCCTCGATCCGCGCGATCACGTCACCGGCACGGAGCGCACCCGCGGTTGCGCCGTCCAGCTCCAGCACGCCGTCCCATCCCTTCGTCACGAAGCGGAAGATCAGGTCGTGCGCGACCGACGGCGGCTTGGGGTGCGCGAGCCGCAGTGCATCGCGGTGCGACCAGCCATCGCGCGCCTGGTACTTGAGGAGCTGATACGCGAGGTCGGCCGGCGACTTCGTGGTGTACCAGCGACCAACCGCGTTGCGCACCCCGCGTCCCCAACCGCGGAACGCCTTCACGTACTGAAGCCAGTGGAAGAGGTGCGTCCCGGTGCGCGCCACTGCCGGTAGAGCAGCGAAAGCCGCGGCGCGGGTTGCGTCGTCGCCCCATCCCGCGGCGAGCGCGAGAACGAAGAGAGCCGGATCGTTCTTCGGAGCGCGGCCGCTCTGGCTGATCTCGACTACGCGCCTCACGACGCGCGCGCCATCCTCGGCGACGCACTCGATCGCGGACTTCGCGCTCTCGCGCGTGAGCTCACGCTCGCCCACGTAGAACGTTCCGCCCTCGCTTCCGAGGATG
>DASSNL010000216.1:0-6881 GCA_035688075.1 Gemmatimonadaceae bacterium
CGTTCACTGCTTCCTGCTTCCTGCTTCCTGCTTTCTTTTCTTCTTCCCCCTCCTCTCTCCTTCCTCGAAAAACAACGACGGCGCGGCATCGGCGCCCATCTCGTGGACTACGTGGTCGAGGATGCGAGCGAGGGTGCGGCGGTCGCGGGGAGGGAGCTCGCGGAGAGCGCTGATGAGGCGCAGCTGTGCTATGTCGGGGGATGATCGGAGGAGTGCTCGGCCGGATGGAGTCAGCGAGAGGACCACGCGCCTCGCGTCGGCGCTGGAGCGGGTGCGTGATACGTAGCGCTTTCGAACCAGACGCTCGACGACCGTCGAGACGGAGCTCTGATGCGTGAAGGTCCGGGCGGCGAGCTCGTTGAGCGAATCGGCGGGGGTTTCCGACAGCGCGTGCAGAACGAAGAGCTGAGCGCCGCTCACGCCCAGCCGGCGCTCAGCAGCGCGCGTGGAAATGCGCAGCGCCTGTACGATGCGTCGGATCGCGTCGAGCGCAGCGGAAAGGTCGTCGGACGAGTGCGCGGCGCGTGTGCGGGTGGTAGGACCTCTGCCCGTCTTGCGTGGTGCCATGTCTGAGTACGATCAGGGGGAAAGGTCGGCGACAGAGCGGCCGGTCGGCGAAATATGTCGGACGACGCGCCGCTCGACAAATAGACGGGCCGTGTGTGCTCAGTGCACGTCGGTCCACTCTATGCCGCGCTCGGGATCTTCTCTCAGCGTTCCGCGAATACCCAGCGCCGTTCCGGCCACCTCGCGCGCGAGCGGCCAGCCCAGCTCCTCCACCTTGCCGTCGCTCTCGAGCAGAAACACGTCGCCGAGGTGGTACTTGGCGATGAGGAGCGACGCGCACACGGCGAGATCGTACGGGAGAAGGGCCGTGTCGCAGCTCGCGCTGGCTCGCTCGTCGGCGGATGCCGCGCCTCCATCCCCGCGCGCATCCTGCGCGAAGACGAAGGGATCCGCGGCGCCGTTGCGCGACGCATCACCATTGAAGGCGACGCGCACCGGCGCCACCAGCGGATCTCCGGTGCCGTCGGGGCCGCGGAGCGCCACAGGCTCCACGCCCGCCTCGCGCCACGTAGGGTTGGTGGAGGTGACCTGGAAGAGCTGCAGCGCGATGGAAATGTCGTTGCGGACCCGGGCCCAAGATGGACCGAGTATCACGGCGGGCCTCTCCCAGCGATGCGAGTATGTCACGTGTCCGAGCGGTGAAGGTGTGGTGCAGCGCGTCTGGCAAGGATAATATGCGAATCGACGTCAGGTGCCAGCGCGGAGCCGGGAACCCCTGGCTCCGGACACGCACCTCTCGTTATCTTCTCCCATTCCATGGGCACCCACCGGCAGGAGGGCCGGTCGCGCTCGAACTCATCAGGACGAGGCATCTTCACAATGGCTAACCACCGCAGGCACGGTCTGCTGCTCGCGATATGCTGGCTGCTCTCGGCGGCACTCTTCGTGTTCCTCTTCCTCACCTACCACAACACGAAGCTGTCGTACCAGATGTCGTTCCCCGGGATGCCCCTGTACGGCGCTATGACCTGGTGGTTCTTCTTCACCATCCCCGTGATCGGCTGGACCTGGGGCTACTTCAACGATCTCAAGGAGCCGCAGGATCTGGAGCCGCGCTACGACCCGAAGAACAATGGGAGCCCGAGGAAGTAGAGCTCCACAGCGAGTCTGATTGACCGGAGGGGGACGATGCACCACGCATCGTCCCCCTCTTTGCTGCGGGGTCAGGTCTGGCATCGTGCGTCATGTCATCCCCGCGAAAGCGGGGATCCATGTTGACCGACCAGAACTTGGATCCCCGCTTTCGCGGGAATGACGATATGGGATACAGCCGCCGTAGCGGCTAAATCGATTCACGATTCCAGACCTGGCCCCGCCTCGCGCGAATCCGTCCTGCCTCGTCGGCGAGGTCACGCTCTCCGGCCATTGCGGCGCCAACCATGCGCTCATCCCGGCCGCTTGCCGGCGCCAGCCGGCCTCGGCTCGTGAGAAATGGGGGTGGACGTGAGAGAATGTCGGATCCGGTTCCTGACGCTCGCTCTCGTGCTCGGCGTCTGCGCCGGCGCGAGGGCAAGCGCGCAGGCGACGGGAAGCACCGCCACGCGACAGCTCTCGCTCGACGATGCGCTCCGCGCGGCGGAGTCAGCGAGCGAAGATGTGGCGATTGCAGAGGCCGGTGTGGAGCGAGCGCACGGCCAACAGTACCAGGCGCGTAGTCAGTTCCTGCCGCAGATAACGGGCTCGGCCTCGTACACGCGCACGCTGCGGTCGCAATTCCAACGGCTCGCCAACTCGGGCGACACTACATCTGGGCCACCCAGCTGTAATACCTTCGAGTCCAGAGTGGACACCACCGCACCGCTGCCAGAACGCATCCGCCTCCTCGAGAGCTCGCTCGGCTGCAGCCCGGGTGGCACCTCGCTCGGCTCCTTCCAGAGCGTGGGCTTCGGTGCCGCCAACCAGTACAACCTCGGCCTCTCTGTTTCGCAGAACGTCTTCACCGGCGGGCGGATCACCGCGCAGGCGCGGCAAGCCAACGCGGCACGCACGGGAGCGGAGATCGCGCTCACTTCGGCGCGTGCGCAGGTGATGCTCGACGTGGCGCAGGCGTACTACGATGCCGTGCTCGCCGACCGGCTCCTGAACATCTCGCAGGCCACGCTCGCGCAGGCCGAGACTACGCTCTCGCAGACGCGGCTGGCGAAGCAGGTGGGGAATCAGCCGGAGTTCGAGCTCCTTCGCGCGCGAGTGACGCGCGACAACCAGATACCGGTGGTGATCCAGCAGCGCTCCGCGCGCGATCTCGCCTACCTGAACCTCAAGCAGCTGCTGAAGCTCCCGCTGGATGAGCAACTCGATCTGACCACGAGTCTCGATGATACCGCCACGTCGCCCGGGTCGAGACTCGCGGAGCTGCTCGCCACGCCGCTGGATACCAGCGCCGCCGAGCGGTCGCCGGTACGCCAGGCACGCCAGACCGTGCTCGCCCAGCGGAGCGCGGTGGCGGTCGCTCGCGCCGAGCGCCTGCCCACGGTAACGCTGTCGTCCGCGTTCGGGCGTGTCGCGTTTCCCACGGGATTCCCATCGTGGGATCAGTTCCTCACCAACTGGACGGTGACCGCTTCGCTACAGCTCCCGATCTTCCTCGGCGGCGCGATCCGGGGCGACAAGATGATCGCCGAGGCGAACGAGCGAGAGGCAGAAGCGCGGCTCAGGCAGACGAGACAGCTCGCGGCGGTGGATACGAGAAACGCCATCGCACAGCTCCGCGCCGCGGAGGCGCAGTACGCGGCGAGCGCGGGCACCGAGGATCAGGCATCGCGCGCGTACGACATCGCTCAACTGCGTTACCGCGAGGGGATCAGCACGCAGACGGAGCTTTCCGCATCGCGCATACAGCTGCAGCAGGCGAGAGCGAACCGCGCGCAGGCCACGCGCGACCTGCAGGTTGCTCGGCTCAGAGTCGCGCTGATCCACGATCTGCCGTTGAGCAGCGGTGGTGTGCTGGCGGCGAGCGCGCAGACAGCCATCCCCACCTCTTCGGCGCAACCGGGTTCGAGCTCGCTCGGGCCGCAGCGGGCCGTGCAGGCTCAGGGAGTGCCGGGACAGCCGCCGATCCCGGGGCAGGCAGGCAGCGGTGGCGCAGCCGGAGCGAGTGCTCCTACTCGTAATCGGGGGGTCGTCCCGTGACGCGAAGGCGTGCGAGAGCTACGCACGAGCGCGACACCGGTTTTACCTCGCGGCGTGGTACATCTCGCATCGCGCGGGTGGTAGTTGCGGCTGCGGTGATGGTGGCGCTCTCGGCGATCTCCGCGTGTCGCGGCAGCGGCGACAACCCGCCTTCCAGCGCGCCTCCGGTGGTGCAGGTGGGTCCGGAGAACATCGCCGTGGCGGAGCGCGATACGCTGCGTACCGGCCCGACCATCTCGGGCACACTCCAGCCACGCGACGCAGCCACGATCAACGCCGAAGTCTCCGGTTCGGTGGTGCAGACGTACGTGGACCGCGGCGAGCCGGTGAAGCGCGGCCAGCTGCTGCTTCGCATAGACGACGTGGCCGAACGACAGAACTTCCTCTCGGCGCAGTCGGCCGCTCGGTCGGCGAAGCTGGCCGAGGAGAACGCTCAGAGTGATTTGCAGCGCGACACACGGTTGTACGAGGCCGGCGCGATCGCCGAGCGCGACCTGGAGGCGACCAAACGGGCGCTCGCCGCGGCGCGCGCGGCAAGTGCCGATGCCGAGGCGCGACTCGCCACCGCGCGGGAGCAGCTGAACAAGACTAGCGTCACCTCTCCACTCGCCGGCACCGTGAGCGAGCGCCCAGTGAATGCGGGCGACGTGGTACAACCGGGTACGCCACTGATCACGGTGATCGATCCGTCGAGCATGCGCCTGGAGGCTGCAGTGCCGTCGGATGAAGTGTCGGGTATCGAGGTGGGTGCACCCGTGCGCTTCACGGTGAGCGGCTACGACAACCGCACCTTCACCGGTCGAGTCGAGCGGATTAACCCGGCGGTGGATCCCACCACCCGCCAGGTGATCATTTACGTCTCGATCCCCAACAGCACCAGCAGACTGGTAGCGGGCCTCTTCGCCGAGGGGCGAGTGGCTACCGAGTCGCGTCTCGCGCTCGAGGTTCCGGCGGACGCCGTGGACCAGAGCGGGATCAGGCCGATGGTCACTCGCATCGCCCACGGCCGAGCGGAGCGACTCCCCATTCAACTTGGCGCCCGCGACGACGCGACCGACCGCTTCGAGGTCCGTTCCGGCCTCACCGTCGGTGACACCCTCCTCCTCGGCTCCTCCCAGAGCATCGCGCCGGGCACGGAGGTGAGAGTGCTGGAACTACAGGAAAGCAGAGAGCGGAAAGCAGAAAGCAGTGAACTGCCGAGGGGGTGAGGAGGAGGGAGGAGGGAGGAGGAAGGAAGCAGGAAGCAGGAAGCGGGAAGCAGTGAGCGACTCGTAATGCAACGTCATCCCCGCGAAAGCGGGGACCCATGTTAGCCGGTCTGAACATGGGTCCCCGCTTTCGTGGGGATGACGACTGTCGGTGTGCAGTTCCTGTTTCCTGTTTCCTTGCCGTTCCTGCTTTCTGCTTTCTGCTCTCTGCTTTCTTTTTCCCCTCCCCTGATCCTTGCGCTCACCCCCTCCCTCCCCCTATTCTGGCGACAAGACTGTATACCAAAAAGAGGAACGTGATATGGCTAGAGCGTTGATGGCGCGGGCGATGGGGGTGGCCGCGGGGGTCGCGTTGACCGTGGCGGGGGTGGGGGCGCAGGCGCCGAAGGCAGGGAGTGGCGGGGCGCTGGAGGAGAGGATACAGAGCATCATCGAGAGGCCGGAGTTCCAGCACTCGATGTGGGGAGTGGAGTTCTACTCACTCGACTCGGGGAAGACGGTGTACTCGCTGAACGGGGACAAGCTCTTCGTGCCGGGGTCCACCACCAAGCTGCTCACCATGGGGAGCGCTCTCGGACTGCTCGGGGCGGACTACCGCTTTCACACTCGCGTCTACCGCACGGGGCCTGTCCGGAGCGACGGTACCCTCGACGGAGATCTGGTGCTCGTGGCGAGCGGCGACGCGAATCTGTCGGGGCGGATCCAGAAGGACGGCACGCTCGCCTTCGAGAACGAGGACCACTCGTACGACGGAAGCCCGGACACGAAGGCGGTGCCGGGTGATCCGCTGCTCGTCATCCGCGACATCGCCTCGCAGGTGCGAAAGCATGGCATCACCAGGGTCGGCGGCCGCGTGCTGGTGGACGCCACGCTCTTCCCGGAAGGCGACCGCGAGCTCGGTACCGGAGTGGTGATTTCGCCGATCATAGTGAACGACAACCTCGTGGACGTCACGATCACTCCGGGTGCGCAGCCAGGCCAGCCGGTGTCCCTCGAGGTCTCGCCGGCCACGCCCTACGTGCGCTTCGTGAACCAGGCTACCACTGCGAGTGCGGACTCGCAACCGCACATCCGCTGGTCGAACGACATCACGAACCCGGATGGCTCGCACACCGTCACGGTCACCGGGACGATGCCTGCGGGGAAGCCAGCGGTGCTCTTCAGCTATGCGGTTCCCGAGCCGAGCCGCTTCGCCCAGGTGGCGCTGGTGAAGGCGCTGGACGAGAAGGGTGTGCGGGCGGCGCTCCCTCCGCCCACCGAGAAGCCCGACTTCGAGGCGCTCTCCGCGTCGTACACCGACACCAACGTGGTGGCCGAGCACATCTCACCACCGCTCTCCGAGGAAGTGAAGGTGACTCTCAAGGTGAGCCAGAACCTGCACGCCAGCACGATGCCGTACGTGCTCGGCGCGATCCTCGCTCACGACGGCTCTCCGCGTGCGGGCTTCTCGATGGAGCACGAGTTCCTGAAGGACTCTCTGGGGCTCGACATCTCCGGCGCATCGCAGGGCGACGGCGCTGGAGGGTCGGCCCACTTCACGCCCTCGTTCATGGTCCGCTTCCTCGCCGCCATGTCGAAGCGAGCCGACTTCCCCAAGTACTTCGCCGCGCTCCCGGTGCTCGGTCGCGATGGCACGCTCTGGAACATCCAGACCGACTCGCCCGCCGCCGGGCACGTGCACGCGAAGACGGGGACGTACGTGGAGGAGGATCTCCTCAACAACGGGATGATCGTCGACGGGAAGGGGCTCGCGGGCTACATGACCACCGCCGACGGACGCAAGCTCGCCTTCGCGATCTACGCCAACAACGTCCCCGTGTCGCTCGACCCGGACGCCATCACGAAGATCGTGGGGCAGGCGGTCGGCGAGGTCGCCGCGGCGGGGTACGAAGCGCGGTAACGACGGGGTCAGGTCTTTAAATTCGAGCGGGCTGGGCGAATGCCCAGCCCGCTCGAATTTAAAGACCTGACCCCGTC
>DASSNL010000238.1:0-21351 GCA_035688075.1 Gemmatimonadaceae bacterium
CACGGTCGAGATCTCGACCGTGGAGGTTTTCACCGCTTTCTGCTCTCTGCTTTCTCTCATCTCTCCCCCGGATAATCCCTCTCCCCATACCCCGTATAGATCTGCCGCGGGCGGGCGATCTTCTGCTCCTTGTCGAGGAGCATCTCCTCCCACTGGGCGAGCCAGCCGGCGGTGCGGGCGATCGCGAAGAGGACGGTGAAGAAATCGGTCGGGAACTTCATCGAGCGGTAGATCAGGCCCGTGTAGAAGTCGACGTTCGGGTAGAGCTTCCGCGAGACGAAGTAGTCGTCGGAGAGAGCGATACGCTCCAGCTCGAGCGCGATCTCCAGGTCCTTGTCCATCCCGACTTCCTTGAACACGTCGTCGGCGAGCTGTTTCACGATCCGCGCGCGCGGGTCGTAGCTCTTGTAGACACGGTGTCCGAATCCCATGAGCCGCCCCTCGCCGTTCTTTACCTTCTCGATGAAGGCAGGGACGTTCTTCGCGTGGCCGATCTGCTCGATCATGCGCAGTACCGCCTCGTTCGCGCCGCCATGCAGTGGACCGTACAGAGCCGCGATCCCAGCCGCCACCGCCGAGAAGGGGTCGGCGTGCGCGGAGCCCACTGTGCGAACCGCCGTGGTCGAGCAGTTCTGCTCGTGGTCGGCGTGGAGGATGAACAGCACCTCCGTCGCTCTCGTGAATACAGGCCGCGACTCGTAGCGCGGCTCGCCCATCCGTGCCACCATCGAGAGGAAGTTCTCCACGTACGACAGATCGTTGTCGGGATAGACGAACGGGAGACCCTTTATGTGCCGATAGATGAAAGCGGCGAGCGTCGGCATCTTCGCGATCAGCCGGATGAACGAGAGATCTCGCTCGGCCGGATCGTGGATGTTCTTCGCGCTCGGATAGAACGAGGAGAGCGCCGCCACGATGCTGCACAGCATCGACATCGGATGCGCGTCGTAGCGGAACCCCTGCAGGAACGCCTTGATGTTCTCGTGCACGTAGGTGCGGTACGTGATGTCGTGCACCCAGCCGTCCAGCTCGTCCTTCGTCGGGAGCTCGCCACGCCGCAGCAGCCACGCGACTTCCAGGAACGTGGACTTCTCTGCCAGCTGCTCGATCGGGTAGCCGCGGTAGCGCAGGATTCCGTTGTCGCCGTCGATGTAGGTGATGGCGCTCCGGCAGGCGGCGGTGTTGAGGAAGGCGGGATCGTAGCTCAGCAGGCCGAAGTCGTCCGGCTCGGTCTTGACCTGCCGGAGATCCATGGCGCGAATCGAGCCGTCGGTGATCGGGAAGTCGTACTGCTTCCCCGTCCGCTCGTCCGTCGCCGCGAGCGCGCCGCCAGCACCATCGACGTTCGCACTGGCTCCAGTCTTCGCTCTATCCTCTGCTGTTACGTTTCCCTTGCTCATGCCTCACTCTCCACACTCTGCCGTGACACCAGGCGCGAGGTGATCGCGGCTGGCCTTCGTAGTTGTCTTCAGAAGCGCGACGTACGGCCGACGAGAGTCGCCAGCCAACGAAAACTACAGGGAATCCCGCGCGATGGTATGGGTGCGGGTCGCGATTGCGCCGGAGCTTGTTACATTGGAGGTACCTCCCCCCCTTTAACGCTCCTCTCATCGCCGAACTGAGTCGTCATGCGCGGCATCCATGACCTTCTCGCCGTACGTCTCCTGACGTGCGCGCTCCTCGCTACCGCCCTCCTCCAGCTCCCACGCACCGCCGCGGCCCAGTCCAACGCCGAACGCATGGCCACCGACTGGTACACGCCCTCGCACGACTATGATCTGCTGCACCAGCGGATCGAGCTCGCGAACTTCAACTGGGACTCCACGAGCTTCGATGGCAGCGTCGCCACCACCCTCGTCTCGCTGCGCCCGGGGATGGACTCGCTGATCCTCGACGCCGGCCCCCTCCTGCAGCTGAATAGAGTGATCGACGCAGAGGGAGACACGCTCCGCACCTCACGGCGCGGCGACACGCTCGTGGTCTTCCTCCCGAGCCCCGCCGCATTCGGCGACACGATCCGCTTCAAGCTCGGCTACCACGCCCGCATCGAGAGCGGCAGGGGCCTCACCTTCATCCAGGCCGACGGGCGAGAGCATCGCCACGCCCAGATCTGGAGCCAGGGAGAGGCCGCCAACAATCACTACTGGTTCCCGACCTACGATCATCCCAACGACAAGATGACGTGGGAGCTGGTGGCCACCGTCCCGCGCGGCTACACGGCGATCTCCAACGGCCGGGTCGTGGGCGACCGGAGGCATCGTGACGGCACCCGCACTCTCAGCTGGTCGCAGGAGAAGCCGGCCTCCACATATCTCGTCTCGCTCATCGTCGGGCAGTATGTCCGCGTCCACGACCAGTGGCAGGGAATCCCGGTTGACTACTTCGTGTACGCGGAGGACAGCGCCCGCGCCCGCCAGCTCTTCGGCGTGACGACCGACATCATGGAGGTCTACTCACGGCTGACCGGGGTGGATTATCCATGGGCGAAGTACGCGCAGACCACTGTCGCCGACTTCTTCGGCGGCATGGAGAACGTGAGCGCCACCACGCTGGTGGACTGGCTCCCCGACTCCACCGCGTATCGCGACCGGCCGTGGTATCAGCACGTCCTCATCCCTCACGAGCTCGCCCACCAGTGGTTCGGCAACTACGTCACTATCGACAACTGGGCGAACATGTGGCTCAACGAAGGATTCGCCGAGTTCATGCCCGGCGCCTACTGGGCGGAGAAGCTTGGCGCGCACGCCGGTGACGACTACTACCTGGACGAGTACCACCAGTTCATGGCGATCGACAAGCGTCGCAGGATGCCGCTCGCCGCTCTCGCGTCGAACAACATCTACCCCAAGGGCGCGCTCGTGGTGCGGATGCTCGAGAAGTATCTCGGGCCCGAGCGCTTCTGGGCCGCGGTGAACCACTACCTGACGCGTCACGCCTACGGCAACGCGACCACCGACGATCTCCGCCAGTCCATCCTCGAGGCCACGGGCGAGAACATGGGGTGGTTCTGGAACCAGTGGGTCTACCAGGCCGGCTACCCGAACTTCGACGTCACGGCCTCTTACGACTCCGTCCGCTCGCGCCTCACTCTGCACGTGAAGCAGACCCAGAACGATTCGAGCGAGGCCGACAGCACCGGGCTCCGCTACACCACCCCTTCGGCGTTCCGGATGCCGGTAACCATCCGCGTCGGCACCGCCGAGGGCGATCGCATCCGCACCGTGTGGCTCGACCGGCGTGAGCAGACCATTGAGATAGATTCCATCGCCAGCGCGCCCACGATGGTCGTGTTCGACGACGACGATACCATCCTCAAGACGCTCGCCTTCGAGCAGCCTACCACCTGGCTCGCCACGCAGCTCGCCAGCGATCCGGATCTCTGGAATCGCTCGTGGGTCATAAGACAGCTAGGCAAGCGCACCACGGACACCCTCGCCGCTACCGCGCTGGCCAGTGCTGCTACCGGCGCCGACTACTTTCGCACGCGCGCCGAGGCAGCTGGTGCGCTCGGCACCTTCCCGCCGGAGGTAGCCGTGCCGACGCTGGCGCTCGCGCTGAAGGATACCTCCTCGCGCGTGCGCCGCTCCGCTGTGAGCGCGCTCGGAAGCATCGGCGGTGCGCGCGCCCTCGCCCTCGCACGCGGCACCTTCGAGAATGACCCGAGCTACGAGGTTCGCGCCTCCGCCCTCGTTGCGGTTGCGCGCATGGATCGCGATGCTCGCCGCGAGGTAGTGACGGCCGGCCTCGACACCCCTTCGTACCGCGACGTCATCCAGAGCGCCGCGTTGGACGTCATCGCCGCGTGGCGCGACACCACTTTCATCCCCACGCTCGAGCACATGCTCGGCACCCAGCCGCGCACCGCCCTGACCCTCGCCACCCTCGCCGCGAACGGCAACCAGCACGCCCTCGAAATCCTCGGCTCCCACCTGAACGACGACCGCTCCTGGGTCCGCGGGTGGGTAGTCACCGCCTTCGCCCAGCGCGTCCCCTCGAAGATCGCCCTCCCCCACCTCGAATCCCTCTTCGCCACCCTGAAGTACCGCGATACGAGAGGACAGGTGGGAGACGTGGTGGCGAGGTTGACGGGAGGGGAGTGAGGGTAAGGGTTCAGGAGGCAGGGTTCAGGGTTCAGGAACTGCAAAGAAACAGGAAACAGGAAACAGGGAACAGGTACCGGCTTGTGGCGAGAGGGCCCTCTGCGCCGAGGCAGTTACCTGCTCCCTGTTTCCTGTCTCCTCGTACCTGTAGTACCTGAACCCTGAACCCTGTTTCCTGAACCCTTACCCTCACCCCCCAACCTCCTCTCCCCCCTGTACGGAAACACATCCCTCAGCTCCCCTGCCCTCTGCTGCGCCTGGGCGCGGATCCAGAAGTCGACGGTGAGGAGGTCGGAGTGGGCGGAGAGGAAGATGTCGCCGAGGGGGGCGGAGGGGACCATGAAGGGAGCGAACTCCTCGGGGAAGACATCGCGCTCGCCGACGTAGTACCAGGGCTCGGCGGACATCTCGTCGTCCGGGTTGGTGGCGCGCGGGATGCGCCGGAAGACGCAGTCGGTGAGGAGCACCAGCTCGTCGTAGTCGTAGAAGATCACCCGGCCGTGGCGGCTGACGCCGAAGTTCTTGGGGAGCATGTCGCCGGTGAAGATGTTGGCCGCGGCGAGGTCCTTGATCGCCTGGCCGTAGTCGAGAATCGCATCGCGCGCCTGCTCGGACGACGCTTCGCGCAGGTAGAGGTTGAGCGGCGTCACCCTGCGCTCGGTGTAGAGGTGCCGGATCACCACCGCATCGCCGGCCACTCGCACCGTGGAGCCGGCCACTCGCACGAGATGCCGGAGCAGCGCATCGGGGAAGCACTCGCGGGGAAACTCCAGATGCTCGAACTCCTGCGCGTCGGCCAGGCGCCCGACGCGGTCGCGCAGGAAGACGAGGCGGTATCTTTCCATCACGTCGCGACGCGTGGTGCGCTTCGGGTATCCGAACGAGTCCTTGATTACCTTGAACACCACGTTCAGAGACGGGAGGGTGAAGACGCTCATCACCAGCCCTTCGTCGCCGGGGGTGAGCTCGAAGCGCGCACCGGGAGCGTGCAGGTGCTCGACCAGGCTCCTGTAGAGCTGCGTCTTGCCGTGCTTGTTGAAGCCGAGCGAGTTGTACAACTCGTCCACTCGCTTGAGCGGCATGATAGATCCCAGAAAGTCCACCACGTCGCACGGGCACGAGATATCCGCCTGGAAGTACGACCAGCTGAAGCCGAAGACGATGCTCACCTCGTCGGAGGTGAGGAGGACGGCATCCACGTACACACCGCGATCGCCGTGCATGAGCGCCAGCACCACCGGCAGCATCTGCTCGTCGAGCCGGATGCGGCCCACGATGTAGGCGCCCTTGTTCCGGTAGAACGGCGCGTCGATCACTTCCAGCACTACTGCCGCCGGATCCACGCCGAGCTCCTCGAGCGCCGCGCCGATGCGCTCCGCTGCCGCGATCGAGTCGCCCTCGAGATCGCGCCACGGTGCTCGGAGGGCGAGCCCTTCGAGCAACTGCCTGATCATGGCGGGGAGGCCATCGTGCGGCTCGTATCGCCGGAAGTCCGACTCCTCGCCCGGCCACTTGCCGGGATCGGCGTCCGGGAAGACGTACTCCACCTGCGCGTTCACGCCCACCGTAGAGAAGATTCTGCGCGCGATGGAGTTGTAGAAGCTCTCGCCGATCTCGCAGTCGTCGCGCTCAGCGATGAGCGCCGCGTAGAGCCACTTCACGCTCTGCCAGGTAGCGAGATCGGTGGCGCAATCCTGGAGCGCGTCGCGCACGAGCGGCAGGGTGGCATCCACCCGGTCGCGGTATAGCGCGAGCCGTTCGGCGGCGTCGGCATGGCCGCCGTGCCAGTCGCGCGCCTCGAAGCGGCGTTGCGCGCGGCGGGTTATCTCGACGAAGCTCTCCCGGTAACGGCGGAAAGCGTCGCTCACGATCGTGGCCGCGTGCATCGCGCGGGCGTTGCCCTTGATCACGCGTCCGATAAGTTTGGGTGAGCCGCCGGTGATCCACCCCGAATACGACTACAGGACGTACCCATGCCTACCTCCACGATGCCCGAATACAAGAATCTCACCCCGCCCACCAGGGGGGAAGCGATTACCCTCTCCGAGGGGCAGCTGCGCGTCCCGAACGAACCTGTCGTACCCTTCATCGAGGGCGACGGAACCGGGCCGGACATCTGGCGCGCCGCCCAGCGGGTCTTCGACGCCGCGGTGGAGAAGGCATACGGCGGAAAGCGTCGCATCGCGTGGTTCGAGGTGCTCGCCGGCGAGAAAGCGAAGCGCGAGGTCGACAGCTGGCTCCCCGAAGACACCATCACCGCGATCGATCACTACCTCGTGGCAATCAAGGGGCCGCTCACCACACCGGTGGGCGGCGGCTTCCGCTCGCTGAACGTAGCGCTCCGCCAACAGCTCGATCTCTACGCCTGTGTGCGCCCGGTGCGCTGGTTCGAGGGGGTTCCTTCCCCCGTGAAGGAGCCGCAGAACGTTGACATGGTGATCTTCCGCGAGAACACCGAGGACATCTACGCGGGGATCGAGTACCGCGCCCGGAGCGACGAGGCACGCAAGCTGATCGCCTTCCTGCAGAACGAGCTCGGCGTGCGCTCCATCCGCTTCCCCGAGTCGAGCGGGATCGGCATCAAGCCCATCTCCGAGGAGGGGAGCAAGCGCCTCGTTCGCGCAGCGATCGAGTACGCGATCGCCGAGAAGCGCGACAGCGTGACGCTCGTACACAAGGGCAACATCATGAAGTACACCGAGGGCGCCTTCCGCGACTGGGGCTACGAGCTCGCGCGCCAGGAGTACGGTGCCACGGAGCTGGATGGCGGGCCCTGGCTCACGCTCCCCAACGGGATAGTCATCAAGGACGTCATCGCCGACGCCTTCCTGCAGCAGATCCTCCTCCGCCCGAAGGAGTACAGCGTCATCGCGACCCCGAACCTCAACGGCGACTACATCTCCGACGCTCTCGCCGCGCAGGTGGGCGGAATAGGCATCGCCCCAGGGGCGAACATCAACTACGTGAGCGGTCACGCCATCTTCGAGGCCACCCACGGCACCGCGCCCAAGTACGCCGGCCAGGACAAGGTGAACCCCGGCTCCGTGATCCTGAGTGGCGAGATGATGCTCCGCTACATGGGCTGGCCCGAAGCCGCCGACCTGATCATCACCTCCCTCGAGAAAACCATCGCCCAGAAGCGCGTCACCTACGACTTCGAGCGCCTCATGCCCGGCTCCACCCTGCTGAAGACGAGCGAGTTCGGAGAGGCGATGGTGGGGAATATGTGAAGGGGAGAAAGCAGAAAGCAGAGAGCAGAAGGCAGTGAACTGCCGATGGGGTAAGGGGAGAGAGGAGACAGGAGACAGGAAGCAGGAAACAGGTAACTGCCTCTGGGTAGAGGGCTCTCTCCCCACGAGTCGGTACCTGTTTCCTGTTTCCTGTTCCCTGTTTCCTGTTTCTTTGCAGTTCCTGCTTTCTGCTGTCTGCTTTCTGCTTTCCTCTCACCTCGCAGTAAGCGGCTGCGCCGCTTACTGCGAGTTAGGGTTGGCCTGTCGCTCCGCGTCCGGGAGCGGAAGGCACGTGGTGGTGCCGTAGGTACCGCCGAAGACGAACGGGAGGCCGGGCGCGGGTTTCAGGGCGATGCCGTAGCGTTGCACATCACCCAGGCGCTGACCCTCGAGCCAGAGATCGCGTCTTCGCTCCTCTATCAGGAGCGCCTTCACGGTCGCGGCATCCTCCGGGCCGGTGTACGGCGCCATGTTGTAGGTCGCGCGAATCGCGTTGATCTTCTCTACCGCGGCTCCGGGCTGGCCCGCCGCGATGTCGCCTTCGGCGCTGATCAGTTGCGCTTCCTTCCCCGAGGCGATCGGGATGGGCTGATCGGCGCTCGTGTACTTGAGTTGCGCGAAGAAGAGTACCTTCGCTCCGGTGGTGTCGCCGGTGCTGTCCACCCGCACGCGAGGGTCGTGCATGTTGTAGTACTGCGTGTCCACCGATGCCGACGAACCGCTCACCGGGTTGCTCGCGTCGAACACGCGGTTGTGCTGCCTGTCGGCACGCGACGCCGAGGCGGCTTCATAGACGAAGTCGGGCGGGACCAGGTCGGCGTCGGCCTTGGCATCTGCGAGGCGTCCCAGATCCAGTCGTGCTCGCGCTCGACCCACCAGTATCATGTTCGTCAGATCTTCATCCTGCGCCTGGGTGGCCAGGGCGAGCGCGGCGGTGAGAGTTGAATCGGCCGATTCCCACATCTGCTGTTGGGTGAGCACCGGACCGTACGTGATGCTCTGATCCGGCTCGATGCGCGAGATCACACTCTGGCAGAACATCTCTCCGATCAACACCCTGGCGTAGCCGCCGTACGCCGCTGCGGTGGCCATGAGGTCGGTGCGGTTGACGTCGGGTGGCATCTGCTCATCCGTCCACCCGCTGAGCAGACGGAAAACGTTGTCGGACGATGCACGCGCCTTGTTGAGCGGCGAGTAGGTGCCGATGCCGGTGCAATCATCGGTGGCGTAGATGGCGTCCGACGGCGCCACATCGCGCCGGTCGTACACCCAGCGAGCAGCCGTCTCGGTGCCGTCCTCGAGCTCGTCGCTTATCAGGCCGCCCATCACGATGTAGGCGCCGAGCGCGCAGTCGAAGTCCGACTGCGCACCAGCCACGAGCAGTGGAGCGTTCCCCGGCTGCTCTAGCTGATCGGCCGGGATCTGGCTCGGTGCAGTCACGTCGAGCAAGTCGCTACAGGCGGCGAGCACCACCATCGATGCGGCCGCCGCCAGCAGATAGAGCCCGCGACGCGAACGCTGCGGTGAGCTTGTACTGTATGGTTTCATTTGCGTTCCCGAAGCTGGAGTTGGGTCAGAACGTCAGACTGACGGCCACCATGAAGGACGAGAGCTGCGGCAGCACAGTCTGCTCCCACGGAGCGTTGCTTCCGCCGCGCGAGCCGCCGAGGAAGTTGGCCTCGGGCTCGAGTCCGGTATAATCGGTCCACGTGTGCAGGTTGTGTCCCTGGACCGAGATGCTCGCGTTCTTCGCTCGAACCCTCTGCGCCCACTCGTCGGGGAACTGATACGACACCGACACATCGCGCAGCTTCACGAAGCTCGCGTCCTTGATCAGCCACCCCGGATACGTGCTCACGTTCTGCGCGCCCCACACGATCGCGGGCGAATAACGCTCGGGGAAGAAGATCTGTGGGCAACGGCCGCTGATGTCGAGGCAGCGAACACGCGTGTTGCCGTCGAGCTTGCGCTGGCCACGCTGGAAGTCCAGGAGCGCGCCCACACGCAGACGCCCCCACAGAGTGACGGTGTTCTGGAGCGATCCCTCGTTCTTCGGGATCCCGCTCCCCAGGAACACATCCGGCGCACTGGCGCATGGAACCGTCCCGCCGTTGCCGTCTGCGCACATCGGATCGATCGCCGTACCATCGGGAGCGAGCGTGGCGCTCACGACTTTCTTGGCGAACCACGATCCCACTGGATAGCCGACGTGGTGCTGCACGTACTGCCCCGCCGAGACGAAGTCCACCCCGGGGATGCCGAGATCGTTGATCCTGTTGCTGTTGTGCGCGAGCGCGAACTGCGCGTCCCAGCGTACCACGTCGGTCTGCACCGGCGTGATGCGTGTGATGAACTCGAGCCCCTTGTTCTGGATCTCGCCCGCATTGATGAACTGCGTGCTGGCAAAGCCCACCGATGGCGCGATCTGACGGTCGAGGATCGCATCGGTGGTCGTGCGCCGGTACCAGGTGAACTCGACGGCGAGGCGGTCGTTCCACAGGCTGCCGTCGAAGCCGACCTCGAACTCCTTGCCGCGCTCCGGACCCAGATCCGGATTACCGAGTGAGAACGGTGTGACCGCTGCGCCGCCGTTGGGGCCCGCCACGGAGACGTACGAGCGCAGCGCACTGAATGCCGTCGGCTGCGCCCCCGTTTCACCGTACGCCGCGCGGAGACGAAGCGAGTTGAAGAAGCCGAGATTCCAGAACGGCTCGTCGCTCACCACCCAGGAGAGACTCGCCTTCGGGTAGTACACTCGGTCGAAGTCGCGTCCGAATGCGCTGTTGTCGTCGGAGCGAAGGGCCAGCGTCAGATAACGACGATCCTTCCAACCGATCTGCTCCTGCACGTAGAAGCCGAGCGATGCGTTCTCGGTCAGCTCCTGGAAAGGCTCGTCCTTCTGGGTCAGCCCATCGATCGTGGTCTGCCCGGGCGCGGCGAACATCGAGCCGCTCACCGTCGTCGCGTCGGTGCGGCGGCGGTAGTACTGCATCCCCGCCGACGTCGAGCTATTGATCGACGACGTCAGGTCGAAGGTGGCCGTCGCGGCGTAGTCGAAAGTGCGGAAGCCGGAGTTGGTGAGTCCGCGTACGAGATACCCCTGCGTAGCGTCGGTCCCGAAGAACGGCGCCAGCGAATCGATGCGCTCCGCGAACTCGACGTCGGTGGTGTTCGTCTGGTCCAGGCCGAAGATGAGTCGGTGCGAAAGCCAGCTCGTGGGCCGGTGTGTCACCGTGAATCCGCCAGTGAACTTCCCGACATCCTGCAGGAAGTGATACTCCGCGTTGTACGCCTCCGGCGTGGACGAGCCGAAGCCCAGCTGCCGTGTCGGGATGGTGGCCGGGTCCATGAGGATCGTGGACCAGACCGTGCCGCCGTATCCCGCTTCGGCCGGGAGATTCGTGCGTCCGCTGAGGTAGCGCGCGTTACCCTGGATCGTGAGCTTGTCGCCCACGTTCAGCGTGAGGTTCGCGCGTCCGTTTGTCTTGCTCAGATCGTTCGGGAACTCCGCGCCCTGGCTCTGCTCGCGCGTGCCCGACATGTAGTACTGGAAGATTCCACTCCCGCCGCTCACGCCGGCCTGGTAGAGCTGGTAGCGGCCGTGGCGGAAGAAGTCCTTGCCGTACGACGAGCGGAGCTGGTCGTAGTTGATCGACTGGATGTTGCCGTCCACCATCTGGTAGTTCGTCGGGAAGCGGCCGGCCGGGTCCATCAGGAAGTTCGTCCCCTGCTTCATGTTGAAGGTGAACTCCGGACTCCCCGACGCACCGTGCTTCGTGACGATGTTGATCACGCCGTTGGCGGCTTCGGTGCCGTACAGAGTGGCAGCCGCCGGTCCCTTGAGGATGTCGATGTGATCGATGTCGCCGGGATCGATGTCGTTCCAGCGGGAGATCGAAGCCGATCCGAACGCCTGGTTCACGGGACCCGTCGACTGCGCGTTGTCCATCCGCACTCCATCCACGTAGATGAGCGGAGTCTGCGCGAGCCCCAGGCTGGACGTTCCGCGCACGCGTATGCGCGAACCGGTCCCTACCTGTCCGGAGCCCGGCATGATGTCCACGTTCGGTGCGCGCCCCTGGAGCAGATCCTGAAAATTCGTCACCGGCGCGTACTTCGTGACCGTGGCCGCGTCGATCTGCGTGACCGCGTTGCCGATCTCGCGTTTCTGTTGTCCGCCGGCGGTACCGGTGACCACCACCTGATCGAGGTTCAGCGCCTGCGACTGCAGCACGAACGCGATGGTCGTGTCGCCCGCGGTGGCGCTGCGACTCTGGCTCGCGTAGCCGATGCGCCGCGCCTCTACGGTGAACTGTCCCGACGGTACGTTGTTGATCCGGAATCGCCCGTCCGACGTGGTCACGGTGCCGAGCGTCGTGTTCGCGATAGTCACTTGCACGCCGGCGATCGGCTGCTGATTCGCGGCATCCGTCACGGTGCCGGCCACCGAGCCCTGCGCACCCACCGATCCCGCGAACATCGCGCTCGCCATCAGCAGCACTGCCGATGCGCGAAGCAGCCTCGACGGTCGCCCACGTTTGCGAACGAGCCTCTCGAACTCCCAGCTCGGGGAGAACGTGGCAGGTCTCATATCGTACCTCCGCTTGCGTTGAGCGGCGGCCGGCCGTTCGGCCTGTGCAATCGTGAGATCACGCCTTCACTGGTCGAGCGGTCTCGGCGAACCGCGTATTAAAAAGAGGGGATGCTCCCTGCAGCGTTCGCTTCGTCCGCTCCCCTCCGACGCATCCGGGTCGCGCTACCACTCCGCGTGATTTGTGAAGACGAGGCGCTGCGTCTACGCCAGTGAAGCGTCGCTAAAGTACAGTGTGTATCGCCGCTCGCAATGGGCGTGATTGCAGGTGCATACGCATGGCCGAGCTCGTCGCGTGTGGCAGATGCAAGAGCGACAACAGGATAGTTCGATGTGAAAGCATACGGCCTCAACAGCAGGAAATTCGTACACGGAAAAGCCCGCAAACGGTGCATGCACCGTTTGCGGGCTTTTCGCTCGCTCTCTCGTGAATGATTCCGGATGCCGATCCTTCACCGCACGGCGCGCAACCGAGGTGTCGGCCTCGGTTGCGCGCCGTGCGGCACGCTCAGCTCACGGCTCCAGGAGCGCGGAAGTACCGCGCTTGACGTCACGCGCACCGTGCGCCACTCCGGTGCCGACGGCGATGCCGAAGAGCAGCGCAGTCCCGCTCCCTACGAGCGGGAGCAGCCAGGCGACCGGCGTGGCTACGATCGCGGCGCCGAGTCCCGCCAGGAGCGGGGCCGTCCAGCGCTGCGCCGCGTCCACGTAGCGCAACTTCGTCCGTACGAAGCGGCGGCTGTTCATGTAGCCGAGGATTACCGCAGCGATGGTGATCGAGAGTCCGATGAGACCGAGCATGATTACCTCCTTGTGCCCCCATTACGGGCGGTTGGCACGCCTGGTTTCAATTGCCGCGCCCTGCTCCCGTGCGTCATCATCCGATGACCCGCGCATACACCGCTCCACTTCCGCTCTCACTCGCCCTCCGCTGGCTGGCGGTCGTGGTTCTGGCGCTCGCGCTCGCCCTGTCGCTGGGGCGGGCCGCCGCCAGCGCCAGCGCCGCGGTGGAGCTGCCGGGGAGCGCGCGCGTTCTCCCCGTCACCGGCGGAGCTGCCCTCCCCCCTCCCGCGCACCTCGCGGAGCGCGAGCTGCTGGCAAGCTATGGTGACTCCCTCCGCGGCGCGAGCGGGAAGCTGCTGTCGCGCATCGTACCGGCCGCCGAGTGGACGGAGATCGCGCGCTCGCTAGACAGGGCGAGCACGGCTGACGGTGGCGTGCTCGTGCTGCGCTCTAGGGACGGTGGAGAGCCGTTTGCGCTCCTCGCGCTGCGCGATTTCAACGTCAAGACCGGCGCGTACGTGGGCGGCTACCGGATGGGCTACTGGCCGGCCGAGCTGCGCCGGATACGGTCTAGCGCCTACAGGAACCCGTCCGGCTTCGTGGAGGTGACGCAGTCCAACGCCGACACGCCCCTCTCCGAGCACTTCCGCCTCCGCGACTTCCTCACCCACGACCAGGCGGATGTATGGCCCAAGTACCTGGTGCTGCGCGAGGCGCTCGTGGATAAGCTGGAGCTCGTCCTCGACGATCTGGAGCGGAGCGGCCACCGCACCAACCGGGTCATCGTGCTGTCCGGCTTTCGGACCCCCGCCTACAACCTCGCGTTGGGCGACGCGAGCGGACGCGCACGCGAGAGCCGCCACCAGTACGGCGACGCGGCTGACATCATCATCGACGCCAACGGCGACGGCCGGATGGACGATCTGGACCTGGACGGCCGGAGCGACGTGGGCGATGTGCGTGTGGTGGAGCGCGCCGTCGAGCGAGTGGAACGGGCGCATCCCGATCTAGTGGGCGGCCTGGGGCTCTACCAGGCGATGGGACCGAGCGGGCCTTTCGCGCACATCGATGTACGCGGCGAAGCGGCCCGATGGACCCGCTCACGCTCGCCGAGAGGTGGCACCTCCTTTCCGAGGCGCGCAACACCGGTTGCCGGTTGTCAGGCCACCGGTGCCTCGGCCATACTCTGCTCGCGCATCCGTCGCCATCCCAGGCGCTGAGAGAAGCCGGTGGGTTTTGCACCGGCTCCCTCCCGGCTCCCTCCCGGCTCCGCGCCGCGCTCTCCGGGGCAGCTAACGCGAGGTAGTGCTCGCGCTCTCGCCCTTCGTCGCTTCGCGCTCGAGCACGCGTCCGGGGAGCGCGCCCGTGTACTCGCCCTGGTCTATCGCGAGCTTGCCGTTCACGAAGACGTAGCGCATCCCGGTGGCGAGGAGCCGTGGCTCCTCGTACGTGGAGCGGTCGCGTACGGTGGCCGGGTCGAATACGATGACGTCGGCGTACTTCCCTGGAGCGAGCGTTCCGCGTGAGTCGAGGTGCAGGATCCGCGCGGTGAGGCCGGAGCTCACGTGCACCGCCTGCTCGAGCGTGAGAACGTGGCGGTTGTAGACGTACTCGCGAAGCTTGCGCGGGAAAGTGCCGTACTTGCGCGGGTGCCCGGACGAGCCATCGGAGCAGGTCGCGACCCACGGCTGCACCATGAAATTGTCTATGTCCGAATCCTTCATGTTGAACGACGCTACGCCGGCATCGCCATCCTTCACGATCTCGAGCGCGGCCTCTATGGGCGAGAGCTTCCGCTCCTTCGCGACCTGCGCGAGCGTCTTGCCGGTGAGAGTGCTGTCGCCCCGGTCCGTGATGAGCAGCGCATCGGCACCGCCGCGGCGGCGGAGGTTCTCGCGCATGTCGGCCTCCAGCTTCACGCGCGTCGCCGAGTCCCGCATTCTCGCCAGCAGCGAGTCGCGGCCGCCCGCCTCCGCCCATCGCGGTAGTAGCGACGCCCCTATGCTCGTCCCCGAAGCCGTGTACGGGTACTGACAGGCGGCCACCTGAATGCCGGAGGCGCGCGCGCTGTTCACCAGCGCTATCACCGTGTCGCTCTCGCCCCAGACATCCACGCCGAGCGCCTTGATGTGCGAGATGTGAACCGGGATCCCCGCCTCCCGCCCTATCCGGATCGCTTCCTCCACCGCGCCAACGAGTCCGATGTTGTACGAGCTCTCGTCGCGCATGTGCGTGTCGTAGATCCCGCCGTAGCTCGCAGCCACCTTCGCGAGCTGCACCACCTCCTCGGTGGACGCGTAGCTCCCGGGCGCGTAGTAGAGTCCCGTGGAGAGCCCGAGAGCGCCGTCGCGCATCCCGCGCGCGACGAGTGAGCGCATGCTGTCGAGCTGCGCGGCGGTGGGCTTCGCGTCCGACATCCCCATGACCTTCACGCGCACCGAACCTTCGCCGATGAACAGCGCCGCGTTGGGCCCGATACCACCGCGCGTCCACTGCGCGAACTCCTCGCCGATGTTGAGCGGGCTGGAGCCGTCGTTTCCGGTCACCACGGTGGTCACACCCTGCATCAGGTAGTCGAGGTTCGCGTGGCGCTCCGCGCTCGAGAGGTCGCCCGTGGTATGCGTGTGCGGGTCGATGAACCCGGGCGCGACCACGAGCCCCGTGGCATCCAGCGTGCGCGCGGCGGTGACGTTGGCCGAGGCCGCGTCGCCGACGAAGGCGATGCGATCGCCGCGTATCCCGACGTCCGCGACCCGGGACGGGGTGCCGGTGCCATCCACCACCGTGCCACCCTTGATGAGGAGATCCACCGGGCCCGCGTCTTCCTGTCGCACGTGGTGCGCGCAGGAGACGGTGCCGAAGCAGATGGCGAGGCCCAGCGCCGCGCGGTACAGGAGTGCGCGAGGGCGGCGCGGGTTTCGAATCGGGAGGGTTGGCATCACGGGAGAGATGTTCGGGTGATGTAGGAGACTGCGGGAATGTTCCGCTTCACGGAACCGCGTCCCATATTCCAGCTTCCAGGACGCTTATGTACGGCGCGCCACGGCGGCGCGCAACCCCGAGCCGGCCTCGCTAACCCTCGAGAGGAGATCCGCATGTCACCGACCCGGCGCCTCGCGACTATACGTCTAACCACGGTAGTGGCGTTGTTCCTCACCACCTGCACCCTCGCCGCCAGCCGCGTGGCCGCCCAGGCTCCGCATCGCGCCATCCTGAAGGAAAAGCTCCTCCACGAGCTCACTCGGATCTCTGATTCGTTCGACGGCGTGATGGGGATCGAGGTGGTGGACCTCACCGATTCGAGCCGGATCGGCGTCAACCAGGATCTGGTCTTCCCCCAGGGAAGCGCCATAAAGATACCCGTCCTCCTGGAGCTCTTCAGGCGGGCCGACCACGACCCCGGTCTCCTCCGTGCGCGTCACCCGATCTCGGAAGCTACCCGCACCGGGGGGAGCGGCGTGCTGCAATTCTTCTCCGACGGTGGCTCCGAGCTCTCCAACGAGGACCTGGCTGTCCTCATGGTCACGCTGAGCGACAACGGCGCGACGAACATTCTCATCGACGCGCTCGGCATGGACTCGGTTAACCGCACCATGGCATCGCTCGGCCTGAAGCAAACGAGGCTCCAGCGGCGGATGATCAGCCCCGCGTCGTCCGCGCGTGGCGAGGAGAACATCTCGACGCCGGCGGAAGCAGCCAGCGTGATGGCGCGCCTTTCGCGCTGCGACCTCCCGCTCTCGAAGAGCTCGTGCGAGAGGGTACGCGAGATCCTGGAGCTGCCGAAAGACGAAGCCGTGCGCTCGGTAATACCGGACGACATCCCCGTCGCATCCAAGCCGGGCGGGATCGTGGGAGTGGCAACCAGCTGGGCGCTGGTGGAGCTTCCGGACCGTCCCTTCGCCATCACGGTGATGACCAACTACGGCGGCGGTGATGGAGGTGCCGCGATACGCGAAGCGGCGAAGGCAGCATTCGAGTACTTCAGGCGGTTGCAGCGCGCGACTCCGTACGGCACGCGGGTCTCGTCGTCGGTGTTCGAAGAGACGCGAGCACCGAGACGCTAAAACGGTTCAGAACAACGACTTGCTACGTCATTAATCACGTACGTTATCATATATGTCTCGCTGGGTGAGCTCGTACGTGGCGACGATGGATCGGCCGTCCCATTCGTACGCGAGGCGATCGCCCTCGCGGCAACGTGTGATGAGGCGCGGGCGGAACAGCGCCACGCACTCCCCGCCCGCTCTGCGCACGCTGTCGTAGACGATCCCGTCAGCCCCCGCAGCGCGCTGCGCCGCTCCCCACTGCTGCGAGCGCGCGTAGTGGGCGGGATCGGGGTCGTACAGCTCGGGGAGCGTGCGCATGCGTCCGCGGATGTCCACCGCGCGTGCGACGACGTCGGCTAGCAGTACGCGCACGCCGATCAGGGCGTACTCTTCGCGCGCCGCCAGGAGGAAGCGCGAGTAGTGGTAGTGTGTCTCTGCGATGGCCGTCGCCTCGTCGCGGGCGGCGTGGAAGGCGCCGAACGATTCGTCGTTGAAGCGCGCCGCGCCCCCCTGAAGGAACGCCGCCATGACCCACCCGGCGCCCTCCCCCACCGCGACGTCCGCCGCGTCGAAGCGCGCCGGTCGCCCCGCCTCGACGACGGCCACGAGGTCGCGTGCTTCGTCCGCGCTCGCGATCCCCTCGAAGAGCTCCTGGGGTGTGCGCCGCGCGGAGACGATCCGGACCGCGGGATGCCACTCGACGAGTGCGCGCGATGGCAGTGCCGCCGGAGTGCGAGCCGGCGGACGACGACTGGTCGGCACTTCCGGGATCAGAGCGCTGGCTGAGCGGCCGACTCCACGTGGCGACGCACCTCGTAGATGTCCGCCACGCGTCCAAGGAGGAGCCGGTCGAGAGGCGCGCGGCCGCCGAAGAGCGCATCGTCATTCGGTCGCCGCACCCACGAGTCGGCGCGCGAGCGATCGAGATAGATCGAGTGCAGTGCCGCGTAGATCGCGAGCAGGTGCGAGAGGCGCTCCATCGTGTCCACCGTCACCCCTCCCGTCTCCCCCTTTCGCCACCGATAGAAGGTGGTACGCGCGGGCCGCCCGAGGAGCGTGCGCTGCTCGTCGGCCCCCAGCTGCCACGCCTCGGCCAGACGGAAGAACGCGCGCAACGCGGCGGCCGCCTTCGGGAGTGTTTCCGCGATGGCGGCCTCCGACGGCTGCTCGAGGATGAGTGGCGGAGGTTCGTGTCGTCTGGCGGCGGAAGAGTGCGGCATGGTACCCCTGGGGCGTAGTTCCTGGTGGAACAAGTACCGTAATTTAGTCCCACCAGGGACTATGCGCAAATCCCTTCCTCTTCCCCTTCCCCCGCGCCCGCCTCAGGGCGAAACGCGCGTACCGGCGCTCGACTCGCCGCGCGACGAGCCGGACGGCTGTGAGATGCGCTCTACGGTCCGGGCCACCTCTCTATCGCTCACGCCCTTGTCGTCACTCAACGCGAGGTCTGCCTGCGCTACGATCCCCGCGAGTCGACCCTTCGAATCCACCACAGGTACGCGTCGCACCTGCCGCTCCGACATGATGCGCTCCACCTCGCTCACGTCCGTGTCTGGCGAGGCGCAGCTCGGATCGCGCGACATGACCTGCGACACCTTCGTGTCGGCCCCCTTCCCTTCGCCGATTGCGCGCACCGCGAGGTCGCGATCGGTGACCACTCCCACCAGCCGCTTCGATTCCTCACTATCCACCACCGGAATGAGCCCGCAGTCGTGTTCCTTCATCAGGCGAGCCGCATCGCGAATGGTATCATCCGGCGTGACGCATGCGGGATTCGAGGTCATCATCTTCTGGACCTGCATGGCGCATCCTCCTCACTATGGCTTCCATTCCTGCCGGGCCGGCGCTCGATGCGCCGGAGACGCTTACGTAGAGCCGGTCTCGTGCAATCCGTGCGCCATGCGACCCCCATCGCGCGAAGCGAGACGTCGATCGTCAGCGCGAGATCGGTCCGTCTCGAGGGCCGGTGCATCGCGCACGTACATAACTGCGCACGCGGAGGTCGCGGAGGGAACTGAGAGGACGCGGAGAAACCCCTTACGAGACGAGCATCCCGACTCTCTTCCGAGATCCGGACAGGGATGGCTCAGTGTGAATAGGGGGAACTGCTCCCTCGCCTCTGCTTCTGCCCGGGTGGGCAGGACTCGAGGAGCGGGAGCAGTTCCCCCAAAACTCACCTGACTCTCTCTCGCAATGATCTACGAACGCCAAGCAGAGGCCAGCCCGTAGAGTAGTTCTCCGCGCTCTCTCAGTTCCCTCCGTGACCTCCGCGTCCGCAGGTCCGCGCGATGAACCGGGCCCCCGAGAAGAACCAGCCACGCACACGAACCTTGCCTCACCCCCCGCACGACTATTGATTCTGCCACGAAGCGCACCTACCCACACAACTCGTTCCCGGACTCGCAGATGATGCGCTCGACAGCAGCCCTCGTCTCATGCCTTGCAACGACTCTCATCGCGGCGGCGCCGGTCGGCGCGCAGCAGACCGATAGCGCGTACGCGCGTCTCGTCCGCGAGTACACCACCGACCCGAGGTTTCTCCCGGCAACGCTCGAGTCGCTTCCCTCGAGCACGACGGTGCCGAGTCCGCGGGAGCACTTCGGCACCATCATCGGCGCGCCGGGGGTGACGCATCACGCGGAAGAGGTGTACGGATATTTCCGCGCGCTCGCGAAGGCCACGCCGCGGGTGAAGCTCGAGACCGTCGGCAAGAGCGAGGAAGGACGCGACATCATCCTGGCCATCATCGCCGACGAGAGCACCATGCGCGACCTCGATCGGTACAAGCAGCTGCTGGCGCGGCTCGCCGATCCACGTACGCTTCCGAGCGATTCGCTCGATGCCGTCCTGAGCGCGGCGAAGCCGGTGTACTACCTGAACGGCGGACTCCACTCACCCGAGATGGGCTCCCCCGAGATGCTCATGGAGCTCGCGTACCGCCTCGCCGTGAGCGACGACAGCGCCATCGCGCGCATCCGCAACAATGTCATCACCATAATCAACCCGGTGAGCGAGCCAGATGGGCGCGACAAGCAGGTGGACTGGTACTACCGCTATACGAAGGGGCGCCCCGAGTTCGACGACGGCTTCCCGCGCTCCACGCCCTACTGGGGACGCTACGTGGTGCACGACAACAACCGCGACGGAATCCAGATCTCCCAGCAGCTTACCAAGGCGATCTTCCGGATCTACTACGACTGGCACCCGCTCGTCATGCACGACCTCCACGAGTCTGTGCCGCTCATGTACATCTCCACCGGCACGGGTCCGTACAACGTGACCAACGACCCGATCGCGATCAGCGAGTGGCAGCTCCTCGCCAACAACGAGATCACCGCGCTCAGTGCTGCCGGTCTCCCCGGCGTGTGGACCTGGGGTTTCTTCGACGGCTGGTGGCCCGGCTACGCGGTGTGGGTCGCGAACAACCACAACTCGATCGGGCGCTTCTACGAGACCTTCGGCAACGCCGGCGCCGATACCTACATCCGCGATCTCTCCGACGATCGCTACGCCGGCGAACCGGTGACGAGTCGTCAGTGGTATCGCTCCTGGCCACCCACGAAGAAGGTGCGCTGGTCGATGCGCGACAACGTGAACTACCAGGAGGCAGGCGTTCTCACCACCCTCGGCTATACCGCAAACAATGCGAGGACGCTCCTGCGCGACTTCTGGCAGAAGGGCTACAACAGTCTGCAGCGCGGGAAGACGGAGAAGCCGCACGCGTACGTCATCCCCGGCTTCGAGCGCCAGCGCGACCCGCGTCGCACCGCGTACCTCGTGAACCAGCTCGAGCGCCAGCACATCGAGGTGCACCGCCGCACTGCCGGTGATTCGGAGGGCGACTTCGTCATCCTCCTCGACCAGCCCTATCGCGACCTGGCGGTCAACCTGCTGAGCATCCAGAAGTATCCCTCCACGGCGCAGTACCCGCCGTACGACGACATCGCCTGGACGCTCGGCTACCTCTACGGCGTGGACGTGAAAGCCGTCGATGACACTGCCGTATTTCACTGGAGCGGCCTCGAGCTCCTGCGCGACACGGTGGCCGCGACCGCCTCCGTGCGTGGGAGCGGCAATGTGTATCTCATGCCGTATCGCGCGCAGTCCGAGCTCCTCCCCGCGCTGCACTGGCTCCGCGCGAACGCGAAGGGGGCGCGTGCGTGGGCGGCCGAGAGCGCCTTCGTAGCGGGAGCCGATAGCTTCCCCACTGGCTCCGTCATCCTCGAGGGTGCGAGTGCTTCGGCCGCTCGCGAGCTCGCGACACGCTGGGCGCTCCCGCTCGTTGCCATTTCGAGTGCGCCGTCGGTGCGCCGGCACGAGCTCGATCTCCCGCGCGTCGCGATTTACCACAGCTGGTACGACACGCAGGACGAAGGGTGGTCGCGTTACACCTTCGGGATGCTCGATGTCCCTTACACCTCCATCGACAAGGACGACCTGCGAGCGGGTGACCTGCGCAAGCGCTTCGACGTGATCCTCGTGCCCAACGTGCGTGGTACGGTAGACCGGCTCATCCACGGCGTGAATCGCGACTTCGGTCCCATGCCCTTCCAGAAGACGCGCGAGACTCCCTCCTTCGGCACGCCCGCCTCGAGCCCCGA
>DASSNL010000242.1:0-12968 GCA_035688075.1 Gemmatimonadaceae bacterium
CGATGCAAGACCTGACCCCGTCGTTTCCGTCGTTTACTCCTCCCGCAAAGCGACTGTGGGATCCACCATGGTCGCCCGCCAGGCGGGGAGGAGCGTGGCTACGAGCGCGATCGTAGCCAGCAGGAGCGCCACCGAGATGAAAGTCAGCGGGTCGGTGGGGCGAACCGAGTAGAGCTGGCTGGCCATCACGCGCGTGATGGCCAGCGCGCTTACCACCCCGATCACGATACCCGTCAGAACGAGCGTCATCCCCTGGCGCAGGACGAGCGCGAGCACGTCGCTCTGCTTCGCGCCGAGCGCCATGCGCAGCCCCAGCTCGCGCGTCCGCTGGACGACGCTGTACGCCATCACGCCGTAGATCCCCACGGAAGCGAGGAGGAGCGCGATCCCCGCGAATACTCCGAGGAGGGTCATCGAGAGGCGGCGCTGGCCCATGGACGACGAGATCAGATCATCCATGGTGCGGATGTTGGCGATCGGCTCGTCCTTGTCCACGGATTGCACCGCGCCACGGATGGCGTTCACGTAGGTCGCGGGATCTCCGCTCGTGCGGACCGCGATGTCCATCCGACTGACTCCACCGCGCTGCGCGTACGGCAAGTAGAGCTGCACGCGCGGGTCGGCGGCGAGCCCCTCGTGCTTCGTGTGCCCCACCACGCCCACGATGGTCACGTAGCGCGTGCTGTCGTTGGGCGTCGCCGACCCGCGCCAGAGCCGCTTCCCGATCGCGTCCGCGGGCGACTTGTAGAAGCGACGCACGAATTCCTCGTCCACGACCGCCACCGCTCGCTCGCTCCGCCCCTCCTGCTCCGTGAAGATGTGCCCCGCCAGAACCGGCACCTTCAACGTCTGCAGGAAACCGGGGCTGATGATGCGTATGTCACCCCAGGGGCCGTTCGCATCCGGCGGCGGCTGATACCCTTCCACATTGAAGCTCCCCGTGGACCAGCTGCCGCCGAACGGCATCACGCTCGTCGCGCCGACGGCGCGCACGCCCGGGATCCGGCCGATTGCCGGTAGCACCGCGTCGTAGAAAGCGATGATCGCCGTATCCGATGGATACTCGATCTCGGGGAGCGACAGATTGAACGTCAGCAAGTTGTTCGGGTCGAATCCCGGATCCACGCCCGAGAGCCGTGCGGAGCTCTTCACCAGGAGGCCGGCGCCCACGAGGAGCGTGAGCGCGAGCGCGACCTCGGCCACCACGAGCACGCGCCTCACCCGCTGCCCGCTCCGCTCACCCCCTCCGCCACGGCCGCCCTCTCTCAGCGTGGTCTGCAGATCGCTCTTCGATATCTGCAGCGCGGGCATCATCCCGAACAGTAGGCCGGTGCCCACCGCTACGATCGCGGTGAACATCAGGACGTTGCCATCGATCCCCATCTCGTCCACGCGCGGGACGTTGCTCGGGTTCACGGCCACCAGCGCGCGCACGCTCCAGTACGCGAGCAGCAACCCGATGGCGCCACCGATCAACGACAGGACGACGCTCTCGGTAAGCAGCTGCCGGATGATGTTCCATCGCTCCGCGCCGAGCGCGGAACGGATCGCGACTTCCTTGGTACGCCCCGCGGCGCGCGCGAGCAGGAGGTTGGCAACGTTGGCGCAAGCGATGAGAAGGACGAACCCCACCGCGCCGAGGAGCACGAGCAGCGCAGGCCGGATGTCGCCGGTCGCAATCTCATCGAGCGACTTGACCTTCAACGTCCACTTGTCGGGGAAGGAGCCCGGATTGTCGCGCTTCAGCTTCTCGGCGAAGGCCCGCATGTCGCGCACGGCCTGATCCACCGTGACGCCCGGCTTCATTCGCGCGGTGAGGTTGAGCCACTCGTTGGTGTAGTTGTCCGCCACGAAGTAGTCGGGCGTGAGGGCGAGCGGGGTCCAGATCTCCACGTCGTGCGACCAGAAGTCCCGGAAAGTGGGCGGCATGATGCCGACGATCGTGTAGCTCTCGCCGTTCAGCGAGATCGTGCGTCCCACCGTGCTCCGCTCGGCGCCGAAGAGCCGCTTCCAGAGACCATCGCTTATCACGACTTCGCGATTGCGCCCGGGAGCATCCTCCTCGGGTAGCAGCACCCGGCCGAATGCGGCGGGCACGCCCATGGTTCGGAAGTAGTCGCCCGAGACGCGTCCGCCGCGCAGCCGCACCGGGTCGCCTACTCCGGTCAGGTTGGCCGACCACGATGCTTCGACCGCCACGCCGTCGAAGATGCGCGTATCGTCGTGGTAAGTCTTGAAGCCGGGCGCCGAGACCGGCGCGTCGAGATCGATGGACGGGTAGTGATGCTGGATGGTGACCAGCCGGCTCGGCTCCCTGTAGGGGAGCGGCCGCAGCAGCACCGTGTTCACCACCGAGAAGATCGCCGTGTTCGCCCCGATGCCGAGGGCGAGGGTGAGCACGACCACCGCGGTGAAGCCAGGCTGCTTTCTGAGCCGGCGGAAGCTCTGGCGGATATCCTGGAGAAGGGTGTCCATGGTCGGTCCGGGCCGAGGGGATGGAGAGCGAGCTCGGAGGACCGTACGAAAACTTTAGCCGATTGGTTACCGCACGCCGGCCCTCCGCAGTTGGACCATGGTAGAGTGCGGAGGGTTTGAAGGGAAGCCACCCACCGTCGTCTCCGGGGAAATGGAAGAACGGCGGTTTCGGAGCTGCCCCCGTCATCCGGGCAAACACGAGTCGTCATCCCCGCGATCCAAAGCCGTCATCCCCGCGAAAGCGGGGACCCATGTTAGCCAGACTGAACATGGGTCCCCGCTTTCGCGGGGATGACGGAGGAGGGCGCGGGGATGACGGAGGGTGGAGACAGATGGAGAACGGAACCTTCTACGTGGTCACCCCCCGGAATCGGCGGTGGCGAAGTCGCCGATTGCAGACCAGTCGAGCTTCTCACCCCCTCTCGCCAGGAGACGGAGGAGCCGGTCGCGCAGTAGACTGGCCACCGGCATCGGCACGCGGAGCTCCTCGGCGGCGGCGAGTGCCAGGCGGATGTCCTTCTGGCCGAGCGGAGCGGCGAAGCCGGCCGGCTCGTACTTCCGGTCGGCGATCAGCTGACCGTAACCCCTGTACACAGGCGCGTTGAAGAGCGTAGACGTGAGCAGGTCTATGTACGCCTGCCGGGACACGCCGCCGCGATCCACCAGTGCCATCGCTTCGCCCACCGACTCTATCATGGATGCGATGAGGAAGTTGCCGCTGAGCTTCACGAGCGCCGCGGCCTCCGGTCGGTCGGACATGACGAAGCTTTGCTTGCCGATCACATCGAGCAGCGGCTGAACGAAAGCGACCGTATCTGCCTCGCCACCGGTAACCACGAAGAGCTGGCCGGCGGCCGCCACATCGGGCCGCCCGAATACCGGAGCGGCCAGGAAGCGCCGACCTGCCTCCGCATGCGCGGCCGCGAGCCGTTTCGTGAAGTCCACGCTGAGTGTACTCGACGAGACCTGCACCGCACCACGCGGCAGTGCGCCGAGGATGCCCTGGTCGCCGAAGGTCACATCCTCCACCGCGTGATCATCCGCGAGCATCGTGAAGACCGCTTCCGCATTCGCGCAGGCGTCCGCGGGAGTTTCCGCAACCGACGCACCCTTGTCGCGCAGCGGCTTCGTCTTCGCGCGCGTGCGGTTGTAAACCGTGACGTCGTGCCCTGCCGCTATCAGGCGCGCCGCCATGCCGGAGCCCATCTGTCCGAGTCCGATGAAGCCAACTTTCATTGTGATACCTCGCTCACTTTGCTATACCAGCCGATGTCCGCCGTCCACGTGGACGACGCTGCCGGTAGTGTATTCGCTCTGCATGAGGAAGATGTACGCCGGCGCCAGGTCCATCGTCTTCCCCACGCGCCCGACAGGCAAGCGCTCCGCCATGGATGCGAGCACCGCACCCTTACGCGATCCCGCCACGACGTCCCATACGGGAGTGTCGACCCAACCGGGAGAGACGACGTTGACGCGTACCGGGGCGAGCTCGATGGTCAACGCTCGGGCGAGCGACTCGAGCGCGCCGTTCACTGCGGCCACGACCGCCCCGCCCGGCGAGGGCCGATACGCGGCGATCCCGGATGTGAAGATCAGCGAGCCGCGCGGGCTGATGCCGCTCTTTGCGTGCTTCGCCAGGAGGAGGGCACCCACGAGCTTGGAGCGCAGCACTCGCTGCGCATCGTCCATCTTCAGCTCCGCGATCGGTCCGTACGCCGCGTCCACGGCGGTCGTCACGAGATGATCGAACTCCCCCGCAGCGTCGAACATCCGGATGACGTCGGCTTCTTCCGCGATGTCCGCCACGAAGGTCGATACGTGTGCGCCCTCACCCAACAGCTCCTGTGCACGAACGAGGCGCTCACTCGATCTTCCCACTATCGTCACCCGGCCGCCTTCGGCGAGGACGGCGCTCGCTACCGCGAGGCCGATGCCCGAGCTTCCTCCCACTACTATCACGTGCTGTTCAGCCAGTGTCATGGCTCTCCCTCGATACGCTGGTAATCACGCCGGCCACCATCCGGGGGCGCTCCCCCTCACCATCCCGCTTCCGGTCGCGATGCCGTCCCCGGTGCGGTTCGCGATACCGTTCGCGATGCGCAGGGCAACGTGCTCCGCGGCCGAGCGCGACGAAGTCGTTCCCGGCTCTGTTGGAGCCAAGCGTAAGCGGGGCGGGAACGGTCAGCCAGACGTGTCGTTATACTGGTATGACCAGTACCACTCTCGAGGCTGCGCCCACATTTCACGCGGAGCAGCGGCCCAGCCGCGCCAGTGAGCTCGCGCACTTTCTACGCCTTCGACGCGAGCGCATCGCGCCCGAGGAAGCAGGTTTCGCCCGCGGACGGAGAAGAACGCGAGGACTGCGGCGCGAGGAGATCGCGCAGCTCGCCGGCGTGAGCGCGACCTGGTACACGTGGCTCGAGCAGGCTCGGCCGATTCGGGTATCGGAAGAGACGGTGGAGTCGCTGGCGAGCGCCCTCCGTCTCACCGACGCCGAGCGATCGCACCTGTTCCTGCTCGCGCTCGGGCGACCACCGGCCGATCCGACGCCACTGTCGCTCGTGGCCGATGGCGCGGTGCAGCGGCTCGTGAACGCCGTGGGTGCGATGCCCGCTTACGCCATGGGCCCTCTCTTCGAGCTCCTCGCGTGGAACGCCGCGGCGGATTCTGTCTTCTCGCTCGGCACGCTCGCTCCCGGCGACCGAAACATGCTCTGGTATATCTTCATGCACCCCGAGGCGCGGCGCCGCCTGGTCGACTGGGAGGGGAACGCTCAACGAACGCTCGCGCGCTTCCGCGCCGATGCCGCGCGCATGGTGGGCGACCCGCGCATGACGACGCTGGTCGAGAAGATGTGTGCTGCGAGCAGCCATTTCGCGACCTGGTGGCCGCGCCACGAGATCCTCGGACGTCCCGGATGCAGGAAGGAGATCATGCATCCGGACGCAGGACGCCTCGTCTTCGAGCACAACACTCTGATCCCGAACGACGCACGCGGGATCAGGATCGTCTTCTATACACCTCTCGACGAAGACGACACGCCGGCGAAGCTCGCCGAGCTGACAGCCGCGACGCGTCGCTGAGCCGTGGCAGCGCGCGCCGGTCGCGGCGCACGAGTGGTCGTGCCTGCGCTTCGTCCGGCCGACGCGGCATCCGGCAGCTGTTCCATCTGCCAGAGGTGCAGCGTCGCGTAGCTCCGCCACGGCCGCCAGGATTGCGAGAGCTCCTCCGCGCGGCCAGCGCTGACACCGCCGAGCCGCTTCCGCAACACGATGTCTTCCTTCGGGAATGCGTCAGGCCAGCGGAGCGCGCGCATCGCGATGTAGTGCGCGGTCCAGCGTCCGATGCCGGGGGTAGCTACGAGGCGCTCGATCGTGGCGTCCGCGTCGGCGCCCGCGTCCAGCTTCAATCTCTCCGAGGCCACCTCGCGTGCCAACTCGATGATGCTTCGAGCACGCGCGCCCACGATTCCGAGCGCCGCGACCTCGTCCACGCTCGCCTCCGCTACGCGCTCGGCGCGCGGCGAGAGATGCGTGAGAGCCGGGTGCGGTGTATCGGCCGCGTCGCCGAACGCCGCGGCGAAGCGGCCGGCGAGCGTGGAAGCTCCCTTCACCGTGATCTGCTGTCCGAGTATCGCACGTACCGCGAGCTCGAAGCCGTCGAACGCGCCAGGGACGCGGAGGCCGGGGTTTCGCGAGACCGCAGCGCCGAGAATCTCGTCGTGCGCGAGCCGCTCCGCTATCACGTCGGGGCGGGCGCTCAGATCGAAGAGGTTGCGCACTCGTCCGAGAAGAGCGGGCAGCGCCGGCGTGAGCGAACGGGAGAGCTCCACGAGGAGCGCGTGCTTCTCCGGCTCATCGTGGACGCGGATCCACCCCGTACGTCCGCCCAGCTGCACGGTGCGGATGTACGCGGAGTCGTCCACCGCCTCCACCCCCTTCATCGCACGCACGGCGAGGAAGCGGAGCACTCCACCCCAGTCGAAGGGGGCGCGGTAGCTGAGCTGGAGCACGAGCGTGTCGCTAGTGGCGACGTCGCGCTGCGGGATCGATGTTGCTTCCGCTCTCGCCTTCGACCCCTTTTTCGGCGCGCCGGCGCTCTCCAGATCGCCTCTCGCACCACGCTTGCCGGTTCGGTCCGCGGCCTTTCTCAACCTCGTGGGAGCCATACCGTAGCGCGCGGCGAATGCGTCGTTGAAGCGCCGCACGCTCGAGAATCCGCTCGCGAACGCGATCTCGCCCATCGGCAGCTCGGTTTCGGTGAGCAGCTGCTTCGCGAGCAGGAGGCGCCTGGTGAGCACCAGCTCCATGGGAGAGACGCCGAGCTCTTTGCGGACGATGCGCCGGATCTGTCGCGAGCTCCACCCGAAGTGCGAAGCGATCTTCTCGAGGCTCGAGCCGTCATCGAGGAGCCCCTCCTCGATCCGGTTCGCCACCAGCGCGGCGATCCGCTGCGCGTCGTCCACCGGCGCACTGCCCGGGGCGAGCTCCGGCCGACAACGCAGGCAGGGACGGAAGGAGGCCTTCTCCGCTGCGGCGGCGCTCTCGAAGAAGCGGCAGTTGGAGGCTCGCGGCGTCCGCGCGGTGCAGATCGGCCGGCAGTAGATGCCGGTGGACGTCACGCCTACGAAGAAGACTCCATCGAAGCGTGGATCGCGCGAGGCGAGCGCGTTGTAGAGTGCTGCGTGGTCGTTTGTCATGCGCGGATGATAGCGCCGCCGGGGAGTCTGTGCTAGCCGTTTTCGGACATGATGGCAATTTCCGTAAACGATTGTCCTGTTGGAACTTATGCGATTTCGCATGGCCGCACATAGATGTCCGAAATCGGCGAGACACGCCGAGCGCGGGTCGATACTTTCACCGCTCGAACCGAACGGCTACAGTATCGAGGAGGAGCGACATGAGCACCATCATCGAGCCGGGCGCGCGGCGTGGACTCGAGGGATCGAGGCGCGATACCGGAGCGAACGTCGAGGCAATGGGAAAGGACATCGAGTCGCGCGTGCGGAGCTTCGACTGGGAAGGGATCAGGCGACAGCTCGACTCTCACGGCTGGGCACCGCTCAGTGGAATGCTCTCCGCCGAGGAGTGTCGCGCGATCGCCGCGCTCTACGACGAGAGTGGAATCTTCAGGAAGCAGATCGTGATGGCGAGGCATGGCTTCGGGAGCGGCGAGTACAAGTACTACGATTATCCGCTACCCGACATCATCTCGGATCTGCGTACCGCTCTCTATCCGCGGCTCGCACCGATAGCCGACCGGTGGAACGAGGCGATGGGGATCGACGTGCGCTATCCGAGCGAGCATGCGGCGTTCATCGAGCGCTGCCACGCGGCCGGCCAGACGCGGCCCACGCCGCTTCTCCTGAAGTACGGCGAGGGGGACTTCAACGCGCTGCACCAGGATCTCTACGGAGAGCACGTCTTCCCCTTTCAGGTCGTCTTTCTTCTCTCGCAACCGGGGGAGGATTTCACCGGGGGTGAGTTCGTGCTCACCGAGCAGCGACCGCGGATGCAGTCGCGCGTGGAGGTCGTGCCGCTCCACCAGGGCGACGCGGCGATCTTCGCCGTACACAACCGGCCGGTGGAGGGGAAGCGCGGCTACTACCGCGTGAACCTCCGGCACGGTGTGAGCAGGATTCGCTCGGGGCGCAGGTACACCACGGGCGTGATCTTTCACGATGCGAAGTGAGTCGCACACCATTTCGCGCGTGCATTGCGAGACCCGAACCGGCCACCGACGGGACGTGAAATGAAGACAGAGCAGGTTCTGGCGCGCCTCGACAAGGCTTGGAGGGAGTTCGAGGAGTCGTACGCCGGTCTCTCGGATGCCGAGCTTCTCGTGCCTGGCGTCACCGGCCAGTGGTCCGTGCGCGACATCATCGCGCACGTGACCTGGTGGGAGGAGGAGGCGTTGACTCACCTCCCGGACATCCTCGAGGGACGCCGTCCACCTCGGTACTCGGTGAAGTACGGCGGAATCGATGCGTTCAACGCTCTGATGACGGAACGGCGCAAAGGCCTCTCGCTCGCCGAGGTCTTCCGTCAACACGATGATGTGCACGAGCGACTGCTGCAGTACGTGCGAGCGGCACCGGAGGAGCTCTTCGCCACGGAGACCAGTTTTCGTCGCCGGTTGAAGTGGGATACGTACCACCACTATCCTATCCACGCGAAGGCGATCCGCACGTGGCGAGTGCACCGGCTACACGCTTCAACGACGAGGGGCAAAGAATGAACCTGGAGACCGCGAAAGTGCTCGTGACCGGGGGCAGCTCGGGTATCGGTCTCGCGACGGCGAAGCATCTCGCTGCCGCCGGCGCGCGCGTGGCCATCTGCGGCCGCCGTGCCCGGACGATCGAAGCGGCCGCCCGAGCGTCGGGCGCGCTACCGATCGTGGCCGACGTGAGCCGCGAGGATGACGTCACGCGGTTAGTGGAGACGGTAGTGCGCGAGCTCGGCGGCTACGACACGCTGATCAACAACGCAGGCTTCGGACGCTTCGCCCCGCTCCTCGAGACCACAATCGATGACTTCCGGAGCGTATGGGAGACGAACGTGCTCGGCGCGATGCTCGCAGCGCGCGAGTCGACGCGGCACTTCGTCGCCCAACGCCGAGGGAACATCGTCAACGTGGCGTCGACATCCGGGCAGAGGGGCGGCGCCAACGGCTCGGCGTACGCGTCCAGCAAGTTCGCGCTCGCGGGGCTCACCCAGGTATGGCGCGCCGAGCTGCGTCAGTACAATGTGCGCGTGATGCAGATCAACCCCAGCGAGGTACTCACCGAGTTCCGCGCCAACTCCGGGCGCGCGGGGCAGGCCGAGAATCCGACCAAGCTCCACGCCGATGATATCGCGCAGGTGATCGCGAGCATGCTCGCGCTCGAAGATCGTGGGTTCATCACCGATGCCACCGTGTGGGCCACGAATCCAAGCGACTGACGCCGCCGCGGCGCGGCGCGGTTAGCGCACCATACCCGACCGACGCCGCCTCTCGCAGCACGGCAAGGATCCGTTGAAACTTCGAGAGGCGGGGTCAGGGTTAAATCGCTGATCGATACCGGAGCTGATTCCGATCTACGGCGGCAGTGCCACCCCAGCAGCTTTCGCCTCCAGCGCATCCGCTTCCGACACTCGACCGAGCGCTCGCAGTACCACGGCGTAGGCCGAGTCAGTCTCGCGCAGTTCGGGCGAGCCGGGCGCGAATGCATGCCGCTCGATCGCCAGGATGCGGCGGTACAGGGAATCGGCCTCGAGTGTACGCCCGGATTGCGCAAGAATATCCGCCAGCGGCCTGAGATCCTGCGCCAGATCGGGAGAGGCAGGGTCGAGTATGCGCTCGTCGATGGCGATGCCCTGACGGAGAGTAGCCTCGGCTTCCTTCCAGCGGTGCTGTGCCGCATACACCTGGCCGAGGTTCACCAGCACCAGCGATGTCCGGATCGAGTTCGGACCGAAGAGTTCGCGCACAGGAGGAATCACGCGTACGAGGAGCGATTCTGCCTGCGCGTATCGGCCCATATTTCGATATGTGACCGCAAGGTTTACCATCGCCCCGAGCACCTGATTGCTTCGCAGCCCGTAAGCCGGTTCGGCGACAGCCAGGATCTTCCTGAACTCCGCGGCCGCCGTGTCGTACTGCTGCGCCATCACGTAGCTGCTCGCGATCATCGTTCGCGCATCGAGTGACTGCGGATCTGCCGGGGCGACGCCACTCCTCTCGGTATACTCCAACGCCTTGCGCATCTCGGTGCGCGTGCCGTCGGCATCGTCGCGGGCCACCGCCAGCAGCCCCAGCTCATAGTGACAGGCGCCGAGGCTCGAGTCGTTCAACGGTCGCATGCGCTCGCGGATGGCGAGCGATGCTGTCACGGTCGACTCGGCTTCCGCCAGCTTACCCCGCTTGATCTGCAACCGCCCCATGTCGAGCAGACTCTCGGCCAGCGCGGCGCTGTCGACCGGCGAGGCGCTACGCCGGAGCACGAGCGCCTGGCGGAGAAGTGAATCGGCGCGGTCCAGAAGCCCGAGATTGGTGTAGGCGCGGCCCATCGTGCGCAGAAGGCGGCTCTGCACAGCCGGCTGCCCGTGCAACGCGGCGATGCGTGCGGCTCCCGAGTCGAGCGCCTCGCGTACCGTCGTGGCACCGGCGCTCTTCGCGTCGGTATTCGACATGGCGAACAGATTCACCAGGAAGTCGGAGATCTGCGACGCCGCCGCCGCATCACGACGAGCCGCGAGCTCGGCTCGACTGGCGCGCAGCATCCCGGCTACGGCCATCGATGTGCCGGTCACGAGACTGATCACCACCAACCCCGCCGCCACAACCGCTGCTCGATTACGGCGAGCGAACTTGCCGAGCCGGTAGCGCGCGCTCGGAGGACGTGCGGTCACCGGTTCGTCGGACAGGTAGCGCTCGAGGTCCAGCCCCAAGCCGTTCGCCGTCTCGTAGCGGCGCCTGCGATCCGCGTCCATCGCCTTCATCACTATCCAATCGAGGTCGCCGCTCAACTCACGCCGGAGACCCGTCACGTCAGTCTTCCTGAGCGAGGCGAGCGCCGGAGCCGCCTGCGCCATCTGGCCGATCCTCGTGCTCGGCTTCGGCGGATCGGCGTTGCCCATCGTCAGCGACACGATGAAGTTCGGCAGACCCATCTCCTCCGGGTCAACGGGAAGCCGCCCTACCAACAGCTCGTAGAGCATCACGCCCAGACTGTAGATGTCGGTGCGCGTATCCACATCGAGCCCCGCTCCCTCGGCCTGCTCCGGACTCATGTACGCGGGGGTACCCACGTACTGCCCGAAGGCCGTGACCAGCGTCCGGTCGGTGAGCCGCTGTGCGATCGCCTTGGCGATTCCGAAGTCGATGATCTTGGGGCGGGCGCCCTGCTCTTCCGCGACGAGCACGTTCGATGGCTTGAGGTCGCGGTGGATGACGCCCTTCTGGTGCGCGTGCTGGACGGCGCGGCAGATGTCGATGAACAGCCGCACCCGATCGCGCACGGTGAGCCGTCGGAGGTCGCAGTACTCGTTGAGCGCGATCCCCTTCACCAGCTCCATCACGAAGTAGGGGCGCCCCGTTTCGCTCACCCCCGCGTCGAGCACCTTCGCAATGTTCGGGTGATCCATCACGGCGAGCGCCTGACGCTCCGCCTCGAAGCGGGCGAGCACGTCGCCGCTGTCCAGCCCCGTTCGGAGCATCTTCAGGGCGACGCGTCGGTGCACGGGAGTGAGCTGCTCCGCCTCGTACACGACGCCCATACCGCCCTCGCCGAGCACCTTGAGTATCCGGTATGGTCCGATACGCTCGGTCGTCCCGGGCGGGATCAGTGGCGATCCGGAGTCAGTGTTCCCGACAGCTCCTTCCATGGCTCTCCCCCTTTCAGGGATACCTGGCCGGCAACAGCGCGAGAGGGGCGGCGCGACTCCGAACCGCGCTGCGTTACGCGCAGCTCCTGCGACTGGACAAGGTGTGAATGGGCGGTGAATGGGTCAAGAGAGCCGATCCCCGCGTCGGACACGTCACCGGAACGGATCCTTCGCCGCGATGAACGTCACGGGCACCTCGGTGACGAAGCCGAGGAGCCACCGGGCGCAGTCCTCCATGCCGCCCTGCTCCGAGGGCGTGTGGCCGACTATGATGAGCGCCTTCTTCTCTCCTTCACTCACCGCATCCGCCGCGTAGGCGACGGTCTCCCACTCGTGCGCCTCGCCTATCACGAGCGCGTCCACATCCGCGCGACGCAGCAGATGCCTCTGCGTGTCGGCACCGAGGAAGCCGCCGGCAAAGGCGACGCCGCTGACTGGCATCTTCGGATCGCCCACGATGCGCACGGCGTGCGCATCGAGCTTCTTCGCCAGCTCGGCGGCCAGCTCGCCGACGGTGGTCGTGGGAATGCGGAAGAGATAATCGGTCGCCGGATTCCCGCCGCCCAGCGAGTCGTTCGCCGCGGTGCCGTACCGCGTCCAATCCAGCTTGCGCTCCATCCCGAGCTGGACGCCGTCCGGCCTGTGCGCGTGCCAGTTGTCGTGGAAGCGCCAGACCACCATATGATGCTCACGTATGAAGTCGCGCTTCGCGGTAAATACGGGGTCGTTCTCGCTCTCGAGTGCGCCGGTGGTGTCCCTGTGCGAGTAGTAGATCGGCTCGTGCGTGATGACGAAGTTGGCGCCCGATTCGGCAGCGCGCCTGAGCACATCGTAGGTGGCCATCATCGTCACCGCCACACCCGTCACCGGCGTGTCCGGATCACCTTCCTTGAAGGTGTCCACACCGTGCGAATTCCACGGGACGCCGACGTTTGCCTGGATGCGCTCCACGATCTGTCGCGCCGTGGGCGCCGACTGCGCCGCCGTGGCGGCACTGAAGGCGCAGGTGATCACGACGGATAGAAACAGCTGCAAAGACTTGCGCGGCATGATCCTCTCGAAGCTCGGGTCCGCCCGAAGTTATCGCGCGGAACCGACGGGGTCAGGTCTTTGATTTCGAGCGGGCTG
>DASSNL010000001.1:0-2511 GCA_035688075.1 Gemmatimonadaceae bacterium
GGTGTTCGACAGCGTCGGCGTCCCCTCGATCGGCGCCGTCGCGGTGGCGCCGAGCGACGGCAACATCGTGTGGGTGGGCACCGGCGAGCAGGCCAACGCGCGCAGCTCCTACTCGGGGAAGGGCGTCTACAAGACGACCGACGGCGGCAAGACGTGGCGGGCGATGGGGTTGGAGGACACGCAGCACATCGCGCGCATCGTCATCGACCCGCACGACGCGAACGTGGTCTATGTGGCGGCGATGGGGCACCTCTTCTCGACGAACGCGGAGCGCGGCGTCTACCGCACGAACGACGGTGGCAAGACGTGGAAGAAGGTGCTGTACGTGGACGACCATACCGGCGCGATCGATCTCGTCGTCGACCCGACGAACCCCAAGCGCCTGTACGCAGCGATGTACGACAAGCAGCGACTCCCCTGGAGGCTGATCGAGAGCGGACCCGGGAGCGGGATCTTCCGCACGAGCGACGGCGGCACCACCTGGACGAAGCTGAAGGGCGGACTGCCGGGCGGCCCGCTGGGGCGCATCGGCCTCGACGTCTACAGGAAGAATCCGAAGATCCTCTACGCTCTCATCGAGAATCAGAATCCGGACTCGAGCGGGCGCGGCATCGTCGGCAACGAGGTGTATCGCTCGGACAATGGTGGCACCAGCTGGCGCCGCGTGAGCACCACGAACGTGGCGGGCGGCAAGGCGCCTTACTCGTTCAACCAGATCCGCGTGGATCCCTCGAACGACAAGCGGATCATCGTCAACAGCGACAACATGACGATCAGCGAGGACGGCGGCCGCACGTGGGACGACAAGAGCATCTGGCCCAGGGGCTTCTTCCGCCGTTCGTTCGGCGATTTCCGTACGATGTGGTTCGATCCCGCCGATCCGAAGCGCATCATCCTCGGCAGCGACGGCGGCGTGCAGATCTCCTTCGACGGCGGGCACACGTCGGACTACTTCCCGAATCTGCGCATCGGCGAGGCGTACGCGATCGGGCTGGACATGGACGATCCCTATCACGTCTACGCCGGCTTCCAGGATCACGATTCGTGGAAGGGACCGGTGAACGGGCGGTGGGGGAACATCATGCTCGAGGACTGGGTGACGGTGGGCCCGGGTGATGGGATGTACAACGTGGTGGATCCGACGGACAGCCGCTGGGTGTACAACACGCGCGAGCTGAACCAGCTCGGGCGGATGGATCAGCTCACCGGAGTCCGCAAGAACATCCGGCCGCCTGAGCCAGAGGGGATGCCGCGCCTCCGCTACAACTGGATCGCGCCGATCGCGCTCTCACCGTTCGACCCGAAGACGCTCTATGCGGGCGCGCAGCTGCTCTTTCGCTCGCGCGACCGCGGCAACACGTGGGAGGTGATCAGCCCCGACCTCACCACGAACGACAGCACGAAGATCGGCTTCCGGAGCACGCCGTACTGCACCATCTCCACGCTCGCCGAATCTCCGGTGGCGCGGGGGATGATCTGGGTTGGCACCGACGACGGCCGCGTGCAGCTCACGCGTGACGCCGGCCAGCAGTGGACGGACCTGACGCCGGCTCTCGAGGCGGCGGGCGCGCCGCGCGACCGCTGGGTGAGCCGAGTGTTCCCGTCACCGCACGACTCGAACGTCGCGTTCGTCTCGAAGAACGGGTTCCGCAACGATGACTTCACGCCGTACCTCTACCGCACGAGCGACGGCGGCAAGACGTGGGCATCGATCGCAGGCGACCTGCCGCGCGCGCCGATCAACGTGGTGGTGCAGGACCGGGTGAACCCGCACCTCCTGTTCGCGGGCAACGACATCGGCCTCTTCGTGTCGATCGACGACGGCGCGCACTGGATGCAGTGGAGAGCGAATCTCCCGATCATCCCGGTTCACGACCTGAAGATCCACCCGCGCGAGAACGACATCGCGCTGGCGACGTACGGCCGCGCTCTCTGGGTGGGCGACATGCATCAGCTGCGCGAGCTGAGCGCCGAGACGCTGGAGCAGCCAGTGTATCTGTTCGACGTCGAACCATCTGTGCAGTACGACTTCGGGAGCCAGGGGATGAACTACGCGCTCTACGGCGACAAGTATCTGCGCGTACCCAACGAGCCGGAGGGGATGGTGGTGGACTACTGGCTCGATTCGGCATCGTCGACGCCGGCGCTGATCACCGTCACCAACGACGCGGGCGCGGTCATGCGCGTCGTCACCGATACGACGACCGAGCGCGGGATGAACAGCGTGGTGATCCCGTTCACCGTGAGGAGGCGCAGGTCCACTCGCGTATTCGCCGGAGGCCGCGGCGGCGCGGGGGACGGTGAGCGCGCGGCAGACGGCGATGGCGCCGCGAGCGGAGACGCGCCCGATGACCCGCTCGTGCCGGGCCGCTACACCATCACGCTCGAGGTCGCGGGTGACCGGCTCACCAAACCCGCGGTAGTCCGGGAGCGGATTCGGTAAGTAAGATCATCCCGAAGGCGGCGGGGTCAGGTCTTTGATTTCGAGGGGGCTGAGCAGTCGCTCAGCCC
>DASSNL010000017.1:0-7263 GCA_035688075.1 Gemmatimonadaceae bacterium
GGTCTTCCATCCTATCGCAGACGTCGATCAAGCGAAAGCGGGGACCCAGGGGAAGAGAGCAGAAAGCAGAAAGCAAGAGCGGCACACCAGTAAGCCGTCATCCCCGCGAAAGCGGGGACCCATATTCAGTCCGACTGAATATGGGTCCCCGCTTTCGCGGGGATGACGGCTTACTGGTGTGCCGCTCTTGCTTTCTGCTTTCTGCTCTCTTCCCCTGGGTCCCCGCTTTCGCTTGATCGACGTCTGCGATAGGATGGAAGACCTGCCCCCGTGTAACCCCCGACACTCGCCAGCGCCTATGCCTACCACACGAGCCACCCTCCTCGCCCTCGCCCTCTCCGCCGCCATTCCGGTGGCAGCCACCGCGCAGCGAGCGCCCGACAGATCCAACGCGCGCAATGCGGCACCGGATACCGGCAAGATCCCCACGGCCGCGAGCGCTCCCGCGCCGGCACAGCCCGAGAGCGTCGTGACACACCATTCGATCACGGTCGGTGGCGAGCGGATCGACTACACCGCCAGGGTCGGCAACATCATCCTGCGCGACACCGCCGATCAGCCGATCGGCAGCCTCTTCTACACGTCGTACACGAGAGACGGGGTGAAGGACGCGAGTCGCCGGCCGATCACCTTCGCGTACAACGGTGGACCGGGGTCATCGTCGATCTGGGTCCACATGGGTGCCTTCGGTCCACGACGGGTGTCGATCCCCGACACCACCCACACGGCGCCGCCCCCGTACGACCTGGTGGACAATCAGTACACCATCCTCGACAGGACCGACCTGGTCTTCATCGACCCCATCGGCACGGGCTTTTCCGAGCCGATCGGGAAGGGGAAGGGGAAGGACTTCTGGGGCGTGGACCAGGATGCGCGATCGCTCGCGCAGTTCGTGAGCCGCTACCTGAGCCAGAACGAGCGGTGGAACTCGCCGCGCTACCTGCTCGGCGAGAGCTACGGCACCACACGCTCGGCTGCGCTGGTGAACTACCTCCAGGGCCGCGACAACATGGACTTCAACGGCGTGATCCTCATGTCGGCTGTTCTCGACTTCCAGACGATCACGTTCGACCCGGGGAATGACGAGCCGTACATCATGTATCTGCCGTCGTACGCGGCGGTGGCTGCGTACTTCAACGCACTCCCGCAGAAGCCTGCAAACCTCACCTCGTTTCTCGATGAGGTGGAGCAGTTCGCGACCACCGACTACGCGACGGCGCTGCTGGCCGGCTCCAAGCTTCCTGCCGCGCGGCGCGACTCGATTCTGAACCGTCTGCAGCGGTACACGGGATTGAGCAGGGAATATCTGGACAGGGCCGACCTGAGAGTCGAACCGGGGGAGTTCGAGAAGGAGCTGCTCCGCGAGCATGGAGAGGTAGTGGGGCGTCTGGATGCGCGCTTCACCGGTCCCTCGGGCGATCTGCTCGAGCAACGCGCGCCGTATGATCCGCAGTCGGCCGACATCAGCTCGGCGTACACGTCGCTGTTCAACCACTATCTGCACACGGAACTGGACTTCGGAAAGGGGAAGCAGTACGTGGTGAGTGGTCGTGTGCAGCCGTGGGACTGGACGCACGGCGAGCGCCGCGGGTGGCCGGGTCACACCAACGTCGCGGTCGATCTGGCCGAAGCGCTGCAGCGCAACACGCATCTGCAGGTGCTGCTGAACAGCGGCATCTACGATCTGGCGACTCCGTACTACGCGGCCGAGTACACGATGGACCATCTGGAGCTGCCGAAGGAGCTGCGCGATCACATCCAGATCGTCGAGTACGACGCCGGTCACATGATGTACGTGCACCCACCGTCGCTGGCGAAACTGAAGAAGAGCATCGCGTCGTTCATCGATCGGACGTCGGGTGCGAGAGGAGGGGCGACGGTGGCCGGGGGGAGGTAGAGAGGAAGCAGGGAACAGGAAACAGGAAACAGGAAACAGGGACCGGCACACCATCCACGGTCATTCTCGCGAAAGCGGGAATCCAGCTTGGCCGGACCGAACATGGGTCCCCGCTTGCGCGGGGATGACGGATTTACGTAGCAGTTCCTGTTTCCTGTTCCCTGTTTCCTGTTCCCTTTCAGTCCTGCTTCCTGCTTCCTCCCTCCTCCCCACTAGATTCCGTCGCATGAGCGATCGAGAGGTCGAGCTGGAGCGGTTGGCGGAGTTGGTGCGCGGCGGGAACGTGGCGGTGCTCACCGGCGCGGGGATCTCCACGGAGTCGGGGATTCCCGACTACCGCGGGCCCGAGGGGAAGCAGCGGGTAACGCCGATGATGTATCAGGAATTCGTCGGCTCGGTCGCGAACCGGCAACGCTACTGGGCGCGGAGCTTCGTGGGGTGGCGGCGGTTCGCGGCCGCGGCGCCCAATGCGGGACACTATGCGGTGGCGAAAATGCAGCTGGCCGGTCTGCTGGGTGCCGTCATCACTCAGAACGTGGATGGCCTGCACCAGCGAGCCGGCGCGCATGATGTGCTGGAGCTGCACGGATCGCTCGCTCGCGTGGTCTGTCTGAACTGCGGCAACCGCTCCGGACGCGCGGAGCTGGAGGAGCGGCTACGCGTCGCCAACCCGGACTTCGTCGCTACGCCGCACGAGATCCGCCCCGACGGCGACGTGGTGCTTGCCGAGGAGGAAGTGCGGCGCTTCCAGCTCGTGCGCTGCCTGGTGTGCGGCTCCGATCTCCTGAAGCCCGACGTCATCTTCTTCGGCGAATCGGTGCCGAAGGCGCTGGTGGAGCGCTGCTTCGCCGAGGTGGAGCGGTCGGACGCGCTGCTCGTGCTCGGTTCTTCGCTCCAGGTGATGTCGGGCTACCGCTTCGTGCTGCGTGCCGCGGAGCTCGGGATTCCGGTGGCGATCGTCACGCGCGGGATCACGCGCGGCGACGACCAGGCCACCATCCGAATAGACGCGCCGCTGGGCGAGACCCTCAGACGTCTGGAGGAGCTCACGGTCGATCCACGGGCAAGCCGCTCGGCACGGACGCCGGGATGACGCTCGAGAGGTCGCGCGCCGCGTCGTCGGTGAGGGCACCCATGTAAGCAACGAGCTTGTCCACGACGTCGGGAGTCAGCACCACTCCCGTGAGCAGCGTGTCGCGGTTGGCGAGGATGTCCTGCTTGTTGCTGGTCATGAGCGTCGCCTGCAGCGATGCATCCAGATCTTTCGGGTCGAATGCCAGGAGCTTCTTCTCCGATTCGCTGTAGTGCTCGATGAATTCACGCAGCGTGGTGTACGCGCCGTCGTGACCGTACGGTGCGGTGAGCTCCACATTCCGGAGCGGCGTCGTGCGGAAGAGATACTTGTCGGCCGGGTTGCCGGTGACGTTCATACGGCCGAAATCATCGGTGAGCGTCGGACCGTTCCCCTGGCCCGGGCCGAGCTGCACGACGGCGACATCGTGGAACTTGTCGTCGCTGAAGGTCGAGCCGTTGTGGCAGGTGGAGCACTTGGCGACGAGGAAGGTCTCGGCGCCTTCGAGCTGCTGCGGCGAGAGTGCGTTGTCGTCGCCTGCGAGGAAGCGGTCCCAGGGCGAGTTGGTAAACGTCATCTTGTCGACGATGAAGCCGGCGATCGCGTTCGACGCGTAGGCGAAGTTCATGTCGTCGAACTTCACACCCGGGTACGCCGTCTCGAACATCTCGCGGTACTTGGGGATCGCGCCGAGCCGCTTCATGAGCGCGGCCCAGATGAGATCAGCGCTGTCGTCGGGGATGTCGCTAAGCTCGTTCCCTGACTGGCCGCGCATCTCCGTGCGGGCGAGGACGGGGAACATCGGCTGCGCCGAGAGGGCGCCGAACTCGAAGACGCTGGTCATCTCCGGCGTCAGCTGCGCACCGGCGGGCGTGTGGAACTTCCCGTCGTCACCCATCTCCACGCGTCCATCCCAGAACATGTGCCTGAGCGCGCCGAGGTTGAACATTGGCGGCGAATTGCGCGGGATGATCGTGCCGTCCGGGAGCGTCGTGCGTGCCGGGCCGAACCCGGTACCACCGGTCCCGATCGAAAGGCTACGGCCGTCGCTGGTGGAGAAGGCGGGGAGGTGGCAGCTGGTGCACGAAACGTCACGATTGCCGCTCAGGATCTTGTCGAAGGCGAGTGCCTGGCCAAGCTGAACGAGCGCGACGCGCACGGGGGCGGGCTTCTGGAAGGGCACCACTCCCCGTGCGGCCGCGAGCTCGCGGACGAGCCGTGGTGTGGCGGGGTCCATGGGCGGGGCTACGCTGACCTGGTCGCTACAACCGGCGAGTGAAGCGGCCATCACCAGCGCCGCGGCGCCTGCGCTCCAGCTCCTGCGATACATGACGACCTCCATTTCGCATTCTTGCTTCCGTTCACGAGCGAGAGGCGTAGCCGGGGGGTGGCTGTGCTTCATGCTCGATCAGTAGATCGGAATCGGGCGGGGAAAGGCGACATGGGGGCGGGAGGGCAGAAAGCAGAAAGCAGGAAGCAGGGAACCGCAGGAAACAGGGAACTGGACACCGAAGGAAGTCATGCCCGCGAAAGCGGGGATGACGGGGAGTGGGACTGACGATAGAGGTTGGGGGGAAGTATTATCGGGCCTCGGAGGTAGTCCTCGGACGGAGGTTGACCTTGGCGTCCATCGATCGAGAGCGCTGGTCGGAGCTGGAGCCGCTGCTCGACCATGCGCTGGAGCTATCGCAGCCGGAGCGAGAGTCGTGGCTGGTGGAGCTGCGCACTCGCTCGGCGGAGCTCGCGGCCGAGCTGGAGGCGATTCTCCAGGGAGAGGCAGAAGCAGACGAGAGCGGCTTCCTGGCACCGGCTTTCGATGCGGCGCTCGCGGGTGTTGAGCTGGGCGCGTACACCATCGAGCGTCCGCTGGGGCAGGGCGGGATGGGATCGGTGTGGCTGGCGCGTCGCACGGACGGCCGCTTCGAAGGGGTAGCGGCGGTCAAGCTGCTCAACCTCTCGCTGCTCGGTCCCGGGGGCCGCGCGCGCTTCGAGCGCGAAGGCTCGGTGCTCGCCCGACTCGCGCACCCGAACATCGGCCGGCTCCTGGATGCGGGTGTGACTCCCACCGGGCAGCCGTATCTGGTGCTCGAGCACATCGACGGCAAGCCGATCGATGAGTTCGTGGCCGAGCGTTCGCTGTCGATGGAGGAGCGGCTCCAGCTCTTCCTCCAGGTGCTCGCGGCCGTGGGCCACGCGCACGCGAATCTCATAGTGCACCGGGATCTCAAGCCGTCGAACATCCTCGTCACCGCGGATGGGACGGTGAAGCTCCTCGACTTCGGCATCGCCAAGCTCCTCGCCGGCGATCGCGACCGACGGCTCGACGCGCTTACGGTGGATGGCGGTCGCGTGCTGACTCCCGAGCATGCGGCACCGGAGCAGGTGAACGGTGGCGCCATCACGACTGCTACCGATGTCTACCTGCTCGGAGTGCTGCTCTACCTGCTGGTGTCGGGTCGCCATCCCACGGCGGAGGGGTGCGCCTCGCCCGCGGATGCGGTGCGCGCGCTCTTCGAGGTGGAGCCCGCGCGGCTGAAGCTGGGCGACCTCGATACCATCCTGCACAAGGCGCTTCGCAAGGAGCCGGGCGAACGTTATCAGACGGTGGCGGAGCTCGCGGATGACGTCACTCGCTACATGCAGCACGAGCCGGTGGGAGCGCGCGGAGCATCGGTCAGGTACCGGGTGCGGAAGTTCGTACGCAGGCATCGCGCTGGCGTAGCCGCGGCCGCGTTCACGGCAGCCGCGCTGGTGGCAGCCACGATCTTCTCGGTGCAGCAGATGCGTGTGGCGACACGTGAGCGCGACGCGGCGTTGTATGCGAGCAAGCGCGCGAACGCGCAGGTCGAGTTCCAGTCGCTCCTCATGTCGCAGATGGGGGATGGCCCGGTAACGATGCGCGAGATACTGGAGAGGAGCAGGGGAGCGCTGGAGCGCCAGTACGGCGGCGACCCGCGCTTCCTCGCTTCACTCCTCGCGGAGCTTTCGCAGCGATATGCCGAGTTGGGCGACACCAAGATTCGCGGCTCGCTCCTGGCGCGTGCCGAGTCGCTCGCGGTCGCGACCAACGATCACGACGCGCTGACGCGGATCCGGTGCTACACCGCCGACAATCTCCGCACGGAGGGCCGGTACGTCGAGGCCGAGCGCGCGATTCAGCGGGCCGATTCGATGATCGGTGACGGGACCGATCCGCGGGTCGAGGCAAGTTGTCTCCAGATTCTCGCGGACCTCGACAACGAGGCGGGTCCCCATGGGCGTGCGCTCCCCGCCATCCGCAGGGCGATAGCCATCCTCGACAGTCTGGGCGAGACGCGGGACATGGAATACATCGGAATGTTCTCGACGCTCGCGTACTCGCTCGACAACGAGGGACGCGCGCGCGAGGCGGTGCCGATCTTCGAGCGGGAGGCGGCCATCCTCGACAGCACGGGTCGTGGCGAGACGATGTCTCGCGCGATCGTGGAGCACGACATGGCGCTCTCACTGGTGGAGCTGGGAGAGACATCGGCCGCGGAGGGGCACCTGCACGAGGTGCTCGTGCGCCTGCTGCGCAGCGATTCTACCGGCCACCTTCCCGCGCAGCCGCTGATCCACTATGCGCACGCCGCTCTTTTCGAGTGTCACCTCGATTCCGCCGCGAAGTACTTCGAGATGCTCGCGAAGCAGTCGCGGGCGCAGAAGAACTCCTACTGGGAAGGGCGCGCACTCTTCGGGCTCGCTCAGGCGCAGCTGCGACTCGGTCGCACAGCCGACGCGCGGCGCAGCGTGGCGAGATTCCGCCAGATAGAGCCGCGGAAGCGAATCAATAGCGTCGACGACCAGATCACGGATGTTCGGATGCTGGATGCCTGGCTCGCGCTGTCACAGGCGGACAGCGCCGCCACCAACCGGCTCGTGGTGGAAGTGCTTCGAGCGAACGGATACTTCGACGGCTCCCGCCGCAATGTCTTTCACTCGTCGCTGATCCTGGCGGCGGAGACCGCGCTCGCCGTGGGCCACGCCCAGGCCGCGCTGCAATACGCGCAATCTGCCCGTGAGACCGCGACGAGCGATTCACTTTCCACGCGGCGAAGCGCATTCGTGGGCGAGGCGCGGCTCCTGGAGGGGCGCGCACGTCTGGCGCTTGGCGACACGACTGCCGCGCGGACAGACTTCCGGCTCGCGCTCGATGCGCTGCGCTACGGCGCGGGCGCCGACCACCCTCGCACGATCGAAGCCGCGAAGCTCCTGGCGGTAACGACGGGGTCAGGTCTTTGACGACGGGGTCAGGTCTTGCATCGTGCATCAGGCT
>DASSNL010000046.1:0-9653 GCA_035688075.1 Gemmatimonadaceae bacterium
GTCGTATCGATTCACGATTCCAGACCTGACCCCGCCGTTTCCCGGTGTTGCACTCCGCCTTTCCCTGCCATAGCATGGAGGCATGCCCCCTCGCGCCGCTTCACCGCGGGCGGGCTTCGCCCGCCTGGTGCGTGGCGTCGCGCGATGCTCGAGACGAGTGCTCGTGCTCGTTTCGTCTTCGCTCCTCGCTGCGGCGCTCCCGTGTGCGCCGCGAGCAGCCAGTGCACAGCGCCCGCGTACGCCCGCCGAGCGTGCGGCGCGCGACGCACAGCGCAGCTTCGAGAGCTATCGCCGATTCCAGCTGCCGCGCGTATCCGCGCGTGAAGACGCCTGCGACGTCACGATCGGCCGCTTCTGCTACTGGGACGACAACAAGGATTCGCCGCTCCCCGCCGAGCGCGAGAGCATAGGCCGGGCACGCGAGCGACTCCGCGCAGCTCTCGACTCGCTCGCTACACTCGATTCGTCGAGCGACTACATCGCCGGCCAGAGTGTGCGCTACGCGCTCGAGGTGAATGATGTAGATGCAGCGACCGCGTTCCTCGATGATTGCGCCGCGACGCCATGGTGGTGCCTCGCGCTCCGCGGGCTTGCCTGGCACCGCGCCGGGGACGAGCCACGAAGCGCAGCGGCGTTCGACAGCGCGCTGGTCGTCATGCCCGACGACATGCGCTGCGAGTGGCTGGACGTGGAAAAGTGGCTCCCACCCGGTACCCATCTCTGGAGCGACGACGCGGACTGCGCCGCGCGAGAGCGAGCAGGCACGCGCGTCCTCTGGCTCGCCGCACCGCTCCTCACCTGGCGGCCCGAGGCCACACGCGATGAGCTCCTGGCGCGTCGGACGCTTCTGAAGATCATGCGAGGCACGTCCACGCCGCATCGCATCGGCTGGGGCTCGGACCTCGTCGAGATCGCGTTACGCTTCGGCTGGCCCGACAGCTGGGCGCGCGAGGATGGAGCGATCAACTCGCTCGTCACGCCGGAGATCCGCGTGGTGGGTCACGAGCCCACGCCGAGCTTCGACTTCGTCCCCGACCGCGACGCGCTCGAGTCGCCGCTCGAGGCGTCGCCCGACGACTGGCGGCTCACCGGCAACCGCAAGCCGCCGATGCGCTACGCGCCGCGCTGGCTCACGATCATCGACACTCTTCCCGTGCAGATCGCGCGCTTCCTCCGCGCCGATGGCGACAGTATGGTGGTCGTCGCGGCGTTCGACGCACGGGCGATGCTCGCCGACAGCGTCGTGGTATTGGCAAGCTCGGCCGACCGCGATGTGAGTGACGGCGGTGCCAGCGCGAACGGCGCTTCACCCGCGAGCAGCGACGGCATCCTGGCGATCGCCCCGGACAGTGGGGCCGCTCCTCGCGCCGCGGCCCTCCTCGCCGTGTCGGCGGACAGCACGCTCGCTGCGAGCGAAGCGCAGCAGGATTCCAGCGGCGCCATCGTCCTCGCTTCGGCGCGCCGGCCAGTGCTCGCCGCCGTGGAGGTGCTGGACTCCACACGCTCGCGCGCCGCACGCTGGCGCGGAGCCGTACAACCGCTCGACAGCTCGGCGCTCGTCTCCGACATCCTCGTGGGACTCGCCGCCGGCGGTGCACCACCGCCCATCCTCCTCGAGAGCGCGGTGCCGCGCGCGATCGCGCCGCTCGTCGTCAACGCCGGCGACACGATAGCGCTCTACTGGGAGTCGTACGCTCACGCGACACCCGACCATCCCGCGCGCGTCGCACTCCGTCTGGTTCCGCTCTCCTCGGGTTTCTTCGGCCGCATCGCACGCTCGCTCGGCCTGAAGCACCGGGAGCCGCCCGTGTCGCTCGCCTGGGATGATCCGGGGCGCGCGGGCTCCCAGCCGGGTCGCGCGCTGCGCGTGGCGATCCCCGATGTGCCGGAGGGGAGTTATCGCATCGAGCTGGTGATCGAAGCCGGCGGGCGGCACGGGAGAGCTGCGCGAAAGATCGTGGTGCGGTAGACTTACCCCTCATGCCTGACCTCACAGCGTCCCACCCGGCCGCGGTACTCCGTCGCGCCCTCGAGGGCTACGAGGATGTGATCGCGCGCCAGGGAGTGGCGAAGCTCCCGGAGCGCGACCGCTGGTATCGCGAAGAGCTTCCGCGCGCAATCGCATCGCGCGCGAGCGCGCATATCACACTCCCGGAGCTGGTGCGCGTGACCGAGTGGAAGATGGCGCGGGGCGAATGGCGCGCGCGGAACCTTGTTCTCGTGCGCGGCAACGAGCCGGAAGCCGTGGTCGACGCGAGCACCGATGCGCTCTCGAAGGTCCCGCATCCCACCAAGCCGATCTCCACCCTCGCCAAGCTCGCCGGCGTGGGACCCGCCACGGCGTCCGCGGTGGTCGCGGCGGCGGCGCCGGACGTCTACCCGTTCTTCGACGAGCTGGTGGCGGCGCAGCTTCCGGAGCTCGGCAAGGTGGCGTGGACGCTCGGCTACTACGCGCGCTACGCCGAAGCGCTGCGCGCACGTGCGCGGGAGCTCGGCGGCGACTGGACACCGGTGAAGCTCGAGCGCGCGCTCTGGGCGCTCGCGGGCGGCAAGGCGGGAGCCACCGAGTGAATTCCCGGGAGGTGGATATGTGGAGGAGAACCGTTGCGTGTCTGGCCGCGGCGCTCGCGTTCGTGGCCGGCGGATCGTCGGCGTGCGCGCAGACGAACTACAAGAGCCAGCTCGGCACCGTGAGCCAGCAGGTGATGGACACCCGGATCGACATCAGATACAGACGACCAGTCGCGCGCGGACGAGATCTCTTCGGCATGCTCGTCCCGTGGGGGCGAGTGTGGACGCCGAGCGCGGACAGCGCGGCGGTGCTGACAGTGTCGAACGCGATAACCGTCAACGGCGAGCGCCTCCCCGCAGGAAGCTACGGGATCTGGACGATCCCCGACTCCGCGTCGTGGACGGTGATCTTCTCCGGGAAGCCGGCCGCGTTTCACCTTCGCTATCCCAGCGGCGAGGATGTGCTTCGCGTGCAGGCGAAGCCGGTGAAGGGCGAGTACGTGGAAACGCTGCTCTTCGATTTCCCGATGGTCGACGCCGACTCGGCGCGACTGGAGCTGCACTGGGGAGACACGATAGTACCTCTCACTCTGCGTACGGGCTCGGGCGACACGCAGTGAGTGCGGTGGCGAGGCCGACAGCAGCACGCCGCTCGCTGCTTGACACTTTTCCTCCGTGACCCCTATATCGTAGCACGCGCCGTCTCCCTCCCCCCCGCTCCCGCTTCAGGAGGGTCGCTTGCCTGCCCCCGCACCGCTGCCCGCAGTGTGGCCGCTGATAGGTCGCGAGACCGAGCTGCGTCTCATCCAGCAGACCCTCGACGCGGCCGGGGCTGGACATTGCAGAGCGCTGATCATGAGCGGCGAATCGGGAGTCGGGAAGACGCGGCTCGCCGAGCTGGCGGTGCAGCATGCGACGGAGCACGGGTGGACGGTCGCCAGTGGAAGCGCGTTTCCGGTGGAGTCCGGGCTCCCCTACGCGCTCTTCGCCGACGCGCTGGTCCCGGTCTTCCGGCAGCTCGGCGATCCCGCCATCACGCTCCTCTCTCGCGGCGCAAAGTCGCAGCTCGCGTACATCTTCCCCGGCTTCGCTCCCGATGCGCCGCTCGATGAATCGGTAGCGCGCGCACCGGAGTTCAAGGGGCGGCTCCTCTGGACCATGGCCCAGCTCCTCACGGGGATCGGTGCACGCAGGCCGATTCTTCTCGTGCTCGAGAATCTCCAGTGGGCGGACCCGTCGTCGCTGGAGCTGCTCCACTTCCTCGTGCGTCAGATGCGCGATGCCCGCGTAGCGGTAATCGCCACTTACAACGACACGGAGTTCGAAGCGCGCGGTGCACTGCAGTCCGCCACACGGTCGCTCGTCGAGCTGGGCGTCACTACCCATCACCAGGTCGCCCCGCTCGACCGCGCGGATGTCGAGGAGCTGCTGCGTCGCGTCTTCGGGAAGGGCGCGGTCCCGCGTCACGTGATGGCGCTCCTCTACGAGCGAACCCAGGGCAACCCGTTCTTCCTCGAGCAGACCGTGAAAGCGCTCGTCACCACCGGGCGCCTCGAGCACAGGGAGGGGAGCTGGATAGGCTGGAACCTCGAAGGGTTGGAGCTGCCGCGCAGCATCCGCGACGCGCTGGCGATGCGGATCGCATCCCTGGGCACCACGACGCGAACGGTGGCCGACTTCGCGGCCGTGATCGGCACTCGTCTCGCGGTCGATGTTCTGCGCGCCACCACCTGCCTGGAGACGCCGGTTCTGATCGACGCGCTCGAGGAGCTGTGCCGCCGCAACGTGCTGGTGGGACACTCCGCGGGCGAGCTCGTGACCTACGACTTCACTCACCCGATGATCCGCGACACGCTCTACCTGGAGCTCGGGGTGGGGCGCGCCGCGCTGATGCACGCGCAGGTGGCCACGGCAATCGAGCAGCTTCGCGGTGATCGCGCGGCCGAGCGCGCCGACGAGCTGGCGTTTCACTACGTGCAGGCGAGCATCGGCGACCTCACTCCCAAGGCGGTGCTGTATCTCACGCTCGCCGGTCGTTCGGCGCTCGAGAAGCACGCCGATCAGGAGGCCGCCCGCTACCTGGGCGCCGCGCTGCGTCATCTCCAGCGTAGGGAGCCGAGCGCCGAAAACGATGCGGTGAAGGATGCGGAGCTGGTCCATCTACTCAACGATCTCGCCATCGCCAACCATCGAATCGGCAATCTCGACGATGCGCTCGCGCTCTGGACCGAGGCGCGCATCGCCACGATCGCGCTCGGCGATCACCGTCGCGTAGCGGCGATCGAGCGTCGCATGGCTCTGGCGTGCTACTGGCAGGGGCGGCACGCCGAAGGGTTGCGCCACGCGGAGGCAGGGCTGGGCGCGATAGAGAGCGACGCCGGCGCCACGGCGCAGCGCGCGAAGCTGCGCATAGCGAGAGGTGCGTGTCTGATGGAGATGGGCCGCCCGGACGAGGCCCGACGCGCGCTCTACGACGCCCTCGCCGACGCGGACGCCGCGGACGACGATTCGCTGCGCGCCAGCGCGCACCGCGCCCTGACTCTCGCAGAGATCGTGACCTGCCGGCCGGTCGAAGCGCGCGAGCACGCGGGTCGTACGCTGGAGCTGGCGGATCGCGCCGGCCGGCTCGACGTCGCGGGGAAGGCGCACTGGGCGCTCGCGGTGCTCGCGGGGCTCACGGGCAACCCTGCGGAAGTGCAGAGCAGCCTCGCGCACGCCGAGCGCATCGCCGACGAGCTACGATCGCCAGAGCTGCGCCTGCTCACGAGCGAGGTCGCGATAGAGCTGATGGCGGGACTCGGCGAGTGGGATACGGCGCTCGCGCGCGCGGAGCAGAGCATATCGCTCGCTCGAGCGCTCCGGCAGCACGCGCTTCTCCCGCGTCTTCTGGTGTGGACCGCGGTGATCTACGTGGGGCGAGGGGCATTCGACAAAGCGAAGCGCTACCTCGACGAGGCGGCAGAGCTGACCGGCGCCGACCAGCCCGACGTGATGCCGCGTGATGTGAACAGCGGCCTGCGCGTTTACATGGGACTGGCCGTCTACCACAACGCGCGCGGTGAGTTCGCCGACGCGATCCGAGTGAGCCGCGCCGGTCTGACGCTGGCGGAGAAGTCGGGCCACGCGATATGGGCGATCTACCGTCTCTGGCCGGCGCTGATCGAGGCGCACCTCTGGACGCAGGAGTTCGGCGAGGCAGACCGCCTCCTCCGCGAGTTGCGCGATGCATCGCAGCTCCTCAACCACCGGCTCGGCCTCGCCTGGGTGGAGGCGGGCGAAGCGCTCTCCGCGATGCTGAGGGGGACGACGCCAGAGCTGCTGCAACGCGTCGTGGATTCGCTCGAGGGGCTGGAGGAGGTTCCTTTCATCTTCGATGCCGCCCGCCTGCGTCGCGAGATAGCGCGCCGCCACGTGGAGCTCGGCCACCCCGAGGCGGCAGTGCAGGTGCTCGAGGAGGCGTGCGCCATCTTCGCGCGGCTCGGCGCCGAGGGAGAGCTCGAAGGGGCTCGCGCGCAGCTGAGGGAGCTCGGCGCGGCGCCGCGCGGTCGCCGCCACTCTACCGCCACGCGAAATGCCGGAGCGTTGAGCGAGCGCAAGATCGCGATCGCCCGTCTCGTGGCCGAGCACAAGACGAACAAGGAGATCTCGAAAGCGCTCGGGAGCAGCTCCCGCACCGTGAGCACGCAGCTCTCGCAGATCTACCAGACGCTGGGGCTCCGCAACCGGAGCGAGCTGGCAGAGTGGGTGCGTGCCGGAGGGCTTCTCGAGAGCGGACGACCGGCAAGCACGCGGAAAGTGGAACGGCGGGGCGCGTTTCCTGAAGCGGGATCGAGGCATGTATGACGTCATCAGCCCCACGAACATCGGGCGAATCATGACCGGCGCGGGGGCGTAGCGCTCGCTGGAGGCGTGACCCATGGGAAATCTCGGAACGCTCGCCGAAGCTCTGGGAATCGCGTACGCCGGCGGGATCAACCTGTATGCGACAGTCGCGATCCTCGGGCTGGCGCAGCGCTTCGACTGGATCGGGCCGCTGCCAGCGCCGCTGCACGCACTCTCCAACCCGTTGATCATAGGGCTGGCAGGGATCCTCGCGATCGTGGAGTTCCTCGCCACGCTGATCCCGGGCGTGGCCTCGGTGTGGGAGTCGATACACACCTTCATCCGTCCGCCCGCGGCCGCGCTCCTCGCTGCCGCTACAGCGTGGGGTGGCAACGAGAACATCGTGATCGCAGCGGCGCTCCTGGGCGGCACGCTCGCACTCGGTACGCACGGCACGAAGCTCGGCCTGCGCTACGCGATAGACACATCACCCGAGCCGATCACCAACAGCGCGGCCAACGTGGCCGAGCTGGGGACGGTGGCCGCGATATCAATCGCGATCTGGCATCACCCGGTGATCGTGCTCGTGATCGCGCTGATTGTGCTCGTGCTGCTCATGCTCCTCGTGCGCGCCGTGTGGCGCGCGATCGCGCGTTCGGTTCGCAGTCTGTTCTCAGGGAGGAGAACGGCGGGGTCAGGTCTTTAATTTCGAGCGGGCTGGGCCGCTGGGCATCGCAATGGGTCTGACCCATTGCGATGCCCTCACACTTCATCGACCATCATATCTTCGTAAGCGGAGATCTATTTTTTTCGAGCTGACTCCGTCTCTCCCCAACTCCGGAGGTGCCGTGCGCAGCATCATCGCGATCTTCTCCACCGTGCTTCTTCTGCTGGCCACCCGCGCTCCGGCACAGGAAACCGAAACCGAGCGCGACGCCGCTCGCGATGTGATCGCGAGGATGGATTCGCTCGAGCGCTCGCTCGACGTTCCGGCGCTGGTGGCTCGGCTCACCGTGGCCAATCCTGAACGCGACCGGGTGGTAGCACGCGCGAAGTCGCTCATGGAGAGCGAGCTCCTCGCACTCGCCGATGACGTCACGCGGCATCCGGAGATCGGCTTCGAGGAGAAGCGCTCGGTGGCGAAGCTCACCGACTACCTGAAGGCGCACCACTTCGAGGTGGAGATGGGCGTGGCGGGGCTCCCCACCGCTTTCGTGGCGCGCTACACGGGGAACCGCGGCGCGCCTGAGCTGGGCGTGATCGTGGAGTACGACGCGCTCCGCGGAACGAAGGGTCCGTTCCACGGCGACCAGCACAGCGCGCAGGGTCCGGTTGGCATCGCCGCTGCCGTGGCGATGGCCGAATGGCTGGAGCGGAGCGGGAAAGCGGGGAGCATCATCGTCTTCGGCACGCCGGGCGAAGAGATGATGCCACCCAACGCCAAGGCCGTGATGTTCGATGCTGGGGTCTTCCGAGGCATGGACGTGATCGTGCGCAGTCACTCGAGCACGCGTACCTCGCGTCCCGCTCCGGGCTTCGGTACCTGCTGCATGAACATCAACGGCGTGAAGTACACCTTCACGGGCGCCCCCGCTCACCAGCTCACCGCCTGGAACGGACGCAACGCGCTGACCGCGGTGATCCACCTCTTCAATAACATCGACGGGATGCGCAGCAACCTCCGTCCCGAGACGCGCATTCAGGGGGTCATCGTGGAGGGCGGCGCCGCGCCCAACGTAGTTCCCGACAAAACAGTGGCCGACTTCTACGTACGCTACCCCGACGACGTGTACCTCGCGCAGGTGCAGAAGGTAGTCGACGACGCCGCGCGCGCCGCCGCGCTGGGGACGGGGACGAAGGTGGACATCGATCACTACGGCAAGGCGCGCGACGGCATCTCCGTGGCCACGCTCTCCGAGCTCGGCTTCGCCTACATGAAGCGCTACGGAGCGAAGAACGCGGTCGAGGAGCCCGGGAAGCCGCAAGGCTACGAGGAGACAGGGAGCGTATCGAGCGCGATCCCGGGCGTGGGATTCAGCGCCTACTCGTCCACCGCGGCCAACCACACCTATCAGATGGAGGCTGACGCGCTCACGGATGTGGGGCATCAGGGTTTCATGGTAGATGCGCAGGCGATGACGGCGCTCCTCTACGACTTTGCCACGAACGCCGAGTACCGCGCCGCCGTCAAGCGGGAGTTCGAGGCGATCGAGGGACTCTTCGCGGACTACGAGGTGGCGTTGAAGAAGGCGTATCCGGAGCCACAGGTAGGGGCGGGTAACAGGTAGGCCAGGTGTACAGCGTACATTTGGGCATCAGGCGCACTCGAAGAAACAGCGTGCCCTCCGTGTTCGTCGTTCACGTCCATGCGGATGAGGTGTCACCAAAAGTTCTGACCGTGTCGTGAACCATGGATGTGACCCGCTACCCCACTGCTCGTGAGTTCCTCGATGCGGCCGAGCCGTTTCTCCTCCGCGCCGAGGTGGAGAACTCGCTGATACTCGGCATCGCGCACGAGCTCGTGGTCGACGACTCCGGGCTCGCGGTGACGCCGTACCTGGCGGTGGTCCGCGACGAGAATGACATCTGCGTGGCCGCCCTGCGCACGCTGCGGACGAAGCTCGGGATCACGCGCGCAACTCGCAACGATGCGCTGGCGGTGCTCGCGGCGGACGTCCAATCGGTGGCACCCACTCTCCTCGGCGTGCTCGGGCCCGAGCCGAGCGCTCGGCTCTTCGCGGATGAGCTGGCGGCGCTCCGCGGTGCGCGCGCGATGCGCACGGTGAGCCAGCGGATCTTCGAGCTGCGAGAGGTGATCCCGCCCGCGTCACCTCCACGTGGCGAGCTGCGTCAGGCAAACGCCGCCGAGTCGGCGCTGCTCGCCGGCTGGATATCGGGCTTCCTGATGGAGGTACGCGAGGTCGGCGACTCGGAAGCGCTCGTCTCCGAGCGGCTGCGGCGCGGACGGCTCTACGTGTGGGACGACGATGGTCCGCGCACCATGGCCGCTTGGGCGGGGAAGACGCCGCACGGCGTGCGCGTGAACTTCGTGTACACGCCGCCCGAGTCGCGCGGGCAGGGTTACGCGTCGGCGTGCGTGGCCGCGCTCAGCCAGCGTCTGCTGGACGAGGGCAACGACTTCTGCTGCCTGTACACCGATCTGTCGAACCCCATCTCCAACTCCATCTATCAGAAGATCGGCTATCGCCCGGTGAGCGACTCGGGGTTCTACCGGCTCATAGAGAGGTCGAGGCGGTGCAGGGTGTAGGCGCGGCGGGGTCAGGTCTGGAATCGTGAATCGATATATCGATTCACGATTC
>DASSNL010000062.1:0-3561 GCA_035688075.1 Gemmatimonadaceae bacterium
GTTCCGCTCGAACGTGAGCCTCAGCGGATTCCCTTCCGGGAAGAACTGCGTCTCGGACTCCGCCAGGAGGCGGGCCTTCGGTTGTCCCGGGTACGAGGCGAAGAGCTGCCCGCCATCGCGAGTTATCGAGATCACGAAATCCTCATCCAGCACGTAGTCGCCGACGTACCGCTCGATCACATCCGGCGCGACCTGGACTACCGTTCGCGTCTCCGGCTTGAAGTCAGGCCAGCCATACGCCCTGGCCACCGCGCGCACCACCTCCATGTACAGCGCGACGCCGGCATCGGAGTTGGTCATCACGGCTACTCCGTCGCCCGTGGCGGGATACAGAACGAAGAACGCGCGGTACCCCTCGTTCGCGCCGCCGTGACTGAATCGGAGACTGTCGCCAGCTCCCTCCACGGCCACGCCGAGTCCGTAGCCTCCCATGCGCTCGGTCAGCATCTGCCGCGCCGTCGGCTGCTTCAGGATGGCACCATCCTCACCCAGGTAAGCGGCGCGAATTCCGAGAGCGAAACGCGCGAGATCCGAGGGCGTGGTCCATAGACCAGCGGCTGCCCGCTCCGGGTAGGTGTGCCACCGTCCCTCCACCGCATTTCCATTCGACCGGTACGCGACGGCGGCGGAATCCGCCAACTGCTCTGGAAGCGGCTGGTCGTAGGTGCTCTGCTTCATCTCGAGCGGGTCGAGCACCAGCCGCTTCATCGCCGCGGCGAACGTCTCGCCCGTCACATCGTGGATGAGCACCTGCGCGACCGTGTAGCCGCCGCCGGAGTAGCGCCAGATGCTCCCCGGCACGGTGTCGACTCGTACGGGATCGGTGTTCCCCTTCCCGTCCAGTACATCCACTGGGCTCGGCACTTTCTCGCCCGCCGCGTAGCCGGGGAAACCGTGCACGGTGAGACCTGCCGTGTGCGAGAGAATCTCGGCGAGCGTGACGGGCTGCTTCGCGGTGAACTTGTTATCGGGCACGCGCCACGACTTCAGCTCATCGTTCACATTGGCGTCGAGCTTCAGCTTCCCCTCCTCCACGAGCCGGAGCGCGGCGGTGGCGGCGACCGGCTTGCTGATCGACGCGGCCTGGAAGCGAGTCGATGCAGTGACGGAATCGCTGCTTCCGACCTCCTGCACGCCGTAGCCCCTGGCCCACTCGATCTTGCCGTCGTTGATCACCGCGATGCTGATGCCCGGCACCTTGTAGTGCTCCATCCGCGCCGCGATCGAGTAGGTCGGTACGGAGTCGCCCGCGACGAGGACGCCAGGCAACAGGCCGCTCTCGACCGCCCGCTCTCGTTCGGCGACGGAATCGCTCGCCTGGGTGTCGGCGCAGAAGGCGAGAGTGACAATCGGGAGGGCGGCGGTTGCGAACATCGCAACCGAGGAAACGACTCGATTTGCTCTCACGGTCCGATCTCCAGGATGGTGGTTCCGGAGGAATGATGCCCGAGGCGCACGCGTGTGCAACCCTACGGGAGCGTGAGCCGCGGAGTGACAGTAGCGTTGGACGTTCCGGGTGCCGAATAGCCAGCGGCCACCGCCAGCTGGATGCGCATCCAACTGGCGGTGGCCGCTACCTCGCGCCCGCACCAATGAGATCGGCTGGCAGCGGAGCGCGACTACCCGGGCATCTCCTCGAGCGGACGGAGCTCGGACTCTCCCTCGAATTCGGGCCAGTGGATGCGATGCAGCTCCATGAACTTCGTGGCGAGATCCACGGCCTCCTCGTGCGTCGCGCACTCGCAGAGCGCGTAGCCGCCAACGACTTCCTTGGCTTCGCTGAAAGGGCCATCCCTCACCTCGAGCTTTCCACGGGAAAGGCGAACGCGCGTGCCCTTCGACAGCGGCTGCAGCCCGGCGCCGTCGATGAATACTCCCTTCTTCGCGTACTCCTCGACGAACTCGCCCATCGCGCCGAAGAGCGCGGGCGGGACGGCGGTGGGATCGTAGTCACTGGGATGCTTGATGAACATCATGTACCGCATGGTCGTGTCTCCCTCGGTCGGTAAGTGGTTCGCGAGCACAGCGACGGTGGCTCCGGACGAACGGCGCATCTTCCGCTGCTCTACCTTCACGTCGAATGGGAGGCGCCGGAATCGACATGAGTCCTCACATCATAGTGGAGACTCACGATTCCGCTGGGGTGCGAGTCCGAGCGCGTCAGCGTCAACCGGGTGTGCGGGCCCTCATCGGCCACCAGCGGTATGCCGCGCCCGAGCAGAACGGGCATGACCGCCACCTCCACCTGGTCGACCACGTTCGCGGCGAGCAGGCTGGCGAAGAGTTTTCCTCCGCCGAAGAGCCAGATGTCGCGGCCCGACTGCGCGCGAAGCGCGGTTACGGTGGCACCCGCGTCCTTGCCGACGACCGTGACGGCCGGGTGCTCCACCGGATCGAGCGTGCGTGAGAACACGTATACGCGCCACCCCGCCGGCCACGCTGGTGCGCCCGGCTGTCGAGTGAGCTCGTACGTGTGGCGCCCCAGCAGGACCGTATCGAAGCCGGAGTAGAGCGAGGCGAAATCGATGGTGGGATCCGGGATGATCCAATCGATCTCGCCGCGCGGCCCGGCGATGTAGCCGTCGAGGCTCGTAGCCACGCGATACCGTACACGTCGCATAAGAGTAGGGGTCAGGTCTGGAATCGTGAATTGATACAAGTGGCAAGCCACGTATCGATTCACGGTTCCAGACCAGGCCCCGCCTCCCGCTTGACGGCTACATTGGTAAGTAGTAACTTACCGTAAGTGAACACTTTCCATCTTGATGCCCTGGCGACCCTGGGAGACGGGACGAGGCGCGCGATCTTCGAGCGCCTCGCCGAGCGTCCGCGGGCGGTGGGAGAGCTCGCCGCGGAATTCCCGGTCAGCCGTCCGGCGGTCTCGCAGCACCTCAGGGTGCTGAAGGACGCGGGGCTGGTGGCCGACCGGCCCGCCGGCAATCGCCGCATCTACTACGTCGACCCGGACGGCCTGAAGGCGCTGCGCGCTCAGCTCGACCGGTTCTGGCGTCATGCCCTGACGACTTACAAAGAGATCGTCGAACAACCAGACGGAGGTACTCCATGACCACACAGGCGCGGGATACGTCGGTGCAGATGCAGATAGTCGTCGCGGCGCCCGTCGAGCGGGCGTTCCGGGTCTTCACGGAGCAGTTCGATCGGATCAAACCGCGCGAGCACAACATGCTCGGCGTCGACATCGCAGAGACCGTCTTCGAGCCGCGCGTGGGCGGGCACGTGTACGACCGCGGGGTGGATGGAAGCGAATGTCGCTGGGCGCGCGTACTCGCCTACGAGCCGCCGCACCGCGTCGTGATCAGTTGGGACATCAGCCCGCGATGGCAGATCGAGACTGATCTCGAGAAAACCAGCGAAGTCGAAGTCCGCTTCATCCCCGAAGCACCGGACCGGACGCGCGTCGAGCTCGAGCACCGCAACCTGGACCGTCACGGCGCGGGTTGGGAGTCGATGCGTCACGGCGTCGAGTCCGAGAACGGCTGGCCGCTCTACCTCCAGCGCTTCGCCTCGCTCCTCGAGTAGCGAGAGGTGGGGTCAGGTCTG